>NZ_JBFBJX010000007.1:158721-422892 GCF_040686295.1 Streptomyces sp. NPDC085944 | reverse complement strand
CGAACCGATCAGGTCGGGGTATCAACATATCTGGCGTTGACTTTTGGCACGCTGTTGAGTTCTCAAGGAACGGACGCTTCCTTTGTACTCACCCTTTCGGGCTTTCCTCCGGGCGCTTCCCTTCGGTCTTGCGTTTCCGACTCTATCAGATCCTTTTCGATCCGATTCCCGGTCGGCGGGGTTTGTCGTCGGCTTCCGGCTTTCACTCGTCGGCCTTTCGACATTCACTACGTTAGCCGATTTCTCCGGGGACTCATAATCGAGTCCCGCGAGTTCGAATTCGAGCATGCGGACATGCCGAAATCACTCCCGCTGAGGGAAGTCGGAGGTAGTGGGTTGGCCGCTTCCGGCTGCAGGCGATTGCCGTACCCGGGTCAAGCGGCTCGGGCTACATTACGCGTCTCCCAAAGGAGAGTCAACTTCGGCGCTTCCTCGGCACATGTGCCCGGTAAGGGCTGACGGTCGGGTCGTCGGCGACCCAGTAGCGCCAGGGGTGGACGCCGCCTTCGCCGGCCACGCCCGTCCGGGGGCCGTTGCGTACCTGGTCACCGGGGACGGCAGCGCCCGTCAGGATGCGCAGCGGGGTGTCCTCGCAGGCACATGCGTCCGTGCCGTTCAGCGCGCGGTCCACGCCCAGGGCGGTGGCGAGCCGGGCCGGGCCTTTGGCCAGTTCCTTGTCGTTGCGGGCGGAGAGCCGGCGGGTCCGGGCCAGCTCGGCGCCCTCGATGATCTCGCCGGCCCGGAGCAGAACCGCGCTCGCCCGGCCCTCGGGACCGCACACCAGGTTCATGCAGAACCACATGCCGTAGGTGAAGTAGACGTACACGTGGCCGGGCGGGCCGAACATCACTTCGTTGCGGGGGGTGCGGCCGCGGTAGGCGTGGGAGCCCGGATCGTTCTGACCGTCGTAAGCCTCGACCTCCGTCAGGCGGAGGGCGATCGGACCGTCCGGGGTGTCGCGCAGCAGGATGCGGCCGAGGAGGTCGGGTGCCACCTCGAGAATGGGGCGGTCGAAGAAGTTCCTGGGCAGGGGCGTACGGTCGGGGCTCGCGATCATGCAGTCCGAGCGTAACGCAGCCGGGACCGTGCGCGGGGTGGTCAGGGATCGTCCGCCTTGCCAGGGTGTGGGGCGCGGAACCGGCCACGGCCGGATCGCGTTTGTATGGATCGAGGATCCACACGTAAGCCTGGAGAGGGAGAGACATGGCGTTCAAGAAGCTGCTCGCGAGCCTGGGGGCCGGCGGGGCTTCGGTCGAGACCGTGCTGAGCGAGGCCAACGTCGTTCCGGGGGGTGTCGTCCAGGGCGAGGTGCGGATCCAGGGAGGGTCCGTCGACCAGGAGATCGAGGGGCTGTCGGTCGGACTCCAGGCCAAGGTCGAGGTGGAGAGCGGCGACCAGGAGTACAAGCAGGACATCGAGTTCACCAAGGTGCGGCTCGGCGGTGCCTTCGAGTTGAAGGCCGGTGCGGTGCACGCGGTGCCGTTCGGCCTCGAGATTCCGTGGGAGACGCCGATCACCATGATCGACGGGCAGGCGCTGCGCGGGATGAACATCGGCGTCACCACGGAGCTGGAGATCGCGCGTGCCGTGGACTCCGGTGACCTGGACCCGATCAACGTGCACCCGCTGCCGGCGCAGAAGGCGATCCTGGACGCGTTCATCGGCCTGGGCTTCCGTTTCAAGAGCGCGGACATGGAGCGCGGTCACATCCGGGGTACGCGGCAGCAGCTGCCCTTCTACCAGGAGATCGAGTTCTTCCCGCCGCAGCAGTACCGCGGGCTGAACCAGGTCGAGCTGAGCTTCGTGGCCGACGCCCAGGCGATGGACGTCGTGCTGGAGATGGACAAGAAGCCCGGACTGTTCAGCGAGGGCAGCGACACGTTCCGTTCCTTCAAGGTCGGGCTGAACGACTACCAGGGCACCGACTGGACGGCGTACCTCAACCAGTGGCTGTCGGAGGTCGGCAGCAAGCGCAACTGGTTCTGAGGGATCCAGGGGGGAAGCCCGTAGGCTCGGTCGTCTCTGCACCAGAACATCAGGAGGTACCGAGGTGACCGAGCTGAAGCGGCGTCCGCTCCCCCATGACTTCCACCCGCCCGTGCCGTCGTTCACCGTCACGAGTGAGGACGTGCAGGAGGGCGGGACGCTCAAGGACGCTCAGGTCTACGCGGCCGGGAACACCTCGCCGCATCTGCGGTGGGAGGGCTTCCCGGCCGAGACCAAGAGCTTCGCCGTGACGTGCTACGACCCGGACGCCCCCACGGGCAGCGGGTTCTGGCACTGGGTGGTGTTCGACATCCCGGCCTCGGTGACCGAGCTGCCGGTGGGCGCGGGCAGCGGCGCGTTCGAGGGGCTGCCCGCGGGGGCCGTACAGGCGCGCAACGACTACGGCAGCAAGGAGTTCGGCGGTGCCGCGCCGCCGGCCGGGGACGGACCGCACCGGTACGTGTTCACGGTGTACGCCGTGGACCAGGAGAAGCTCGGTCCGGACGCGGACGGCACCCCCGCCTTCGTCGGCTTCAACCTGCGGTTCCACACGATCGCGCGTGCCCAGCTGATCGGTGAGTACGAGGTGCCCGCGGACAGCTGAGTGTTCCGAGCGTTCATGGAACGTTTGCCCGCCCCCGGTCTTGGAATGGATCAGGGGCGGGCATTTTTGTTGCCGGGGGGCGAGGGGGCATCCCTCGTTGGAGCAGCAGATATTGCGTTGTCCATCCCGGCGTGCCCGGCCAGAGTTGTTCCCAGCCCGCCAGGGGGTGGGCCGGTGCGCACGGGAGGTGGGCTGGTATGCGGGACACGCTGGTGCTGAACGCGAGCTTCGAGCCGCTGTCGACGGTGACGTTGAATCGAGCCGTCGTTCTGGTGCTCCAGGACAAGGCCGTCGTCGAGCAGGCCCACCCCTCACTGCGGATGCGCGGAGCCGCGCTCGACATACCCGCGCCGCGGGTGATAAGGCTGTGCCAATACGTACGGGTGCCGTTCCGAAGACGCGCTCCGTGGTCGAGGCGGGGGGTGCTGGTCCGGGACCGGCACCGGTGCGCGTACTGCGGGCGGCGGGCGACGACCGTCGACCACGTGGTGCCGCGGTCGCACGGCGGGCAGGACACGTGGCTCAACACGGTGGCCTCGTGCGCGGAGGACAATCACCGCAAGGCGAACCGGACGCCGGCGCAGGCGGGAATGCCATTGCTGCGAGAGCCGTTCGAGCCGACGCCTGCCGATGCGATGTTGCTGGCGCTGGCCCGGGACGACTTCGCTGCGCTGCCGGAGTGGTTGGTGTTGGACGCGGCGTGACGGCCCCTCACCGTAAGGGCTTGGCCTTCGATGCCGGGTGCGGTGCCGTCCGTGACTGGGCGCGCAGTTCCCCGCGCCTGTGAGGGCGCGACCCACTCGCCCGGCATCCAAGGGATCCCGTCAGTCGATCGACGGCTTCTCTCGGCGTTCCTGGGCGGGGACGCTTGCGCCGCCGCTTCCGCTGCCCGAACCGCCGCCCAGGCCGCCGATGTTGCCCATGGCTCCGGAAAGGCCCTTGAGGGCGTCGCCGATTTCGCTGGGGACGATCCAGAGCTTGTTGGCGTCGCCCTCGGCGATCTTCGGGAGCATCTGGAGGTACTGGTAGGAGAGCAGCTTCTGGTCCGGGTCGCCGGCGTGGATGGCCTCGAAGACGGTGCGGACGGCCTGGGCCTCGCCCTCGGCGCGCAGGGCGGCGGCCTTGGCCTCACCCTCGGCGCGCAGGATCTGGGACTGCTTCTCGCCCTCGGCGCGCAGGATCTCGGACTGCCGGACACCTTCCGCCTGGAGGATCGCGGCGCGCTTGTCGCGGTCGGCGCGCATCTGCTTCTCCATCGAGTCCTGGATGGAGGTGGGCGGTTCGATGGCCTTGAGCTCGACCCGGTTGACGCGGATGCCCCACTTGCCGGTGGCCTCGTCGAGGACGCCGCGCAGGGCCGCGTTGATCTCCTCGCGGGAGGTCAGGGTGCGCTCCAGGTCCATGCCGCCGATGATGTTGCGGAGGGTGGTGACCGTCAGCTGCTCGATGGCCTGGATGTAGCTGGCGACCTCGTAGGTCGCTGCGCGGGCGTCGGTCACCTGGTAGTAGATGACGGTGTCGATGTTGACGACCAGGTTGTCCTGGGTGATCACCGGCTGCGGCGGGAAGGGGACGACCTGTTCGCGCAGGTCGATGCGGTTGCGGATGGTGTCGATGAACGGGACCACGATGTTGAGGCCCGCGTTGAGGGTCCGCGTGTAGCGGCCGAAGCGCTCGACGATGGCGGCGCTGGCCTGTGGAATGACCTGGATGGTTTTGATCAGGGCGATGAAGACCAACACCACCAGGATGATCAGGACGATGATGATCGGTTCCATCGTGGTTGTCCCCGTCCCCTTCTCCGCCTCGGCGCTCCGGCAGATCCTATTGGCGACCAGACCCCTGTCTGGCTCTGACTACTGCTGATCTTACGGCTGTTGAGGATCTTGCTGGTCGAGTCTGACAGACCATTGCACGACTCGGGGGTCGTTCGGGCCACTTGTGGCACGGCGGGGTCACATGACGACGGCCGTGGCTCCGTCGATCTCCACCACGTCCACTTCCTCGCCGGGCTCGAAGACGCGCCCGGTGTCCAGCGCGCGTGCCGACCAGATCTCTCCGGCGAGTTTGATGCGCCCGCCACCGCCGTCGACGCGCTCCGTGACCACGGCCTGTCTGCCCTTCAGCGCGGCCACGCCGGAGGCCAGTTGGGGCTGTTGGGCGCGGTGCCGGGCGGCGACGGGCCGTACGACGGCGATGAGGGCGACCGAGACGATGACGAAGACGATGACCTGGACGACCAGGTCCGCGCCCAGCCCGGAGGCGACGGCGGCGGCGACCGCGCCGACGGCGAACATCCCGAACTCCGGCATCGCGGTCACCACGAGCGGGATCCCGAGGGCTGCCGCGGCGACGAGCCACCACACCCATGCGTCGATGTCGTTCACGCTGTCATGGTAGGTCCGTTGGGGACGTCGGGGACAGGGCGCACGGGGGGCGGGTCAGGACAGCGGGAGTCCCTTCGCGGTCCACCGGTCCCCGGCCTGCTCGACGACGAGCGGGAGTCCGAAGCAGCGGGACAGGTTGCGGGAGGTGAGTTCCAGCTCCAGGGGGCCGGCGGCCAGGACCTTGCCCTGACGGATCATCAGGACGTGGGTGAAACCGGGGGCGATCTCCTCGACGTGGTGGGTCACCATGATCATGGAGGGTGCGATGGGGTCGCGGGCGAGCCGTCCGAGGCGGCGGACGAGGTCTTCGCGGCCGCCGAGGTCGAGGCCGGCGGCGGGCTCGTCGAGAAGGAGCAGCTCGGGGTCGGTCATCAGGGCGCGGGCGATCAGGGTGCGCTTGCGCTCGCCCTCGGAGAGGGTGCCGAACCTGCGGTCCAGGTACTCGGTCATGCCGAGGCGGTCGAGGAAGGCGCGGGCGCGCTGCTCGTCGATGTCCTCGTACTCCTCCTGCCAGCCGGCCGTCATGCCGTACGCGGCGGTCAGGACGGTCTGCAGCACTGTCTGGCGCTTGGGCAGCTTGTCGGCCATGGCGATGCCGGCGACGCCGATGCGCGGGCGCAGCTCGAAGACGTCGGTGCCGGGCCTGCCGAGGGTCTCGCCGAGGATGGTGGCGGTGCCGGTGCTCGGGTAGAGGTAGCTGGACGCGACATTGAGGAGGGTGGTCTTGCCGGCGCCGTTGGGGCCGAGGATGACCCAGCGCTCGCCCTCCTTGACCGACCAGGAGACCTGGTCCACCAGAGCCCGGCCCTCGCGGACCACGGATACGTCCTGAAGCTCCAGAACATCGCTCATGAGCGCGTTGTCTCCCCTTGCATTGTGGCCGGTCTCGGCTGTCGCGTACACCTGTGCTCGGGCCGCGGCGCCGGTGGGCGCAGGCCCCTCCACGAAATCTACGCCACCGGTCGGCTTCACTGTTCCATCGGTCCGGTCCTTAGGGTGGGGGCATGCTCTCGGAACCACGCGCAGGGCGCCTTGTCGCCTGGGGAAATGCCCTTATTGCCCATATGGTCTCGCCGGACGACGCCGCGGTCGCGATCGTGGGCGACGACGCGGTGCACCGGGTGGCGGGACTGCCGGGCGAGGACGCGCCGGTCGGGCTCACGCTCGCGTTGGGGCGGCTGCGGGCGCTCGGGGCGAGCGGGCTGCGGGTCGCGCTGCCCGCGCCGGGGCATCCGCTGGGGCTGAGCGGGCCGCCGGAGTTCAACGCGCGGGCGCTGGAGGCCGAGGAGGCGGTGATCTGCGAGGGGGCGGCGCTGGGTCTGGTGCCGGAGGTGTACGAGGCGGGGCCCGAGGGTGACGTGCACGTCGAGGTGGTGTGGCACTGCCTGCCGGTACGGGAGGCAGTGCCGGCGGACGTGCCCTCGCTCGGGGAGGCGGAGCGGGAGTTGGCGGAGGCGCTGCGGGACGCGACGGAGGTGCTGACGCGGCTGGACGTCGCCGGGTCGGGACCGGTGGCGGAGGCTGCGGTCACGGCGTACCGGGCGCGGGCGGAGCGGTCGTCCGGGCGGGAGATGCTGGCGCCGGGGTATCCGCCGCGGGCGGTGCGGGTGCTGGAGTTGGCGCAGCGGGTGGGGATGCTGGTGTCGCTGGCGTCGGAGAACGGGCACGGGGGTGCGGTGAGCGCGTCCGAGATGGCCGCGCGGGGGGATGCGCTCAGGCCGGTGGAGCGGGTGGCTCGGCGGGCGCAGGTCGCGGCGTACAACTCCGTTGTGGTGGAGCGGCCTGAGTGACGGTGCCGTGTCTTGGCGGCGGCCCGGCGTGAGTGGGGGCGTGGGCCGGGGGTGCGCTGCTCGGCGCTGACGAGGTGCCGCAGCGCCCACCCGTGCCGCCCCAGCGGCACGACTGCCCGCTGCTGGGGCGGCACGGGTGGGAGGGGTGGCCTGCGTCAGTGGTTGACGCCCAGGTTGCCGAAGGCCGGGTTCAGGACGCCGATGACGTTGACGCTGTTGCCGACGGCGTTGACCGGGATGTGGATCGGCGCCTGGACCAGGTTGCCGGAGGCGACGCCCGGGGAGGCGATGGCCTCGCCGTGGGCGTGGGCGCCGCCGTCGGTGGCGGAGGCCATGCCCGCACCGGCGGCGATCAGTCCGCCGGCCACCATCGTCACGGCCGCTGCCTTCTTCAGGTTCTTCACTTACAAGCCCTCCTTGCGATCACCGGGGCAGTCGCCGCGGTGCGCACTGAAGAACGGCCGGACCCCTCGAAGGATGCGCCATATGGGGGACATTCCCACGACGGTATGAATCTCCGACCGGAGGGGAACCCTCCGGCGCGTCGCCGCGTACCGGGTCAGCCGGTCACGCCGTGGCGCACGGCCCACAGGGCGGCCTGGGTGCGATCGGCGAGGTCGAGCTTCATGAGGATGTTCGAGACGTGGGTCTTCACGGTCTTCTCGGAGAGGACCAGCGCACGCGCGATCTCCCGGTTGGAGCGGCCGTCCGCGATCAGGCCCAGCACCTCGCGCTCCCGCTCCGTGAGGGAACCGGCTCTGCCCGGTCCGGAGCCGCTCTCCTCCTGGCTCAGCAGGGCGCCCGCGACCTCGGGCTGGAGCAGGATGTGCCCGGCGTGGACGGAGCGGATGGCGCCGGCCAGCGCGTCGGGGTCCACGTCCTTGTACACGTATCCGGCGGCGCCCGCGCGCAGGGCCGGGACGACGGTGCGCTGCTCGGTGAAGCTGGTGACGACGAGCACGCGCGCGTGGTTGTCCAGTTCCCGGAGTCTGCGCAGGGCGTCGACGCCGTCCATGCCGGGCATCTTGACGTCCATGAGGATCACGTCGGGTTTCAGCTCCTGGGCGCGGTCGACGCCCTCGGCGCCGTCGGCGGCCTCGCCGACCACTTCGATGTCGTCCTGTACCTCCAGGAAGGTGCGCAGTCCCCGGCGGACCACCTGGTGGTCGTCGACGAGCAGGACCTTGATCGCGTCAGCCACCGGGAACCTCCATCTCGATCGTGGTGCCCTCGCCGGGCGCCGATAGTACGGTCAGCCGGCCGCCGGTGCCGTTCGCCCGGTCCCGCATGGAGACCAGGCCCAGGTGGCGTCCGGCGCGGCGCACCGTGCGGGGGTCGAAGCCGTAGCCGTCGTCGGTGACGCGCAGGACGGTTGCGGTGCCCCGCCGGTGCAGGGTCACGTCGACGTGTGCCGCCCCGGAGTGGCGCAGGGCGTTGTGCAGGGCTTCCTGGGCCACGCGCAGCATCGCCTCCTCCTGGGCGGCGGGCAGGGCCTTGACGCCGCGGCCGGTGAAGGTGACGCGGGCGGTGTGGGCGCGGTCGAGGACCTGGATCTGGGTGCGCAGGGTGGCGACGAGGCCGTCCTCCTCCAGGGCGGCGGGGCGCAGCTCGACGACGGCGGCGCGCAGTTCGTCGGCGGCCTCGGCGGCGAGCATGGCGACCTGGTGCAGCTCGCCCTTGGCGCGCGCGGGGTCACGGTCGACCAGGGCGGTGGCGGCCTGAGCGGTCAGGCGCAGGGAGAAGAGCTTCTGGCTGACCGCGTCGTGCAGCTCGTGGGCGAGGCGGGAGCGTTCCTCTGCGATGGTCAGCTCGCGGCTGCGCTCGTACAGGCGGGCGTTGGTGAGGGCGATGGCGGCGTGCTGGGCGAGGATGCCGAGCAGTTCCTCGTCGTCCTGGGTGAAGCCGCAGGTGCCCGTGGGTTTGGGACAGTTCTTGTTGGCCAGGAACAGCGCCCCGATGACCTCGTCGCCGTCGCGGATCGGCAGGCCGAGGAAGTCGACCAGGTCGGGGTGGGCGGAGGGCCAGCCGCCGAAGCGGGGGTCCTTGCGGACGTCGCCGAGGCGCTCGGGGGTGGCCTCGTGGAGCATCGCGGCGAGGATGCCGTGCTGGCGCGGCAGGGGGCCGATGGCCTTCCACTGCTCGTCGCTGACGCCGTCGACCACGAACTGGGCGAAGCCGCCGTGGTCGTCGGGGACGCCGAGGGCGGCGTACTGCGCGTCGAGCAGCTCGCGGGCCGAGGCGACGATCGTCTTGAGGACGTCGCGCACCTCGAGGTGCCTGCTCATGGCCAGCAGCGCGGAACTCACCGCGGTGAGGCCGGACCGGGGGCCGTGACTCATGTCCTCACGGTACCCGCGGGGGGTGGGGGCGGGATCGGCCCGGTGACGGGCGTCGCCTGGGGCGGTGGGACTAGGTCCCGGGTCCCGCCCGCCGGACCTAGGGCGAAGGGCCCGCCCCGGTCGGGACCCGTGCCCGAGGTGGCCGGTGGCGCCGGGTTCCTACGTTGTGCTCACGCCGGCCGGACGGGCGGCGGGGACGACGAAGGGGACGTGTGTCATGCCGGTTGCGATCATCACGGGGGCGTCCAAGGGACTGGGCCGGGCGCTCGCCGAGGCCCTGGCGGCACGGGGATGGGACCTGGTGCTGGACGCCAGGAACCCGGAGGTGCTCAAGGAGACGGCGACGGCGCTGGAGGCGTACGGCACGCGCGTGACGGCGTTGCCCGGCGACGTCACCGATTCCCGGCACCGGGCGGGGCTGGTGGCTCGGGCCCGGCGGCTGGGCGGCGTGGATCTGCTGGTCAGCAATGCGAGCGCGCTGGGCGCCGAGCCGCTGGTGCGGCTGGACGAGCTGCCCCTGGAGGGCCTGCGGCGGGCCCTGGAGGTGAACGTCGTGGCCGCGCTGGGCCTGGTGCGGGAGGCGTTGCCGTTGCTTCGGGCGGCTCCGGCGGGTGCGGTGGTGACGGTCAGCTCGGACGCGGCCGCCGAGGCGTACGAGACGTGGGGCGGCTACGGGGCGTCCAAGGCCGCCCTGGACCAGCTGGCGGCCGTGCTGGGTGCCGAGGAGCCGGAGCTGCGGGTGTGGGCGGTCGATCCGGGGGACATGGCCACGGATCTGTACGCCGCGGCCGTACCGGACGACGACGATCCGCGGCCGGATCCGGCGAGCGTCGTACCGGCGTTGCTCAGGCTGCTGGACGAGCGGCCCGCGAGTGGGCGCTACGGGGCCCCGGCGCTGCTGGAGGCGCGGTGATGTCGTCGCTGGCGGTGAGGGTGCCGGAGGAGTTGTCGGCCCGGGTGCCGGTGGAGCAGCGGGGGCCGGGCCTGGACCGGGACGGCGTTCGCCTGCTGGTGTCGCACGGCACCGAGGTGTCCCACCACGCGTTCGGGGAGCTGCCGGGGCTGCTGCGGGCCGGTGATCTGCTGGTCGTCAACACCTCGCGCACGCTGGCCGCCGCCGTGGACGGCCGGGTCGGGCACGCGCGCGTGGTGGTGCACTTCTCCACGCGCGGGGACGACGGACGGTGGGCGGTGGAGCTGCGGGAACCGGACGGGAGAGGCACTACGCGCGCGCGTGCGGAAGTAGCGGTCCCCACACGCGCGCGTGTGGGGGCAACGGACGGCGGGCGCGCGGACGGGACGGGTGTCCCGCGCGCGCACGGGGCGGCACCGGGCGTCTCGCGCGCGCGTGCGAATGCAGTGGTGGGGCACGGGTGCGGTGGTCTGGCGGGGACGAAGGTGCGGTTGCCGGGTGGGGGCCGGCTGGTGCTGGAGGAACCGCTGAGTGCGCGCGGGGAGCGGTTGTGGTGGGCGCGGGTGTCCGGGGTGGCGGTGCCCACGCTGCTGCGGGAGCACGGGCGGCCCATTCGCTACTCCTACACGGACCGGGACCAGCCGCTGTCCGTCTACCAGACGGTGTTCGCGCTGCCGGCCGCGGACGGGAGCGGCAGTGCGGAGATGCCGAGTGCGGCGCGGCCCTTCACGGCGCGGCTGGTGGCGGAGCTGGTGAGCCGCGGGGTGCAGTTCGCGCCGGTGACGCTCCACACCGGGGTGGCGTCGGCGGAGTCGCACGAGCCGCCGTATCCGGAGCGCTTCGCCGTGCCGGAGGCGTCGGCGCGGCTGATCAACGCCGTGCGCGCCGGTGACGGGCGGGTGGTGGCCGTGGGGACGACGGCCGTGCGGGCGGTGGAGTCGGCGGCCGGTGCCGACGGGGTGGTGCGGGCCCGGGCCGGGTGGACCGATCTGGTGGTGACTCCGGAGCGCGGGGTGCGGGTGGTGGAGGGATTGCTGACGGGCCTGCACGAGCCCGAGGCCTCACATCTGCTGATGCTGGAGGCGGTGGCGGGGCGGGCGGCGATCGACCGCGGGTACGAGGCGGCGGTACGGGGTCGGTACCTGTGGCACGAGTTCGGGGACGTCCATCTCCTGCTGCCGTAGCAGGGCGTCGCACGCCCCCTTACACATCGCATTGCTTCAGCAACCAAAAGTGAGAACGGTGGGGGGTCGATGTGAGCCCGGGCATAGGGCGCACGTCACGTACGAAGGGGATTAGGAGAACGACTCGTCCGTTTTGAGCGGGGCAGATGGTCCAATCTGCCCCGCTTTGCCGTTCCCTGATCCACTATCCCGGATAGTACGTCACACCTTTGCCTCCGGATTTTGCGGCCGCTAAGAATTGCTCTCGTCGCTCAGCGCCGTGGGTTCTCCCCCGCGGCGTTTGTGCCGGAAGCACCAACTGTCCCCACCGGACGAGAGCGACCTCCGCGCTATTCGAAGAGGTCTATCCCGCCATGCTCAAGAACATCCTCCCCCGTGGCCGCAGTCGTTCCCTGAACCGCAACCAGAAGGCCGCGATCGCCGGCGTCGGCGCGCTCGGCGCCGCCGCCGTCGCCCTCACCGCCGTCCCGGCCAGCGGTCAGACGACGCCCACGAGCGAGGCCGCTCCGACGGCCAAGGTGGCGTACAGCACCAAGCAGATCCAGGACGTGCACGCCGGTGTCACCGGCCAGCTCGCCGCCGCCAGCCAGAAGGTCGCCGCGATCGAGGCCAAGCAGGAGGCGGCCGCGAAGAAGGCGACCGCCGAGAAGAAGGCCGCCGCCAAGAAGGCCGCCGCCAAGCGTGCGGCGAAGGAGACCACCAGCCGGTCCGCCCAGCGCACCGAGGTCAAGAAGGCCGCGCCGAAGTCCTACCCGAACAACCTCGACGGCTGGATCCGCGAGGCCCGGGCCATCATGAAGAAGCACGGCATCCCCGGCTCCTACGAGGGCATCCACCGCAACATCATGCGGGAGTCCTCCGGCAACCCGATGGCCATCAACGACTGGGACATCAACGCCATCAACGGCATCCCGTCGAAGGGCCTGCTCCAGGTCATCCCGCCGACGTTCAAGGCCTACCACGTGCCCGGAACCTCGAAGAACATCTACGACCCGGTCGCCAACATCGTCGCCGCGTGCAACTACGCCGCGGACAAGTACGGCACCATGGACAACGTCGACAGCGCGTACTGAGGTCGGCGCGGACCTCTTCACGACGTCGCCGACGCCGCACGTACGCCGAAGGGCGGCACCCTCCTGACGGGGTGCCGCCCTTCGGGGCGTGCGGGGGCCTGCGGGCCCGCCGACGGATTCCGGGCTACTTGCGCATGACCTCGGGCTCGTGCCGGCGCAGGAAGCGGGCGACGAAGAAGCCGCAGATCACGCCGAGGACGATCAGCGCGACCATGTCCAGCCCCCAGGCGCCGACGGTGTGCTCCCACAGCGGGTCGGCCTCGGCCCCCTTCTCGGGCGGGCTGATCTTGTTGAAGTCCAGCGTGGCACCGGCGGCGGCGACCGCCCAGCGCGAGGGCATCAGGTACGAGAACTGGTTGACGCCGACCGCGCCGTTCAGGGCGAAGAGGCAGCCGGTGAAGACGACCTGGATGATCGCGAACATCACCAGCAGCGGCATGGTCTTCTCGGCGGTCTTCACCAGCGAGGAGATGACCAGGCCGAACATCATCGAGGTGAAGCCGAGGGCCATGATCGGCAGGGACAGCTCGACCAGCGTCATCCCTCCGAGGACCAGCCCCTCCTCCGGGATCTCGCGGCTGGCGAAGCCGATCACGCCGACCAGCAGGCCCTGGAACACCGTGATCAGGCCGAGCACGAAGACCTTGGACATCAGGTACGCGGACCGGGACAGCCCGGTCGCGCGCTCCCGCTCGTAGATCACGCGTTCCTTGATCAGCTCACGGACCGAGTTCGCCGCGCCGGCGAAACAGGCGCCGACCGCGAGGATCAGCAGGACCGTGGTGGCGGTGCCGTTCGGGATGATCCGGCCGGTCTGCGGGTT
Source organism: Streptomyces sp. NPDC085944 (assembly GCF_040686295.1). Classification (NCBI taxonomy): domain Bacteria; kingdom Bacillati; phylum Actinomycetota; class Actinomycetes; order Kitasatosporales; family Streptomycetaceae; genus Streptomyces; species Streptomyces sp. NPDC085944. Next base: position 409,793 of record NZ_JBFBJX010000007.1, on the reverse strand, counting down.
CGCCGGGTTGGGCAGCAGGCCCTTGTCCGCGTCGATGAGCAGGCTCACCGCGCCCAGCACGGCCGGCAGGATCACCATCAGGGCGAGGAAGCCCTTGTCGGAGGCGATCACCGACACGTAGCGCCGCACCAGCGTGACGAACTGGGACATCCAGCCCTGTGGCTTCGGCGGCTTCATCGCCTGCATGGGCGGCACCTGTACGGACTGCGGTGCGACGGCGTCCAGGTCCGCGGCGTACATCTGGTAGTGCTGCGAGCCCTTCCAGCGGCCCGCCCAGTCGTAGTCGCGGTAGTTCTCGAAGGCGGAGAAGACGTCGGCCCAGGTGTCGTAGCCGAAGAAGTTCAGTGCCTCCTCGGGCGGGCCGAAGTACGCCACCGAGCCGCCCGGCGCCATCACCAGCAGCTTGTCGCAGGTCGCCAGCTCGGCCACCGAGTGGGTGACGACGAGGACGGTGCGGCCGTCGTCGGCGAGGCCACGCAGCAGCTGCATGACGTCGCGGTCCATGCCCGGGTCGAGGCCGGAGGTCGGCTCGTCCAGGAAGATCAGCGACGGCTTGGTGAGCAGCTCCAGGGCGACGGAGACGCGCTTGCGCTGGCCGCCGGACAGGGACGTGACCTTCTTGTCCTTGTGGATGTCCAGCTTGAGCTCGCGCAGCACCTCGTCGATGCGGGCGTCGCGCTCGGCGGCCGTGGTGTCGGCCGGGAAGCGGAGCTTCGCCGCGTACTTGAGCGCCTTCTTGACGGTCAGCTCCTTGTGCAGGATGTCGTCCTGCGGGACCAGACCGATGCGCTGGCGCAGCTCGGCGAACTGCTTGTACAGGTTCCGGTTGTCGTAGAGGACCTCGCCCTGGTCGGCGGGCCGGTAGCCGGTCAGCGCCTTGAGCAGGGTCGACTTGCCGGAGCCCGACGGACCGATGACCGCGATCAGCGACTTCTCGGGTACGCCGAAGGAGACGTCCTTGAGGATCTGCTTGCCGCCGTCGACCGTGACGGTGAGGTGACGGGCGGAGAAGGAGACCTCACCGGTGTCGACGAACTCCTCGAGCCGGTCGCCGACGATCTGGAACGTCGAGTGGCCGACACCGACGATGTCGGTCGGGCCCAGCAGCTGGGTGCCGCCCTTGGGGATCGGCTGGCCGTTGACGTACGTGCCGTTGTGCGAGCCCAGGTCGCGGATCTCCATGCGCCCGTCGGGCGTCGAGTGGAACTCCGCGTGGTTGCGGGAGACCTGCAGGTCGGAGACGACCAGGTCGTTCTCCAGGGCACGGCCGATGCGCATCACGCGGCCGAGCGAGAACTGGTGGAACGTGGTCGGGCTGCGGTCGCCGTAGACCGGTGGCGCCCCCGCCGCGCCGCCGGGGCCCTGCTGCTGGGGGAAGTACGACGCGGCCTGCTGCGGCTGCTGCTGCCATCCGGCCTGCTGGGCCTGGTGCGGGTGACCGTGTTGCGGCACCTGCTGCGGCGGGGCCTGCTGCGCGACCGGCTCCTGCGCCGGCGGTGCCTGCTGGGCCCAGCCCGCGTTGGCGCCCTGCGCGGCGTACGGCTGCTGCTGCGGCTGGGCCTGCGGTGCGCCTGCCGGGGCCTGCGCACCGGACAGGCCCACCCGCGGCCCGTCGGTCGCGTTGCCCAGGTTCAGCACCGTGCCGGCGCCGAGCTCCATCTGCTGGACGCGCTGTCCGTGCACGAACGTGCCGTTGGTGCTGCCGTGATCCTCGACCATCCAACTGCGGCCGTTGAAACTGATCGTGGCATGCCGCCAGGAAACCCTGGCATCGTCGAAAACAAGCTCCCCCTGCGGATCGCGTCCTAGCGCGTATGACCGGGACGGATCGAGCGTCCAGGTCCGTCCATTGGATTCCAGTACGAGTTCCGGCACTCCATGCCCCACTGAGTTGTCCCCCGATGTGCTCCCGTCGCGGGGAGTCTAGGGATGTCGAACATCGGGGGGAACTATTTCAGGCTCGCCCCCCTGACCGAAAGTCGGGCCTTGTGAAAACTGCGTAGGCGCCCATCGGCCGTTCCCGTTGACGGGGTTGAAACCTGCCCGGAGAGTGGTATTCCACGCGAGGGGGGACATGCGCGGCAACCTGACCGCGCAGCGGATCGGGGGGTCTGCCATGAGCGCGTCCACGAGCGTCGCAACCGAGGGTTACGGCACCCGTGTGCCGTGGGGCGACGTCCTGCTGTCCGCGGTCGCCTCCGTGAGCTGGGCGTTGATCGGCATGGCGGCTACGGCGGTGCTCGGTCTGCGGCTGCTGGCCGCGGACGCGGCGGGCTCGCTGGGGCCGATGACCGCGGCGGTCGTGGCGCTCGGGGCGGGTGGTTCGGTCACTCCGGACGGTGATGTGCCCGCGTTCGGGCTGAAGGGGGCCGAGGCGCACACGGCCATCGAGATCACGCCACTGGGAGTGAGCCTGGTCGGGGCGCTGTTCCTGTCGTTCTTCTTCCTGCGGTCCCTGCGGGCGGCCGGAGCTGTCGTCTCCCCCGCCGAACTCCTCGCGCGCGTGGGCGGGGTGGTCGCGCTGTTCGTGGCGATGACGGGCGGACTGGCCTGGGCGGGTCACGACGCCGTCACGGTCGACGGCGCCTCGCTCGGGCTCGACGACCTGCCCGGGGGCGACGGCGGTGGCGGTGGGCTGGAGATTCCGGGGCTCGGTGACGTGGGCGGCGACATCGGCGGGCTGCTGCCCGACCGGATCGGCGACCTCGTCGACGCCCGGGCCGCCGTCGGGTTCACCGTCGACACCGCGCCGGACCGGTGGGCTGATGAGGGGACGGATCGGCAGGCAGACGAGGACGTGTACGGAGCTCCCACGGTGGCCGGGCCGCTCGCCCCGCCGCCGGGAACGCCGCGACGGCCGCCAAAGCCGAGGGAGCGCCCCCCGTCCCGGCCCTGGGGCGAACGTCCGCCGCCCCCTCCGCCGCCTCCTCCCGCCCCGCCGCGACGACCCCGGGACGGACAGTGAAGGGCAGCCGCCGGCAGTCATCGTGCCGCGTCGCACCGCCCGGGGTGCGGAGCACCTGTCCCCCGCCCACTTGGGCGGAACGTGCGGAGGCCGGGCCGCACGGCGCCCTTGGTGTCCGTACGGTGCGAAGTAGGCATCGGGGCTCCGGGTGCGCCGGGACCGAACCCCGCTGCCGCCCCTGCCGTGTGGACCCGCGCGCCTCCCCGCGCCGACTGTCCGCCAGGCGGACCTCGGGAGCGGGCGGCACCGGGTGCCGGATACGGTGGGAACACCATGAGCGCTACGCAGACCTCTGACGTTCCCACGCTTCTCGTCAAGATCTTCGGCAAGGACCGGCCCGGCATCACGGCCGGCCTGTTCGACACCCTCGCCGCCTACTCCGTCGACGTCGTCGACATCGAGCAGGTCGTCACCCGTGGCCGGATCGTGCTGTGCGCGCTCGTGACCGAGCCGCCCCGCGGCCTGGAGGGCGATCTCCGGGCGACCGTCCACAGCTGGGCGGAGTCGCTGAAGCTGCAGGCGGAGATCATCTCCGGCATCGGCGACAACCGGCCGCGCGGCTTCGGCCGCTCCCTGGTCACGGTGCTGGGGCACCCGCTCACCGCGGAGGCGACCGCCGCCATAGCGGCCCGGATCACCGAGTCCGGCAGCAACATCGACCGTATCTTCCGGCTGGCCAAGTACCCGGTGACCGCGGTCGAGTTCGCCGTCTCCGGCGTGGAGACCGAACCGCTGCGCACGGCCCTGGCCACCGAGGCGGCGGCGCTCGGCGTGGACATCGCGGTGGTCGCGGCGGGGCTGCACCGGCGGGCGCAGCGCCTGGTCGTGATGGACGTGGACTCCACGCTGATCCAGGACGAGGTCATCGAGCTGTTCGCCGCCCACGCCGGCTGCGAGGACAAGGTCGCCGAGGTGACCGCGGCCGCGATGCGCGGGGAGCTGGACTTCGAGCAGTCGCTGCACGCGCGCGTGGCCCTGCTGGCGGGCCTGGACGCCTCGGTGGTGGACAAGGTGCGCGCCGAAGTGCGGCTGACGCCGGGCGCCCGCACCCTGATCCGCACCCTGAAGCGGCTCGGCTACCAGGTGGGGGTCGTCTCCGGCGGCTTCACCCAGGTCACCGACGCCTTGCGGGAGCAGCTGGGGCTGGACTTCGCGCAGGCCAACACGCTGGAGATCGTCGACGGCAGGCTGACCGGCCGGGTGACCGGGGAGATCGTGGACCGGGCGGGCAAGGCGCGGCTGCTGCGCCGGTTCGCCGCCGAGGCGGGCGTACCGCTGTCGCAGACCGTGGCGATCGGCGACGGCGCCAACGACCTGGACATGCTGAACGCGGCCGGGCTGGGCGTCGCCTTCAACGCCAAGCCGGTGGTGCGCGAGGCGGCGCACACCGCGGTGAACGTGCCCTTCCTGGACACGGTGCTGTATCTGCTGGGCATCACCCGCGAGGAGGTCGAGGCCGCGGACACGCTGGACGAGGGTCTCGGCGACAGCCTCGGTCTCTCCCCCGAGCGGCTCTGACGGTCGGAGAACCGCACGGCGGAGGCGGCGGGACGGGCGGAAGCCCGGCACGGCGGAAGCCCGGCACGGCGGAAGCCCGGCACGGCGCGGGCCCGGCCCTCGAGGGCGCCGGGCCCCGTGCCGCGGATGCGGTCAGTCGGTCGGTGCCCAGTAGTCGACCAGGGTGGCCGTGCCGGGCTCCACGTCCTTCCAGGAGCCCGTGAAGGTCAGAACGGCGAAGGCGGCGGTCGGGAAGCCCCGGCGGCTGATCCGCTCGCGGACCTCGGCCTCGGCGGAGCCGGCGAGGATCTCGGTCAGTGCCTCCATGCCCGGGTTGTGGCCGATCACCAGCACGTTCGACAGGTCGTCGGGGGTTTCGTTGAGCACGGCGATCAGCTCGCCGGGCGAGGCCTCGTAGATCCGCTCCTCATAGACGGTTTTCGGCCGGTGCGGGAACTCCTGGACGGCGAGCTTCCAGGTCTCCCGGGTCCGAATCGCGGTGGAGCACAGGGCCTGGTCGAAGGGGACTCCGGTGTCCGCGAGCCGACGCCCGGCCTCCGCGGCGTCCATGCGGCCCCGGTCGGCGAGCGGCCGCTCGTGGTCGCTCACCTGTGGCCAGTCGGCTTTCGCATGCCGGAAGAGAACAATCCTGCGGGGTTCTGCGACGCTCATGGCATCCAGCTTCGCATGAAACAGGCCACGGGGCTCTGGGAGTTGACATGCGTATTCACCACGGAGGGCGGGAGGCCCGTGACGGAGCGCGGTCGGCGCTCAGCGTGCGGTCAGCTGCTCCACCCGCTCCAGCAGGTGCGCTATCGCGGGCTGCTCGGCGGCCGCGTGGGCGTCGGCGGGATTGAGGATGAGCAGGAACAGCGCGACGAAGGCCAGCACGGGCAGGGCCACGGCCCACCAGGGCAGCCGGATGTCGACGCCGCCCCGGGTCGCCTGGGGAGGCCGGGTCTGAAGAGGGGCCGACATGAGTGCCTCCGCTGGTCTTCGGGCGTCCCTGGTCCGTGCTCCGCGGCCCGCCTGTCGCGGGCACATCTCGAAGTTACGGAATCCGCGGGGCCCAACCCATCCGGAGGTCCACCCACTTGACCCTGACCCCCGCCCCCTAGGGGACGGGGGGTTAACCCCACCATCCACTCGGGGAGGGCGGCGTCACGGAGAGGCGATGGTCGCGATAACGCCGATGATCACGAAGATCGCGAGGAAGGAGCCGAAGACGATCAGCATCTTCTTCTGGCCGTGCTGGGGGTTCGGATCGAGGACTGGCATACGGCAAGTCTCGCATTCCCCGCGCGGACCGCTCCCGGCGACCCACCCGCCGCTCCCGGCGGACCGGCCGCCGGGAGCGGCGCACCGCCCGCCGGGCTCAGCGGGCCGCCTCGTCCTCCACCGTGCGGTCGCGCCCCGCCAGGACGCCCACCACGATCTGCGGCACCATCAGCGCGCTCATCAGCGCGATCGGCAGTCCCCAGCCGCCGCTGTGCTGGTAGAGGACGCCCACCAGGAGGGGACCCGGGATGGAGATCAGGTAGCCGGTGCTCTGCGCGAAGGCGGACAGCTGGGCGACGCCCGCGCCCGTCCTGGCCCGCATGCCGACCATGGTCAGCGCGAGCGGGAAGGCGCAGTTGGAGACGCCGAGCAGCAGGGCCCAGGCCCAGGCGCCGCCGACCGGGGCGAAGTACAGACCGGCGTATCCGGCGAGTCCGCACAGGCCCAGGGCGAGCACGATCGGGCCCTGGTGGGGCAGGCGGGACGCCACGCGGGGGATGACGAAGGCGAGCGGCACGCCCATCACCATGATGACGGCGAGCAGCAGCCCGGCGGTGCCGGCGGAGACGCCCGAGTCACGGAAGATCTGCGCCATCCATCCCATCGTGATGTAGGCGGCGGTGGCCTGGAGGCCGAAGAAGACGGCGAGCGCCCAGGCCGTACGGCTGCGGGTGATCCGCAGCGGGGGCTGGTCCGCCGGCTTCTCGGCGGGCCGGGCGCTCTCCCGCCGCGGCTCCGACGTGGACGGTCCGGCGGCCGTCGGCGCCTTCCGGTTCCGCACGAAGGGGAGCCACGGCACGACGGCCAGGGCCGGCAGTACGGCCCAGACCGCGAGACCGGGCTGCCAGTGGCCGCCCAGCGCGTTCGTCACGGGCACGGTCGCCGCGGCGGCGACGGAGGTGCCGAAGGCGAGGGCCATCGAGTACAGGCCGGTCATGGAACCGACGCGGTCGGGGAAGTAGCGCTTGACGATGACCGGCATCAGGACGTTGCTGACCGCGATGCCCATCAGCGCCAGGGCGGTGGCGGCCAGGAAGCCGCCCGTGCCGCCGACGTACGGGCGTAGCAGCAGGCCGGCGGTGATGGCGACCATGCCGGCGCAGACCACCGCTCCGGGCCCGAAGCGGCGGGCCAGCCGGGGGGCGGTGACGCCGAAGACGGCGAAGCAGAGCGGGGGCACGGAGGTGAGCAGTCCGGCGACGCTGCCGCTCATGCCGAGCCCGTCGCGGACCTCTTCCAGGAGCGCGCCCAGGCTGGTGATGGCGGGGCGCAGGTTCAGCGCGGCCAGGACGATGCCGACGATGAGCAGCCGGGTCGGCCACGGCGTCCACGCGCGCGTGGCGGGCGCCTCGCCGGGTACCTCGTTCCTCCGGCTCTCCGCGCGCGTCTCGGCGCGCACGTCCCTGCTCGCCTCCGTACTCGCCTCCGTACGTGTCTCGGTCCGGGTTTCGTCACTAGCCATGAGGCCCATCATAGAATCATGGGATGATTGGTTGTCCACACGCTCGTCCGCTCGTGTGCGAAGGTGAGCCATGCCACTGAGCCATCCCCGTCGTTCGGCCCTGTCCGAGCAGGTCATCGCCACGCTGCGGCAGCAGATCGCCTCGGGCGAGTGGCCGGTCGGTTCCCGCATCCCCACGGAGCCCGAACTGGTCGAGCAGCTCGGCGTCGCCCGGAACACGGTCCGTGAAGCGGTCCGCGCGCTCGCGCACAACGGGCTGCTGGACATCCGCCAGGGCTCGGGCACGTACGTCGTGGCGACCAGCGAGCTGGCCGGCGTCATGCAGCGCCGCTTCGCCGGCGCCGAACCCCGGCACATCGCCGAGTTGCGTTCCACGCTGGAGTCGGCCGCCGCGCGCCTGGCCGCCGAGCGGCGTACGGAGAAGGACCTCAAGCAGATCGACGCCCTGCTGCTGCGCCGGGAGGAGGCCTGGGAGTCGGGCGAGGCGGAGGCGTTCGTGGCGGCGGACGCCACGTTCCACCTGGCGGTCGTGGCCGCCTCGCACAACGACGTGCTGACCGCCATGTACGCGGACCTGAGCGAGGTGCTGCGGGACTGGCTGCGGGGCGACGTGGGCGAGGGCATGTCCCCGGCGTCGCACATGGACCACGGCCGGCTGGTGGACGCGATCCGCGCGGGTGACGCGGCGACGGCGGCGGAGGAGGCCGCGGCCTATCCGTTCGTGTGCCGTCCGGGGCTGTTCGACCCGCCCTCGGACGACTGACTCGCGCCCGGGCCGGGCGTCACGGGCGCCACTCGGGCGACGACGGAATGACCAACGGCGAACACGCGAACGGGCGGACGAGCGCAAAGCCGAGGGCCCGCACCCCGTACACGGCCGTGCACGGGACGCGGGCCCTCGGCGAGGCGGCCGGTCAGGCGCCGATGGCGTGCAGACCGCCGTCGACGTGGACGATCTCGCCCGTGGTCTTCGGGAACCAGTCGCTGAGCAGCGCGACGATGCCGCGGCCGGCCGGCTCCGGGTCCTTCAGGTCCCACTCCAGCGGGGAACGGCTGTCCCACACGGCGGCCAGGTCACTGAACCCCGGGATGGACTTGGCGGCCATGGAACCGATCGGGCCCGCCGAGACCAGGTTGCAGCGGATGTTCTGCTTGCCGAGGTCACGGGCCATGTAGCGGCTCGTGGCCTCCAGCGCGGCCTTGGCCGGGCCCATCCAGTCGTACTGCGGCCAGGCGTACTGCGCGTCGAAGGTGAGGCCGACGACCGAGCCGCCGTTCTGCATCAGCGGCAGGCAGGCCATGGTCAGCGACTTCAGGGAGTACGCCGAGACGTGCATGGCCGTGGCCACCGACTCGAACGGCGTGTTCAGGAAGTTGCCGCCGAGCGCGTCCTGGGGGGCGAAGCCGATGGAGTGCACGACGCCGTCGAGACCGCCCAGCTCCTCGCCGACGACGTCCGCGAGCCGGGCGAGGTGCTCGTCGTTGGTGACGTCCAGCTCGATGACCTTGGTGGGCTTGGGCAGCTTCTTGGCGATGCGCTCGGTCAGCGTCGGCCGCGGGAACGCGGTCAGGATGATCTCGGCACCCTGCTCCTGGGCCAGCTTCGCGGCGTGGAAGGCGATGGAGGACTCCATCAGCACACCGGTGATCAGGACGCGCTTGCCCTCGAGAATTCCGCTCATGGTGATCAGTGACCCATTCCCAGTCCGCCGTCAACGGGAATGACGGCTCCAGTGATGTACGAGGCGTCGTCCGAGGCGAGGAACCGCACCGTCGCGGCGATCTCCTCGGGCCGCGCGTACCGTCCCAGCGGCACCTGCGACACGATGTTCGCCCGCTGCTCGTCGGTGAGCACCTTGGTCATGTCGGTGTCGACGAAGCCCGGCGCGACGACGTTGAAGGTGATGTTGCGCGACCCCAGCTCACGGGCGAGGGAGCGCGCGAAGCCGACCAGGCCGGCCTTGGAGGCGGCGTAGTTCGCCTGCCCCGCGGAGCCGAGGAGCCCGACCACCGACGAGATGAGGACGACGCGGCCCTTCTTGGCGCGCAGCATGGCGCGGTTGGCGCGCTTGACGACGCGGAAGGTGCCGGTGAGGTTGGTCTCGAGGACGGAGGTGAAGTCCTCCTCGGACATGCGGATCAGGAGCTGGTCCTTGGTGACGCCGGCGTTGGCGATCAGGACCTCGACGGGACCGTGCGTCTCCTCGATCTCCTTGTAGGCCTGCTCCACCTGCTCGGTGTCGGTGATGTCGCACTTGACGGCCAGGAAGCCCTCCGGCGGCTCACCCGAGCGGTACGTGATCGCGACCTTGTCGCCGGCGTCGGCGAAAGCGCGGGCGATGGCGAGGCCGATGCCCCGGTTTCCTCCGGTGACGAGAACCGAGCGGCTCAACGGATCACCCTTTCCCTAGCGGTCGTCCACCCGCCCGGTCACCCGTACGGCGGACGGCGACGGCAGGCGGCTTCCTCGAAAATCTATCGGTCCCCGGCCTCCCCCAAAGACTCGGGCACCCACAGTGGCTTACGGGGCTCTCTGTCGGGTCCCTACAGAACCGGTCCCGGGTGCGACGGGAAAGGTGTGGTCGCCGGACCGCGGACGCGACATGATGCGGCGCAGCCCCCGGTGTCGCGGCAGACGACCGGTCACGTCGACAGAAAGAGACACAGGTGCCTCACAGCATCGACGAAGCCTTCACGGCACTCCCTCTACGCGCCCTCGCCGACGCCGCCCTCGCCCGGGCGAGGGCGCTCGGTGCGGAGCACGCCGACTTCCGGCTGGAGCGGGTGCGCAACGCGTCGTGGCGGCTCAGGGACGCAAGGCCCGCCGGGTCCTCGGACACCACCGACCTCGGGTACGCGGTGCGGGTGGTGCACGGCGGCACGTGGGGTTTCGCGTCCGGCGTGGACCTGACCCTGGACGCCGCCGCCAGGGTCGCCTCGCAGGCGGTGGCGATGGCGAAGCTGTCGGCACAGGTGATCAAGGCGGCGGGGTCGGACGAAAGGGTCGAGCTGGCGGGTGAGCCCGTGCACGCCGACAAGACCTGGGTCTCGGCGTACGAGATCGACCCCTTCGGCGTGCCCGACGCGGAGAAGGCGGCGCTGCTGGCCGACTGGAGCGCGCGGCTGCTGGCGGCCGACGGGGTCGACCACGTGGACGCCTCGCTGCTCACCGTGCACGAGAACAAGTTCTACGCCGACACCGCCGGGACCACGACGACGCAGCAGCGGGTGCGGCTGCACCCCGTGCTCACCGCTGTGTCGGTGGACGACTCCAGCGGAGAGTTCGACTCCATGCGCACGCTGGCGCCGCCGGCCGGGCGCGGCTGGGAGTACCTGACCGGGACCGGCTGGGACTGGGACGCCGAGCTGGCCGAGATGCCGGAGCTGCTGGCCGAGAAGATGCGGGCGCCGAGTGTCGAGGCGGGGCTGTACGACCTGGTCGTGGACCCGTCGAACCTGTGGCTGACCATCCACGAGTCCATCGGCCACGCCACCGAGCTGGACCGCGCCCTCGGCTACGAGGCGGCCTACGCCGGGACCTCCTTCGCCACCTTCGACCAGCTCGGCAAGCTGCGCTACGGCTCGGAGCTGATGAACGTCACCGGCGACCGCACCGCCGAGCACGGCCTGGCGACCGTCGGGTACGACGACGAGGGCGTCGAGGGCCAGTCCTGGGACCTGGTGAAGGACGGCACGCTGGTGGGCTACCAGCTCGACCGGCGGATCGCGCGGCTCACCGGTTTCGAGCGGTCCAACGGATGCGCCTACGCCGACTCCCCCGCGCACGTGCCGGTGCAGCGCATGGCCAACGTGTCGCTGCGGCCGGATCCGGGCGGGCTGTCGACCGAGGACCTGATCGGGGGCGTCGACCGCGGGATCTACGTCGTCGGCGACCGGTCCTGGTCCATCGACATGCAGCGCTACAACTTCCAGTTCACCGGTCAGCGCTTCTTCCGGATCGAGAACGGGCGGCTCGCCGGTCAGCTGCGGGACGTGGCGTACCAGGCGACGACCACCGACTTCTGGGGGTCCATGGCTGCCGTCGGCGGGCCGCAGACGTATGTCCTGGGCGGTGCCTTCAACTGCGGCAAGGCCCAGCCGGGGCAGGTCGCGGCCGTGTCCCACGGCTGCCCGTCCGCCCTCTTCAAGGGAGTCAACATTCTGAACACGACGCAGGAGGCCGGTCGATGAGCGTCCGCAGCAGCAAGCCGCACGAGATCGTCGAGCGGGCGCTGGAGCTGTCCCGGGCCGACGGGTGCGTCGTCATCGCCGACGAGGAGTCCACCGCCAACCTGCGCTGGGCGGGCAACGCCCTCACCACCAACGGCGTCACGCGCGGGCGCACGCTGACGGTGGTCGCCACCGTCGACGGGCAGCAGGGCACGGCGTCCGGTGTGGTGTCGCGCTCGGCCGTGACCGTGGACGAGCTGGAGCCCCTGGTGCGCGCCGCCGAGGCCGCCGCGCGGGGTGCCGGTCCGGCCGAGGACGCGCAGCCGCTGGTCCCGGGCGGGCCGGGGTCGCCGGACTTCACCGACGCGCCCGCCGAGACCTCGTCGGCGGTGTTCGCCGACTTCGCGCCGGCCCTCGGCGAGGCGTTCGCACGCGCGCGTGCGGGCGGCCGGGAGCTGTACGGGTTCGCGAACCACGAGATGACGTCGACGTACGTGGGCACGTCGACGGGGCTCAGGCTGCGGCACGACCAGCCGAACGGGACGCTGGAGCTGAACGCCAAGTCGCCGGACCGGACCCGGTCGGCGTGGGCGGGGCAGGCCACGCGGGACTTCAAGGACGTCGACCCCGCGGCCCTCGACGCCGACCTGGCCGTACGGCTCGGCTGGGCCGCCCGGCGGGTGGAGCTGCCCGCCGGGCGGTACGAGACGCTGCTGCCGCCCACGGCGGTCGCGGACCTGCTGATCTACCAGTACTGGTCGGCCTCGGGGCGGGACGCGGTCGAAGGGCGCACGGTGTTCTCCAAGCCCGGCGGCGGCACCCGGGTCGGCGAGCGGCTGGGTGCGCTGCCGCTGACGCTGCGCAGTGATCCGCACGAGCCCGGCCTGGAGAGCGCGCCGTTCGTGGTCGCGCACTCCTCGGGCGGCGACCAGTCGGTGTTCGACAACGGACTGCCGGTGGCGGCGACCGACTGGATCCGGGCGGGCGAGCTGCACCGGCTGACGACCACCCGGCACAGCGCGGGTCTGACCGGGCTGCCGGTGGCGCCCGCGATCGGCAACCTGATCCTGGACGGCGGCGACCCGGACCGTTCCCTGGACGAGATGGTCGCGGGCACGGAGCGCGGCCTGCTGCTGACCTGCCTCTGGTACATCCGCGAGGTGGACCCGGCGACCCTGCTGCTGACCGGGCTGACCCGGGACGGCGTCTATCTCGTCGAGCACGGCGAGGTCGTCGGCGAGGTGAACAACTTCCGGTTCAACGAGTCGCCGGTGGACCTGCTGGGGCGGGCCTCGGAGGCGGGGCGCACGGAGAAGACGCTGCCCAGGGAGTGGGGCGACTGGTTCACCCGGGCCGCGATGCCGGCGCTGCGGGTCCCCGATTTCAATATGAGCTCTGTCAGTCAGGGCGTATAACCTCGTAGGCGGCCGTCACCCGACTGCCTGAAGATCATCACGCACGCATGAGCACGTAGGAGACGCGAGAACCGTGACGGACATCGTCGACGAGCTGAAGTGGCGCGGGCTGTTCGCCCAGTCCACCGACGAGGACGCTTTGCGCAAGGCGCTCGCGGACGGTCCCGTCACGTTCTATTGCGGTTTCGACCCGACCGCGCCGTCGCTGCACGTGGGGCACCTGGTGCAGGTGCTCACGGTGCGACGGCTCCAGCAGGCCGGGCACCGGCCGCTGGCGCTGGTCGGCGGGGCCACGGGTCAGATCGGCGACCCGCGCCCGACCGCGGAGCGCACGCTGAACTCGCCGGAGACCGTCGCCGGCTGGGTCCAGCGGCTGCGCGGCCAGATCGAGCCGTTCCTGTCCTTCGAGGGCGAGAACGCCGCGGTGATGGTCAACAACCTCGACTGGACCGAGGGCCTGTCGGCGATCGAGTTCCTGCGGGACATCGGCAAGCACTTCCGGGTCAACAAGATGCTGACCAAGGACTCCGTCGCCCGGCGCCTGGAGTCCTCGGAGGGCATCAGCTACACGGAGTTCAGCTACCAGCTGCTCCAGGCGATGGACTTCCTCCAGCTCTACCGGAGGTACGGCTGCACGATGCAGCAGGGCGGCAGCGACCAGTGGGGCAACCTCACGGCCGGCCTCGACCTGCTGCACCGGCTCGAGCCGGACGCGTCGGTCCACGCCTACGCGACGCCGCTGATGACCAAGGCGGACGGCACCAAGTTCGGCAAGACCGAGGGCGGCGCCGTCTGGCTCGACCCGGAGATGACCACGCCGTACGCGTTCTACCAGTTCTGGCTGAACGTGGACGACCGGGACATCTCGACGTACATGCGCATCCTGTCCTTCCGCTCCCGCGCGGAGCTGGAGGAGCTGGAGCGGCAGACCGAGGAGCGTCCGCAGGCGCGGGCCGCGCAGCGCGCGCTGGCCGAGGAGCTGACGACGCTGGTGCACGGCGCCGACCAGACGGCCGCCGTGATCGCCGCGTCCAAGGCCCTCTTCGGCCAGGGCGACCTGGCCGAGCTGGACGAGCGGACGCTGGCGGCGGCCCTGTCCGAGCTGCCGCACGTCCGGGTCGCCGAGCCGGCCCCGGTCGTGGATCTGTTCGCCGAGGTCGGTCTGGTGGCCAGCAAGTCCGCCGCGCGCCGCACGGTGAAGGAGGGTGGCGCCTACGTGAACAACGCCAAGGTCGCCGGCGAGGACGCCGTCCCCGCCAAGGAGGACCTGCTGCACGGGCGCTGGCTGGTGCTGCGCCGCGGCAAGAAGAACCTGGCCGCGGTGGAGGTCACCGGCGCCTGAGCGGGCGCACGCGTGAGGGGCGGTCCCGGCGGGCCGAGTGCCGCCGGGGCCACCCCCCTTCGCCGTACGGGGTGGTGCGGTCAGGCCCGGGACCGCCCCTTCGCCGTTCGGGGTGGTGCGGTCAGGCCCGTCCGCGTCGCCTGCTGCCGCGCGCCGACGTGTAGGCCGCGTCGCCGAGGCCGACCACGATGATCGCCGCCACCAGCTGGAACAGGTGCCGCCACCAGTCGATGCCGGCCGTGGCCTCGACGCCGGCCGCGCGGGCGATCGCGTTGCCGATGATCGCGCCGATCATGCCGCAGATGGTGGTGAGCCACAGCGGCATGTGCTGCTTTCCGGGGATGATCGCCTTGGCGATCAAGCCGAGCACGAATCCCACGATGATCGCCCACAACCAGCCCATGGCTGCCTCCTCGTCCGGCTCTACGCGAGCATTGCCACCAGTGTTCGGGCGTACCTCGTACGGCGCATGCCGCGTACGGCCGAACGGGGTACCGGCGCCCGCGCCGGGCGGCGCACGCGGTGCGGTCCGACCGGGGGGTGCCCCGGTCTCGTGGACGGCGCAGACGCGGCGTAACGTGGTGAGTTGTCCGGGACCTGCGTCCCCGAGCGGCCTCGGACGAGAGCGGGGCGGGGAGAGTCCGATACGGGCGGATGGTGGAACCAGATGCGGAAGCAGAGTGCCGGCGGCAGTGCCGAGGTGTTCCGGATCACCGGGGCCCGGACCGGCCTCCAGGAGGACGTGCGCGGGCGGCAGCGCCGGTACGTCATCTCGATGTCGATCCGTACGCTGTCGGTGATCCTCGCGGTCTGCCTGTGGAACGTGGAACGGCACGTCGCGATCGCGGCCCTGATCCTCGGCGCGGCGCTCCCGTACATCGCGGTGGTGATCGCCAACGCGGGGCGTGAGAACGCGCCATCCTTGCCGTCGACGTTCGTGACGGCGCCGACCCCGCCGATGATCACGCCGCCGCGGGCCGGGAACGGCGCGGCGGAATCCGTCCCGGAAGGCGCCACGGCCGATCCGGGGCCGCACGCGGCCGGTGAGTCACGCGGTCGGCCGTGACCGCGGCGCCCCCTCCGGGCGGCGTCGATTCCACGCCAGGCCGAAGAAATGCTCAGATGAAATTCGTGTTGTTCCGTGCCCGGGGAAGGATGGGCCGTGACATACTTCGTACGCGCTCCGCATCCCCCGTCGGAGCGACGGACCGACGCCGGGCAGCTCCCCCCGTGGCTGCTCGGCGTCGCCATGTGTGGGGACCTGTGAGAAGAAACCGTGAGTGACGAAACCACCCCGATCTGCTCCGCCAAGGGCTGCCGGACCGCCGCCGTGTGGGTACTGGCGTGGAACAACCCGAAGCTCCACACTCCGGAGCGCCGCAAGACGTGGATCGCGTGCGACGAGCACCGCGAGCACCTGTCCCGGTTCCTCGGGGTGCGGGGTTTCCTGAAGGACGTGGTCCCGCTCGCCGAGTGGGAGGCCCGGGAGGTCTCCGGCGGGTCCGGGCCCGCCTAGCCCCCGATCGCCGACATCGGGCGGTCCGGCTGTACGAACGTCGGGTCGTCCAGGCCCGCGCCCGCCTTCTTGCCCCACATGGCCAGGCGCCAGATGCGGGCGATCTCCTCGTCGGGGGCGTCGGAGCGCAGGGCCGCGCGCAGATCGGTCTCCTCGGTGGCGAACAGGCAGGTGCGCACCTGACCGTCGGCCGTCAGCCGGGTGCGGTCGCAGGCCGAGCAGAACGGGCGGGTGACGGAAGCGATGACGCCGACGCGGTGCGGGCCACCGTCGACCAGCCAGCGTTCGGCGGGGGCCGAGCCGCGCTCCCCGGCGCCCTCCGCGGTCAGCTCGAAGCGGGTGCGCAGGGAGGTCAGGATGTCACCGGCGGTGATCATGCCCTCGCGCTTCCAGCCGTGCTGGGCGTCCAGGGGCATCTGCTCGATGAAGCGCAGTTCGTAGTCGTGCTCGACGGCCCAGGCGAGCAGGTCGGGGGCTTCGTCGTCGTTGAGCCCCGGCATCAGGACGCTGTTGACCTTGACCGGGGTCAGTCCGGCCTCGCGGGCGGCTTCCAGGCCCTCCAGGACGTCCTGGTGGCGGTTGCGCCGGGTGAGGGTCTTGAAGACGTCCGGGCGCAGGGTGTCCAGGGAGACGTTGACCCGGTCCAGGCCCGCCGCCTTCAGGGCCGCGGCCGTGCGCTTGAGGCCGATGCCGTTGGTGGTCAGCGACATCTGGGGGCGCGGGGCGAGGGCGGCGACGCGCTCGACGATCCCGACCAGACCGGGGCGCAGCAGCGGTTCCCCGCCGGTGAAGCGGACCTCCTCGATGCCGAGGGAGGTGACCGCGATGTCGATGAGGCGGACGATCTCGTCGTCCGTGAGCAGGTCGGGCTTGGCGAGCCACTGCAGGCCCTCTTCGGGCATGCAGTAGGTACAGCGCAGATTGCAGCGGTCGGTGAGCGAGACCCTCAGGTCGGTGGCCACTCGGCCGTAGGTGTCGATGAGCACGTGGCCCCCTCCCTCGACGCGGATCGGCGGAGCGTTTGTCTCCTCCGCCACCGTCGAGCCTACGTGACCGGTCCGACATCGACAGCCGCCCGAAACCACGACGCGGGACGCGGCCGCGTCGTAGGGATCTACGAGCGGCCGCGTCGGCAACGGTCGGGCCGGGGGCGTCAGTGCGCTCCGGTGCCGGTCAGGGACCTGACTTCCAGCTCCGCGTACTTCGCCTCGTCGGGCTTCTCCTTGGACAGGATCGTGCCGAGCCAGCCCATGAGGAAGCCGAACGGGATCGAGATGAGCCCCGGGTTCTGCAGCGGGAACCAGGCGAAGTCGACGTCCGGGAACATCGCCTTCGGGTCGCCGGAGACCACGGGCGAGAACAGCACCAGGCCGACGGCGACGATGAGGCCGCCGTAGATCGACCACAGGGCGCCCTGGGTGGTGAACCTCTTCCAGAACAGGCTGTAGAGGATCGTCGGCAGGTTGGCCGAGGCGGCGACGGCGAAGGCCAGGGCGACCAGGCCGGCCACGTTCAGGTCGCGGGCGAGCGCGCCGAGCGCGATGGAGACGATGCCGATGAACACGGTCGCCCAGCGGGCCGCCCGCATCTCCTCCTTCTCGGTGGCCCGGCCCTTGCGGATGACGTTGGCGTAGATGTCGTGCGCGAAGGACGAGGACGAGGCCAGGGTGAGGCCCGCGACGACGGCGAGGATGGTCGCGAAGGCCACCGCCGAGATCGTGGCGAGCAGGATCGCGCCCCAGGCCGAGTCGACGCCGCCCACGTGCAGCGCGAGCAGCGGCGCGGCCGTGTTGCCGGACGGGTTGGACGCGATGATCTCGTCCTTCCCGATGAGCGCGGCGGCTCCGAAGCCGAGGGCGATGGTCATCAGGTAGAAGGCGCCGATGATGCCGATCGCCCAGTTGACGGACTTACGGGCGGCCTTGGCGTTGGGCACCGTGTAGAAGCGGATCAGGATGTGCGGCAGACCAGCGGTGCCGAGCACCAGGGCGATGCCGAGCGAGATGAAGTCCAGCTTGGACGTGCCGGTGGCGCCGTACTTCAGTCCGGGCTCCAGGAAGGAGCTGCCCGCGCCGCTGTTCTCGGCGGCCTTGCCGAGCAGGTCGGAGACGTTGAAGTCGAACTTCAGCAGCACCAGGAAGGTGATCAGGATGGTGCCGCCGATCAGCAGCACGGCCTTGACCATCTGCACCCAGGTGGTGCCCTTCATGCCGCCGATGGTGACGTACACGATCATCAGGACGCCGACCAGGGCCACGATGAGGATCTTGCCGGCGTCGGAGGTGATGCCGAGCAGCAGCGAGACGAGGATGCCCGCGCCCGCCATCTGGGCCAGCAGGTAGAAGATCGACACCACGATCGTGGAGGTGCCGGCGGCGGTGCGCACCGGCCGCTGGCGCATGCGGTAGGCGAGGACGTCGCCCATGGTGTAGCGGCCGGAGTTCCTGAGCGGCTCGGCGACCAGGAGCAGGGCGACCAGCCAGGCGACCAGGAAGCCGATGGAGTACAGGAAGCCGTCGTAGCCGAAGAGGGCGATGGCGCCGGCGATGCCCAGGAAGGACGCGGCCGACATGTAGTCGCCGGAGACGGCCAGACCGTTCTGGAAGGCGCTGAACTGGCGGCCGCCCGCGTAGAAGTCGGCGGCGTCCTTGGTCTGGCGGCCCGCCCAGACGGTGATGAACAGCGTCGCGGCGACGAAGACCGCGAAGAGCGTGATGATCAGCGGCCGGTGCTCGCTCGCCTCGTTGGCGGCCAGTTCGGCGGCGAATACGGACTGTGCGGGGCTCATGCGCCGCCCTCCATCCGGGACTTGATGGCCTCGGCCTTGGGGTCGAGCTTCGCGGCGGCGTGCCGCGAGTACCACCAGGCGATGAGGAACGTGGTGACGAACTGGGCGATGCCGAAGACGAACGCGACGTTGATGTTGCCGAAGAGCTTGGTGCCCATGAAGCCGCCGGCGTAGTTCGACAGCAGCACGTAGAGCAGGTACCAGGCGACGAAGGCGAGGGTCAGCGGGAACGCGAAGGAGCGGAAGGAGCGGCGCAGTTCGGCGAACTCAACGCTCTGCTGCACTTCGGAGAACTCCTCGGCGGAGGGGAGACGGTGCTCCTCCTGCGAGGGGGGCTCCTCTTTCGAGGGGGGCGGTGCGTCGGTGGCCACGGAGTCTCCTCGTACGACGGACATGACGGCTGGACCTCGGTGTATTCACGGGGGCTGATCGTGCTCGGGCTCCCTGCCCAACGACACGGCGCCCCGGGGGGACCGGTTCAACACCCGCGGCACTTTCCGAAGTCACCCTGAGCGGGTCATTGCTGGCCAGCGACTTCGGGGATAGCTTCACCCTGCACCACTACGTCATGTACCTGCCCGAGCCGTACCCGTGTCTCGGGCAGGTGCCGTTTGCCGATGATGTGGAGACCCCATGGATCATCTGCGTTTCCCGGGTGGCCCGCGCTCCGCACGCGTTTCCCGAGTTTTCCCGACGGACTGGAGACACCACGCATGACCGCACCCCACCCGCGTCACCGTCGTGCCCTCGCGATCCCGGCCGGCCTGGCCGTGGCCGCGTCGCTGGCGTTCCTGCCGGGCACCCCGGCCACCGCGGCACCCGCGGTGGAGTCCGCCCCCTCGGCGGCGACCGACGGGACCTCGCTCAGCTACGTCGTCAACGTCTCCCCGGGGCACCGCCCCTCGGCCACCGTGCGGCGCGCGATAGCCAAGGCGGGCGGCACGATCGTCACGTCGTACGACCGGATCGGCGTGATCGTCGTCCACTCCGCCAACCCGGACTTCGCCAAGAGCGTGCGCAAGGTGCGCGGCGTGCAGTCGGCCGGTGCCACCCGCACCGCGCCGCTGCCCTCGGCCGCCACGACCGACACGGGCGCACCGCAGGTGCTGAGCGGAAAGGAGCTGGCCGCCGCGCAGGCCACCTCCGCGAAGGCCGAGGGCCAGGACCCGCTGGAGTCACTGCAGTGGGACCTGCCCGCCATCAAGGCGGACAAGGCGCACGAGAAGTCGCTGGGCAGCAGCAGGGTGACCGTCGCCGTCCTGGACACCGGCGTGGACGACACCCACCCGGACATCGCCCCGAACTTCGACCGCGAGGCCTCCGTCAACTGCGTCGCGGGCAAGCCGGACACCACCGACGGCGCCTGGCGGCCGAGCGCCTCGGAGAGCCCGCACGGCACCCACGTGGCCGGGGAGATAGCCGCCGCCAAGAACGGCATCGGAATGACCGGTGTGGCGCCCGGCGTCAAGGTCTCCGGCATCAAGGTCGGCAACCCCGACGGCTTCTTCTACACCGAGGCCGTGGTCTGCGGCTTCATGTGGGCCGCCGAGCACGGCGTGGACGTCACCAACAACAGCTATTACACCGACCCGTGGTACTTCAACTGCAAGGACGACCCGGACCAGAAGGCGCTCGTCGAGGCCGTCTCGCGGGCCACGCGGTACGCGGAGAAGAAGGGCGCGGTCAACGTCGCCGCGGCCGGCAACGAGAACTACGACCTCACCTCCGACGAGATCACCGACCCGTCCTCCCCGAACGACACCACGCCCGGTGACCGGACGGTCGACCCGTCGAAGTGCCTGGACATCCCGACCCAGTTGCCGGGGGTCGTGACGGTCGCGGCGACCGGTGCGAAGGGCCTCAAGTCGTCCTTCTCCAACTACGGCCGGGGCGTCATCGACATCGCCGCGCCCGGCGGCGACTCGACGGCCTACCAGACGCCCGAGCCGCCCGCCACCAGCGGACTGATCCTGGGCACGCTGCCCGGCGGCAAGTGGGGCTACATGGCCGGTACGTCGATGGCCTCCCCGCACGTCGCGGGTGTCGCCGCCCTCATCAAGTCGACGCACCCGCACGCCTCCCCGGCGATGGTCAAGGCCCTGCTGTACGCCGAGGCCGACGCCACGGCGTGCACCAAGCCGTACGACATCGACGGCGACGGCAAGGTCGACGCGGTGTGCGAGGGCCCGAAGAACCGCAACGGCTTCTACGGCTGGGGCATGGCCGACGCGCTGGACGCGGTGACCTGGTAACCGGCTACGCGCGCGTGACGCGGGGGCGGCGGACCGGTCCCACCCGGCCCGCCGCCCCACTCGTGCGGCGGCATCTGTGCGCTGGACACCTACGAGGACCTGCCCATACGTCGCCGAAGTCGCCCTCGCCCAGGGTGAGCTGCGGCCGACCGACGTGGCGCGCGGCTCGTGAAGGGGCAACTTGCCCGGATCTGACGACTTGGTGAAGATCCTGGGGTGACCTCGATACGACTCCCGTCCCGGAGCGGCGGCACCGGACGGCACTCGCGGCCCTCCGGCGCCGGCCGGGCCGCGGCCGTACTCGTGCTGGTGGTCCTCGGCGCGCTGATACCCGTGCTCGGCCCGTCCCCCGCGCTGCACGGCACCGGGGAGGCCGAGGCGCCCGGCACCGGCGGCATCGGCCTGCTGCGCACGGTGCTCTTCGCCGCGCTGAGCGTGCCGCTCGGCGAACTCTTCGTCAACCGGCTGGCCCGGTCCCTGCCCGGCGCTCCCCCGGACCGGCCGCGCAGCTGGACGCCGTACGCGGCGGCCGCCGGTTTCGTCGCCGCCCTGGGGCTGGCCTCGGTCGTGGCCACGGGCAACCTGGTGCCGGGCTCGGCCGCCGACGTCGACGTCGGCGGCCTCTACTCCTCCCGCGACGGCAAGCTGGCGCTCGTGGAGGTCAACGGGTTCCTCGCGGCCTGGCTGTGCGCGACCTCCCGCCGGCCCGGGCTCCAGGTCTGGCCGCTGGCCGCCGTGATCGTCGCGGAGCCGCTGCGCGCGCATCCCACGACCGAGTACAGCCCGCTGCTCGGCTCCGGTCTGACCCTCGTCCATCTGACCTGCGCCTCGCTGTGGGTGGGCGGTCTGCTGTACGCGCTGCGGGTGCTGCGGCGTTGGCGGGACGCCGAGGCGGGGCCCGCCCTGCTGGGGCTCTACGCGCGCGTGGCGGCCCTTCTGCTGGCGGCCCTCACGGCGACCGGCGTGTGCAGTTCGCTGCGCCGGATGCCGGCCGGCACGATCCTGGACCAGCTCACGGACACCGCGTACGGGCGCGTCCTGCTCGCCAAGGTGGTGCTGGTGGCCGCCGTCGCCGTCCTCGCGCTGTGGGCCAGGGTCCGGCTGGGCCGCGCCGCCGACCCGCTGGCCGCCTGCTCCCCCGCGCGCGCGGAGGTCGTCGCGCTGGGCGTGGTGGTCGCGGTGTCGGGGCTCCTGACGGCGCTTCCGGTGCCGATCCGCTGGTGAGTGCGCCCGCCAGGTGCCGCAACGCTCCCGCCGCGCCGAGGACTTGACGGCACGGGGCACCTGCCGGACCGGAGTGTCGGTCCCGGGCCGTATCCTCATTGACCATGCTCGAAGACCGTACGACCGCAGCGCCGTCCGCCACGGCGTGGCCGGCCGCGTATCCGCAGGGGTACGCGGTCGTCGACGTGGAGACCACCGGCCTGGCCCGCGACGACCGCATCATCTCGGCGGCCGTCTACCGGCTGGACGCCCGCGGCGAGGTCGAGGACCACTGGTACACCCTGGTCAATCCGCAGCGCGACCCGGGGCCGGTGTGGATACACGGTCTGACGAACGACGTACTCCGTGACGCGCCGCTCTTCCCGGACGTCGCGGAGGAGTTCGCGGCCCGGCTGGACGGCCGGGTCCTCGTCGCGCACAACGCCGTCTTCGACTGGCAGATGATCGCCCGCGAGTACGCGCGCGCGAAGCGCGAGGCGCCGGTGCGGCAACGGCTGTGCACCATCGCCCTGTCCAAGGCGCTCGACCTGCCGCTGCCCAACCACAAGCTGGAGTCGCTGGCCGCGCACTTCGGCGTCGTGCAGCAGCGGGCGCACCACGCGCTGGACGACGCGCGGGTGCTGGCGGAGGCGTTCCGGCCGAGCCTGCTGGCCGCGGCGGCGGGGGGCGTACGGCTGCCGCTGCACGAGTGCCGGCCGCTGACCGAGTGGTCGGACCGTCCCGCGCCCCGGATCGGGCAGCAGCCGAGCTACGGCAGCTACCGGCCGAACAGTTGGCGCCCCTCCCGCAAAAGGCCCGCATGCCCCTATCCCAACCCGGGCCGGTACGAAGAGGGCAAAAGACTCAAGCAGGGCATGCGGGTCGCCTTCTCGGGTGACACCTCCGTCGAGCGGGACCTGCTGGAGGACCGTGCCGCAGAGGCGGGGCTGCACGTCGCGACCAGCCTGTCCCGGCTGACCAGCCTGCTCGTCACCAACGACCCGGACTCGGGCACTTCGAAGGTGGTCAAGGCCCGGCAGTTCGGCACGCCGGTGGTGGACGAGGCGGCGTTCGGGCAGCTGCTCGCCGACGTCGAGCCGGCGGACACCGGGTCCTGAGGCACGCGGTCCCTCGGAGCCGTACGGACGGGTGATTCCGGGCGACTCGCCAGGCGCCCGCCCGCCCTTGTCCGCGAGGACGGCCCACCCTGTGGCGCATGGCGACATGTGAAGTCTGCGGCAACAGCTACGGAATGACCTTCGAGGTCCACGCCCAGGGCGCGGTGCACGTCTTCGACTGCTTCTCCTGCGCGATCCATCGGATGGCCCCCATCTGCGAGCACTGCCGGGTGCAGATCATCGGCCAGGGCGTCGAGGTCGACGGCCACTGGTTCTGCGGCGCCCACTGCGCCCGCGCGGAGGGGAGGGCGGGGATCGTCGACAAGGTGTGAGCCCTTCGCGTGACCGCCGGGCGAAGCCGTCGTTGAACCCACGCCGCGGCTCCGAAGTCGGACGTACTTCCCGCCCAAGCGGGGACGGCCCGCGGTAGACCCCACGACGCTGCGAGTCGGTCGTGTGCTCCCCGCCCGCGCGGGGCTGCGGCCCTCGCGGGGACCTCCCCGCGAGGGCCCGTCCCGGTCAAGGTACCGTCGATGCGTGTACCGCTTCCTGTTGTCCCGCCAGTGGGTGATCCTCACGCTGGTCGCCGTGCTGCTCATCCCCACGATGATCCGGCTGGGCTTCTGGCAGATGCACCGCTACGAGGAGCGCACCGCCCGGAACGACCTGGTCGCGCGTGCGCTCGAGGCGTCGCCGGTGCCCGTGGAGTCGCTGACCGAACCCGGCAAGAAGATCACCACGCGTGAGCGGTACCGCACCGTCACCGCGAAGGGCCGCTTCGACACGGACCGCGAGGTCGTCGTCCGCCGCCGCACCGACGGCGACGACAACATCGGCTACCACGTGCTGACGCCGTTCGTGCTGGACGACGGCAAGGTCATGCTGGTGAACCGGGGCTGGATCCCCGCGGACGGCCCGAGCCAGACGGAGTTCCCCGAGATCCCCGCACCGCCCCGGGGGGAGATCACCGTCACCGGGCGGCTGATGCCCGACGAGACGACCGAGGCGAGCGGCATCAAGGATCTCGAGGGCCTGCCGGACCGGCAGATCATGCTCATCAACAGCGAGCAGCAGGCCGAGCGCCTGGCCGCCCCGGTGCTCGGCGGGTACGTCGTCCTGAAGACGCCGGAGCCGAAGAAGGACACCCCGGAGCCGATCGGCAGGCCCGGCAACGAGAACGCCGCGCTGAACTTCGCCTACGCGATCCAGTGGTGGCTGTTCGCCGCGGCCGTCCCCGTCGGCTGGTGGTTCCTGGTCCGCCGCGAGAAGCGCGAGCGGGAGGCCGGCGAGGACGTGCGGCCCGCGGCGGCGGAACCCGCGACGGTGTAGCCGCGCGGTGGGAGCGTGCGGGCGGATTTGATTGCTCCGGCCGCGGCCGGGAAGAGGACAACCCGTGCACCCCGACATCGAGGACTACGCGCTCATCGGCGACCAGCAGACCGCGGCCCTGGTCGGCACGGACGGCTCCGTGGACTGGCTCTGCCTGCCCCGCTTCGACTCGGCCGCCTGCTTCGCCAAGCTGCTCGGCGACGAGGACAACGGCCACTGGCGCATCGCCCCCAAGGGCGCGGAGCGCTGCACGCGGCGTGCCTACCGGCCGGACACCCTCGTCCTGGACACCGAGTGGGAGACCGAGGACGGTGCGGTCCGCGTCACCGACCTGATGCCCCAGCGCGACCGCGCCCCCGACCTCGTGCGCATCGTGGAGGGCCTGAGCGGCGAGGTCACCGTGCACAGCGTGCTACGGCTGCGCTTCGACTACGGCTCGATCGTCCCGTGGGTGCGCCGGACCGACGGGCACCGGGTGGCCGTCGCCGGGCCGGACTCGGCGTGGCTGCGCAGCGAGCCGGAGGTGCACACGTGGGGCGAGGACTTCGGGACGCACGCGGAGTTCACCGTGGCCGCGGGCGAGAAGGTCGCGTTCGTGCTGACCTGGCACCCCTCGCACGAACCGCGGCCGCCACTGATCGACCCGTACATGTCGCTGGAGCACAGCGTCGAGGACTGGCGGGAGTGGGCTGCCCACTGCCGCTACGACGGTCCGCACCGGGACGCCGTAATCCGCTCCCTGATCACGCTGAAGGCACTCACGTACAAGCCCACCGGCGGCATCGTGGCCGCCCCCAGCACCTCGCTGCCCGAGGAGCCGGGCGGGGTGCGCAACTGGGACTACCGCTTCTGCTGGCTGCGCGACTCCACGCTCACCCTGGGCGCCCTGCTGTCGGCGGGCTACCTGGAGGAGGCGGAGGCCTGGCGCGACTGGCTGCTGCGCGCGGTCGCGGGCAACCCCGCCGACCTGCAGATCATGTACGGCGTCGCGGGCGAGCGGCGGCTGCCCGAGTTCGAGCTGCCGTGGCTGTCCGGCTTCGCCGAGTCCACCCCCGTCCGCGTCGGCAACGACGCGGTGAACCAGCTCCAGTTGGACGTGTACGGGGAGGTCATGGACTCCCTTTCGCTGGCCCGGCTGGCGGGGATGCGCCCGCGGCCGCAGATGTGGGAGCTGCAGTGCGCCCTGATGGACTTCCTGGCCACGGCGTGGCGGGAGCCCGACGAGGGACTGTGGGAGGTGCGGGGCGGGCGCCGGCAGTTCGTGCACTCGAAGGTGATGACGTGGGTGGCGCTGGACCGGGCGGTGCGCACCCTGGAGGACCACCCCGAGCTGGGTGGCGGTGACCTCGACGGGTGGCGGGCGCTGCGCGACGAGGTGCACCGCGAGGTGTGCGAGAAGGGCTACGACCCGGTGCGCAACACGTTCACCCAGTACTACGGCTCGCGGGAGCTGGACGCCTCGCTGCTGCTCGTGCCGCGCGTGGGCTTCCTGCCGCCGGACGACCCGCGTGTGGTCGGCACGGTCGACGCGATCGGCGCGGAGCTGACCCGGGACGGCCTGGTGCGCCGCTACAGCACCGGGGGCCGCCGGGTCGACGGGCTGCCGGGCGGCGAGGGGACGTTCCTGGTGTGCTCGTTCTGGTACGCGGACGCCCTGCACGCGACCGGCCGGACGAAGGAGGCGCGGGAGCTGTTCGAGCGGCTGGTGGGGCTCGCCAACGACGTGGGGCTGCTGGCCGAGGAGTACGACCCGGTGGCCGGACGCCAGCTCGGCAACTTCCCGCAGGCCTTCAGCCACGTCGGCCTGGTGAACACGGCCCTCGCCCTGTTCGGGCAGGAGAAGGCAGGATAGGGCCATGGATCTTGGACTGAAGGACCGGGTGTACGTCGTCACGGGAGCCACCCGGGGCCTGGGCAACGCCGCCGCGCGCGAGCTGGTCGCCGACGGGGCGAAGGTCGTCGTCACGGGGCGGGACGAGAAGAGCGTCGCTCAGGCTGCCGCGGCGCTGGGGGCAGGCGCGGTCGGGGTCGCCGCCGACAACGCCGACCCGGAGGCCGCCGGGCGGCTGGTCGCGACCGCCCGCGAGCGCTTCGGCCGTTTCGACGGCGTGCTGATCAGCGTGGGCGGGCCGCCGCCCGGGTTCGTCGCCGACACCACGGACGAGCAGTGGCAGGCGGCGTTCGAGTCGGTGTTCCTCGGCGCGGTGCGGCTGGCCCGGACGGCGGCGGCCGAGCTGGCGGAGGGCGGGGTGATCGGCTTCGTGCTGTCGGGCTCGGTGCACGAGCCGATCCCGGGCCTGACCGTCTCCAACGGGCTGCGCCCCGGGCTCGCGGGCTTCGCCAAGTCCCTCGCCGACGAGCTGGGCCCGCGCGGCATCCGCGTCGTCGGCCTGCTGCCGGGACGCGTCGACACCGACCGGGTGCGCGAGCTGGACGGGCTGTCCGCCGACCCGGAGGCGACCAGGGCGGCCGCCGAGTCCCGGATCCCGCTGCGCCGCTACGGTGCTCCGGAGGAGTTCGGCCGCGTGTCCGCGTTCCTGCTCTCCCCCGCGGCGTCGTACCTCACGGGCGTCATGCTCCCGGTGGACGGCGGCGTACGGCACGGGTTCTAGGACGGACGGGGCGCCGACCGGCGTTGGCCGAACGTGGTCGGCGCCCGGTGCGACGTGGTGGGGCGTCTCCCACGCCCTTGGGGCAGTGGAGGAGCGTGCGTCGCGCCGCCGGGCGGACGGGAACGCGACGGCGAGGCCGGCCGGCGGTGCGACCGGGGCGCCCGGCGGCGGGTGCCGGCACCGGTCCGTTCGAGCCGTTCGGCCCGGCGGCGGACACCGTGGGCGCGTCGCGGGGACGGAGCAAACGGGGGGCGTCCCGTTGGCCGGTGGCCCCCTCGGCCGGACCGCCCGGCTCAGCTCACCCGCTCGGCCCCGTGCTTGACGCCCCGCAGCTGGACCTCCGCCGGGAGGGACGGCAGGTGCGCCGAGTCGCGAGCGTGGATCAGGGCCCGGGTGGAGAGGTCGTACAGAGCTGTGCCGGGGTCCACGTGAGGGGCGAGGAGCAGCCGGATCCGGGCCGCCGGAGCGTCGCGGCGGCCGGTGAGCCGCACGCCGGCCCGTTCGACGCCGTCCACGCGGTCCGCCTCACCGGCAAGGACATCCTCCAGCGCCCTGCCGCGCAGGGTGGCGCCCTCGCCGTCCCCGGTGTCGACGAGGACCTCGGTGAGCCTGCGGCGGCGTACCACCGCGACCAGCCACCACAGGGCGAGCAGCAGCAGGACGGCGAGTGCGGCGATGACGACCGGCCACCACCAGCCGGCGTCCCGCCACCGGGTGCGTTCGGCGTCGCTGAGCAGCACGTCGTGCGGCCCCTGGTGGACCCACCAGGAGGGCGCGGGCGCGTCGAATCCCACGGCCAGCACCGCGCCGCCGAGCGCGAGCAGGACCAGGCCGGCCAGTCCGGTCAGTACCCGGTTCACGGTCCTGAGCACCGTGCTCACCCCTTCCGTCCGGGGCGCTTCACCCGCAGCGACACGGCGGGCGGCCGGGCCAGGCCGAGGCCGAGCACCGCTCCGTCGAGCACACCGTCAAGATCGGCCCGTACGTCGTCCAGTTCCCGGAAGTGCGACAGCGCCCGTACCCGGGCCCTGCGGCGGCGCATCCGCACCCGCGCCGCCTGCACCCCGGACACCTCCATGGCCCGGTCGCGCAGCACCGTGGCGGCGGCGTCGCGGTGCAGCCCGGCGCGTACGCCGGGGTGGGTGCGCCGCATCGGCAGCAGCCGGCGCAGCCCGGGGGTGAGGGCCAGCACGAGCAGCCAGAGCCCGAGGGCCGCGGCGACTCCCGCGCCGACCAGCACCCATGTGTCGTCGACCGGCCGTTCGGCGAGCTGCCGGGCCAGGTCCCGGCGCCAGCCGAGGGCGGACCGGCCGGCGCGCACGGCGGCGACGTCGTACAGGAAGGCCCCGGAGAGCAGCAGGAGCACGAGCGCGACGATGCCGGCGGGGACGCGGCGCGCGGACCAGAAGCGGCCGGCCCGGCCGGTGGCGGGCGCATCGGGGACGCCGGACTCGTACGGGCCCGGTTCCGTCTCCGTCCCGGTGCCGCGTTCCACGACGGGCAGGCGCTGGGTGCTGCCCTCTCCCGTCCCGGCCCCCTGGGGCTCGCTCATCGCGTCCTCCCGTGCCTCGCGCCGTACTCCGCCGCCAGGTGCAGCCGCTCCACCCGGACGGCGACCTCCGGCACCGCCATACCCACCAACGCGCGTACCCGCTGGACGACTTGGTGACGCACCCGGGCGCAGCGGGCGCCGATGTCGCACGGGTAGTCGAGTTCCAGGTGGACGCTGACACGGGCGGTGTCGTGGTGGACGACGACGGTGGCGTACGGGCGTGCCGCGTCCGGGTGCAACGGGCCGAGCGCCTCGCGTGCCGCCCGGGCGGCGATCTTGGCGACGACCCGGTCGGCGATCCGGGTGGCACCGCGCTCGCCGGGCGCCACTCGGGCCAGGGGCTGGAGGACCTCGCCGGCCGCGTCGCTCACGCCGGTCACCGCCGCCGGTCGTCGCGGCTGCGGAAGAAGTCACCGAGGTCCATGTCCCCCTCCAGGAGGCGGCCGACGACGAACCCTACCGCCCCCAGGGCCGCCACCAGCAGGAAGGCGCCGAAGCCGCCGAAGTAGCCGGCGAAGCCCAGTGCCATGCCGGCGATCATGCCGACCACGGCCATGCTCATGGTGCGCTCCCCTCATTCACCGCTCGGTCCTCTTCCCTCACGGTCGCCCTCACCTGATCCGGGGCTCCGGTTCCTCGTCCTCCTCGTCGGGCAGCTTGACGTCGCTCACCGCGATGTTGACCTCGAC
This sequence comes from Streptomyces sp. NPDC085944, assembly GCF_040686295.1. Lineage (NCBI taxonomy): Bacteria > Bacillati > Actinomycetota > Actinomycetes > Kitasatosporales > Streptomycetaceae > Streptomyces > Streptomyces sp. NPDC085944. The sequence goes on along the minus strand of NZ_JBFBJX010000007.1, from coordinate 380,605 downwards.
GACCTCGAGACCGGTCATCCGTTCCACCGCCGCGACCACGTTCTCCCGCACGTCCCGGGCCACGTCCTCGATCGACACGCCGTACTCGACGACGATCTCCAGGTCGAGGGCGGTCTGCTTCTCGCCGACCTCGGCCTTCACCCCGCGTGTCACCCCCGACTTCGTCCCACCGGGGACCCGGTCGCGCACGGCGCCGAAGGTGCGCGACATGCCGCTGCCCATCGCGTGCACACCGGCGACGTCGCGTGCCGCCATTCCGGTGATCTTCTCCACGACGCCGTCGGCGATGGTGGTCCGCCCCCGGGTGCCGGGGGCGCCGCCGCCGCGCCGGGGCGTCTGCCCCTTGGCCGTTCCGGAGGTCTCGCTGGTGTCCGATCCGCTTCGGTGGCTTTCCATGTCGCTCATCGCCGTACGTCCCTTCCGGTCGTAGTTCTGTTGACCACGTTAGGCGGGGTTGCCCGGGCCCGCTCCACGGACGCGGCAGGTTGGAGGACGGGTGCGGCCCGCGGGCTGCGGATCGGGCTCGTGGATCCGGACGAGGCGGGGGAAGCCGCCGTCCGGCCCCCGGGGCCGCACCCCGGGGGCGTTCTTACTCCCCGAGCCCCGCCAGGTCGCGCAGCCGGCGTCCCTGGGCGGCCCGTTCGGCGATGCGCTGGCTCTCGTAGTCCCGCCTCTGGGCGCCCAGGAGCAGCGCCTTGGTCTCGACGACCGCGTCGCGGGGCGCGGCCAGGATCGCCGACACCAGGTCGTGCACCGCGGGGTCGAGCTGGTCCGCGGGCACGGCGAGATTGGCCAGGCCGGTGCTCACGGCCTCCTCGGCCGCGACGAAGCGCCCGGTCGCGCAGATCTCCAGCGCGCGGGCGTATCCGACCAAAGACACCAGGGGATGCGTGCCCGTCAGATCCGGCACCAGGCCGAGGCTGGTCTCGCGCATGGCGAACTGCACGTCGTCCGCGACGACCCGCAGGTCGCAGGCGAGGGCCAGCTGGAAGCCCGCCCCGATGGCGTGCCCCTGCACGGCGGCGACCGACACGAGATCGCTGCGCCGCCACCAGGTGAACGCCTCCTGGTACTCGGCGATGGTCGCGTCCAGCTCGGCGTCACCGCCCCGCGCGAGGTCGATGAACGACGGTTCGCCGTCGAAGCCCTCGGGCGTGAACGCCTGCCGGTCGAGCCCGGCCGAGAAGGACTTGCCCTCGGCCCGCAGCACCACGGCCCGGACGGAGCCCGGCAGCAGCCGGCCGGCCTCGGTGAGCGCCCGCCACAGAGCGGGGCTCTGCGCGTTGCGCTTGGCCGGGTTGGTCAGCGTCACCGTGGCGATCGCGTCGTCGACGGTGAGCCGTACGCCGTCCTGGTCGAGTGCGGGACCGGGGTCGTGGGCGGGCGAAGCCATGGGGCGCCTCCGAAAGGTGCGGTCGTCGTCCCCGCCGCGCGCCGGACGGTGCGCCGTACCACGGCAGGGCTAAGTGACTGCACAGTAACCACCCGGGCGGTCGGACGACCGACCGGGTGGCCACCATCGCTTTCGGAACGCGTTCGAAGCCGGGGGTGCCCGGGACGTCAGGCCGATGCGGCCTTTTTGCCCCGGGTAGCCCCGCCACGCCCTCGGAGCGTGACGCCCGACTCGCTGAGCATGCGGTGCACAAAGCCATACGAGCGGCCGGTTTCCTCGGCCAACGCCCGGATGCTCGCACCGGCGTCGTACTTCTTCTTCAGGTCTGCCGCGAGCTTGTCGCGCGCGGCGCCGGTCACCCGGCTGCCCTTCTTCAGAGTCTCGGCCACCCGTGCCTCCTCATGGGAAGTGCGCTCTGGTCTTCTCATGATCACCCCTCCAGGCGCTCATGGCCACCCATTCGGCAAGGTCGATGGGACGAGGTGGTGACGACAGGAGCGGGTCCCCACATACGGAACCTGTAATTCCAGAGAATCGGGCGCGTTCGGCCGAACGGGTTTCTCCGCGAAATTCCAGGTCAGAAAGGCGTCACGGCCGGGGCCCCGGCGATGGGGGCCCCGGCCGCGAAATCGATGTAGGACACACCTCTTGATGAGGAGATCTCACACAGATGGTGGATCACGGATCGGCCGAATGATCCATCACCAGTGGATCACCCGTTCGATCAAGCGAAGGCGACACGCGGGCGCGCGCGACGATCAGGCGAGGGCGACGAGGTCCGCGTAGTCGGCACCCCACAGGTCCTCGACACCGTCCGGAAGGAGGATGATCCGCTCCGGCTGGAGCGCCTCGACGGCGCCCTCGTCGTGGGTGACGAGGACGACGGCGCCCTTGTAGGTGCGCAGCGCGCCCAGGATCTCCTCGCGGCTGGCCGGGTCGAGGTTGTTGGTGGGCTCGTCCAGGAGCAGCACGTTCGCCGAGGACACCACGAGGGTGGCCAGCGCCAGCCGGGTCTTCTCGCCGCCGGAGAGGACGCCGGCGGGCTTGTCGACGTCGTCGCCGGAGAACAGGAACGACCCCAGCGTCTTGCGGACGTCCACGAGGTCGAGGTCGGGATTGGCCGAGCGCATGTTCTCCAGGACGGAGCGCTCCGGGTCGAGGGTCTCGTGCTCCTGCGCGTAGTAGCCGAGCTTGAGACCGTGGCCCTCGATCACCTGGCCGGTGTCGGGCTTCTCGACGCCGCCGAGGAGGCGCAGCAGCGTGGTCTTGCCCGCGCCGTTGAGGCCGAGGATGACGACCCGGGAACCCTTGTCGATGGCCAGGTCGACGTCGGTGAAGATCTCCAGCGAGCCGTACGACTTGGACAGGCCCTCGGCGGTGAGCGGGGTCTTGCCGCAGGGCGCGGGCTCCGGGAAGCGGAGCTTGGCGACCTTGTCGGACTGGCGGACCGCCTCCAGGCCGGAGAGCAGCTTGTCCGCGCGGCGGGCCATGTTCTGCGCGGCCACGGTCTTGGTGGCCTTGGCGCGCATCTTGTCGGCCTGCGAGTGCAGGGCGGCGGCCTTCTTCTCGGCGTTGGCACGCTCGCGCTTGCGGCGCTTCTCGTCGGCCTCGCGCTGCTGCTGGTAGAGCTTCCAGCCCATGTTGTAGACGTCGATCTGGGAGCGGTTGGCGTCCAGGTAGAACACCTTGTTGACGACCGTCTCGACCAGGTCCACGTCGTGGGAGATCACGATGAAGCCGCCGCGGTAGGTCTTCAGGTAGTCGCGCAGCCAGATGATCGAGTCGGCGTCGAGGTGGTTGGTGGGCTCGTCGAGGAGCAGGGTGTCGGCGTCCGAGAACAGGATCCGGGCCAGCTCGATGCGGCGGCGCTGACCGCCGGAGAGCGTGTGCAGGGGCTGGCCGAGGACCCGGTCGGGCAGGTTGAGCGCGGCGGCGATGGTGGCGGCCTCGGCCTCGGCGGCGTACCCGCCCTTGGTGAGGAACTCGGTCTCCTGGCGCTCGTACTGCCTGAGCGCCTTGTCGCGGGTGGCGCCCTGGCCGTTCGCGATGCGCTGTTCGTTCTCCCGCATCTTGCGGATCAGGACGTCCAGACCGCGGGCGGACAGGATGCGGTCGCGGGCGAGGACGTCGAGGTCGCCGGTGCGCGGGTCCTGCGGCAGGTAGCCGACCTCGCCGGAGCGGGTGACGGCACCGGCGGCGGGCTGGCCCTCACCGGCCAGGACCTTGGTGAGGGTGGTCTTGCCGGCGCCGTTGCGGCCGACCAGGCCGATGCGGTCGCCCTTGGCGACGCGGAAGGTGGCGCTCTCGATGAGGACACGGGCACCGGCACGCAGCTCGATGCCGGAGGCGGAGATCACGGTCAGACTCCTGGGCGGGTGGATTGGCGGGGTGGGCGGCTGTGGAGGATCCCGCCGTCTAATGCACGAGGAGAATGGCCATGAGGGCCAGTCTAACGGGGCGGTGCAACCGCTTTTCCACGAGCGCCGTCCGGGCGTCCCGCGGGCGCCGTCCCGGCGCTGTCGGTGCCTGGTGCAAGACTGGGCGAAACAAGCCCAATCAGTCACTACGGGCCACCGGCTCACAAGGGAGTGATCGGCATGACAGGCGACGAAGGCGCACGCCCGAGCATCTACCCGACGCTGCAGTACGCGGACGCCAAGGCGGCGATCAGGCAGCTCACCGAGGCCCTCGGCTTCACGGAACTCGCGGTGTACGAGGGCGAGGACGGCTCGGTCGTCCACGCCGAGCTGACCCAGGGCAACGGCGCGGTCATGGTCGGCTCGAAGGGCAGGGGCGGCCGCTTCGACGAGGCGATGAAGAGCGGCAGCACCGCGGGGGTGTACGTCGTGGTGGCGGACGTCGACGCCCACCACCGGCGGGCCGTGGAGCACGGCACGGAGATCCTGATGCCCCCGACCGACCAGGACTACGGCTCGCGGGACTACATGGCCCGCGACCTGGAGGGCAACGTCTGGAGCTTCGGGACCTACGCGCCGGAGGTACGCGGGTAGCCTCCGGCGCGGTGCCCGTGGGCCCTCCGGGCTCAGCCGCCCCCGGTGTGGACCTGGAAGGCCGCCCGGCGGACGGCCTTGGCCAGCGCGGGGTCGGGATGCGCGGCGGCGAGGGCCACCAGGACCTGCACGGTGCGGGGGTGGCCGACGGCACGGACCTCGTCGAGCAGGGCCGGGACGGTGGCCTGCACCGCCGACTCCAGGTGACGCACGAGCAGCGGCGCCTCCCCGTGGTCGGCGACGGCCGCCGCGGTGTCGACCCACAGCCAGGTGGCCTCCGGGCGGGTGAGCACCTCGTGGGCGTCCTCGGGGTCGGCGCCGTCGTGCTCGGCCAGCCACAGCAGGGCGTACGGGCGCAGCGTCGGCTCGTCGAGGACGCCGCGCACGTCGGGCTCGGCGGGGGCGCCGACGACCCGCAGCGCGTCGAAGGCCAGGCCGCGCAGCAGGGCGTCCTCGCCGCGGGCGGCGCCGAGCAGTTCGGCGACGGCGCTGCCGACGGGACGGGCGGCGAGCCAGGCGCGGTACTCGTCGCGGGCGGCGTTGGGGCGGAGCCGGGCGCAGCCGCGGAGCATGGCCTCGGCCGACTGCTCGATGTGGCCGGCCGGGCTCTGCGCGGCGACGCAGATCTGCTCCAGCTTGACCCAGACCGCCCAGCTGCCCAGCGGGGTGAGCGTGGCGTGCCCGTCGCCGCAGGTGAGAGCGCCGACGGAGGCGAGGGCGTGCAGGGCCCAGTCGAGGAGCGGGGCGAGCGGGGTGTCGGTGGCGGGGCCCGGTTCCGGCTCGGCGCCCGGGGTGCCGGGCTCCAGCCGGGGGCCGTAGGGCACCTCGCAGCGTTCGGTGCGCAGTTCGGTGACGCGCTGCTCCAGCAGGTCCAGGAGCTGCGCCACGGGGACGGGTCCGGCGGACAGCTGGAGGAAGGAGAGCACCTGGGGCATCGCGGAGACGACCTCGGCGACGACGGCGGGCTCCTCCGGGGGCTCGGGGTGGGCGAGCGACCAGGCGTCGAAGAGGGCGACCCAGCCGCGCAGCACGGCGCTGTCGTCGCGGTTCCAGGCGCGCAGCCGCCAGCCGGGGCGTGCGCTGTCGCCGTGCACCTCGATCAGTCCGGCGAGGCGGGCGGTGTCCCAGTCCGCGCGCACCTTGGCCACGGTGAGGCCCAGTTCGCGGGCCGCCTGGTCGGCGGTGGCGTCGGACAGGGTGGCCTTGCCGTCGGCGGTCGCGCTGCCGCGGCCGGGGCCGAGGGCGGAGTCGGCCCAACGGGCGACGCGGGCCGCGTCGGCAAGACCGGAGCGCGCCATTCCGGCCAGCTCCGACCGGGCCGGTGTGCCTTCCGGCGGGCGCGGCGCGGGGCGGCGCGGACGCCGCTGATTGATCGCTTGGGGGGCGGCGGCCAGGGGTCGCGGGCGGACGAGTCGAAGCCTGGAGTCGCGCGGGATACGGGACGTCACGGGTGCAGTCTTCCGGTTGACGGTCCGAAAACCCAAACGGAATGCCCCGGCGGCCTCCTGGAACGGCGGACGCGAGGCCCGGGCGCGCTGCCCGGGCACCGGATCAGGCCACTGGTACGGCGTCAACCGGAACCGGAGCGACGCGCACGGGAACAGCGGCGGACGGGGGCCGTGACAGGGGTGCCGCGGGGGTCACACCAGGGGGGTCATGAAGCGGCGGAGGGTCTCCTCGTAGTCCTCGGGATCGGCGTTCCACATGGCACCGTGCGGGGCGTCGCGGACGGTGTGGAGGGCGACCAGGCGCGAGTGGGTGTCGGCGAGGCGGCGGGAGAGGCGCCAGGGGGCCACCGCGTCGCCGGGGCCGTGGAAGATCAGGGTCGGGACCGCCGGGCGGTACAGGCCCGCCATACCGGCGTCCCGGTCGGCGTGCAGACCGGCGCGGCCCTGCGCGGCCCGGACGGCGAGCGGGAGGAGCGCGCCGGGGACGTGGCGAGCGGCGGCCAGGGCGCGCAGGGTGGTCTCCCAGCTGAGGACCGGGGAGTCCAGGACGAGACCCGCGATGCGCTCGCGCACGCCGGAGAGCGCGGCGGTGCGCAGGGCCATGGTGGCTCCGGTGGACCAGCCGAGCAGGACGACCTGGCGGGCACCGTGGTCGAGGGCGTAGCGCACGGCCGCGTCCACGTCGCGCCACTCGGTCTCGCCGAAGTGGTGCAGCCCGTCGGGCGAGGGCGGCCCGCCGACGTCGCCGCGGTAGGCGAGGGCGAGGACCGCGACGCTCCTGCGGTGCAGGGGGGCGATCAGGTTCAGGGCGTGTTCGCGGGTGGCGGCCAGGCCGTGCACGGCGATGATCCAGGTCGGGCGGGCCCCGGGCACGAACCAGGCCGGCAGCGGACCGAGTTCCCCCGGCACCTCGACGTCGGTGTAGTCGATGCCGAGGGCCGTGCCCGGGTTGCCGACGTACAGGTTCGGGGTGAACCACGCCCGGTCGCCGGCCTCGAGGGTGCCGTGCGTGACGCGTTCGAGGCGGCGTACGACGGTGTCGGCGCCGTGTTCGGCGGTGCCGAGGACCGGGCCGACGACCGCGTGCGACCCGTCGCCGGCGAGCCCGTACCGGCCGGGGCGCAGCGCGGCCAGATCCCGGGTGAGGGTGATCTGCCCGGCGGCGGTGCCGTGCACGGTGAGCCGGGGCTCGGTGGGCAGGGGCCGGCCGGGGGGCGCCTTGAGCGCGGCGTCGCTGGCGAGCCGGCCGGCGGCGACGCTCGCCGCCCCGGTCGCCAGGGCGGCGGTGACGGCGGCTGCCGTTGCGGTGACAGTGCGCATGGGGCCAGTCTCCTGGGGGAGTCCTCGGGCGGCCAGTGGACGCGTGACAGTGGGTGACGAGGTTGCCTGTGTGTCCCGTAGCCGGTACCCCCCGAGCCGTCCGCCCACGCATCACGGGGCGAGCCCGGGTCACCCGTCGCCGTGGCCCGTCGCCGCCGAAAGGCGGCCCCGCTGCTCCGACGCGGCGGCTGGGCGTTCGAGTGCGGCACCCTCCGGGCGCTCTTCGGCATATCCCGCTCCGCGCGGCGTCTCCCGGCCCGGCGCGGCGCCCTCCGGGACCACCGCAACCCCCGAGCCCGGCGCGGCACCTCCGACCCCCGGCACGGCACCCCCCGGGCCCGGCACGACACCCTCCCGGACCACCACAGCGCCCCCGGACCCCGCACGGCACCTCCGACCCCCGGCACGGCACCCCCCGGCCCGGCACGACACCCTCCCGGACCACCACAGCGCCCCCGAGCCCGGCGCGGCACCTCCGACCCCCGGCACGGCACCCTCGGACCCAGTGCACCGCCCTCCGGGCCCGGCGCGGCGCCTCCGGCCCCCGCGCGGCATCTTCCCGCCCGGCGTCTCGGCGCGCAGTGCGATGCCCGCTGTCCGGCCCGATGCCCCCGCGGCGCGGGTACGTCGGCGTGTGGCCGGATCGGTCCGGTCGAGTGGACTCGGGCCGTGCGGCGGGGCCACCGGGCGTCGCGGGGCGGACGGGCACCCCGGGCCGGCCCCGGTGTCAGCCTCGCTGCCCGTATCCCCGCAGGCGCTCGGCGGCCTCCGCCAGCTGAGCCGGTGTCAGCAGGGACGGCGAGTGGCCCGGCACCGAGGAGGCCGTCAGCCACAGGCGGCACATCCACTCGAGCTGGGCGGTGCGGTCGTAGGCCTGGTCGAGCGAGGCGCCGTAGGTGATGGTGCCGTGGTTGCGGAGCAGGCAGCCGGTGCGGCCGGCGAGGGCGTCGAGCATGCCGCGGGCGAGTTCGTCGGTGCCGTAGGCCGCGTACGGGGCGACCCGGACGGGGCCGCCGAGCGCGGCGGTCATGTAGTGCACCGGCGGGAGTTCCGGCACGAGCAGCGAGACCGCCGTGGCGTGCACGGCGTGGGTGTGGACGACGGCTCGGGCGCCGGGGTCGGCTCGGTACACGGCCAGGTGCATGGGCAGTTCGCTGGTGGGGACCAGGGTGCCGAGCACCTGCCGTCCGTCCAGGTCGACGCCGGTCATGTCGCGCGGGGTCAGACGGTCGTAGGACACGCCCGACGGGGTGACCAGGACCGTGTCGCCGACGCGCACCGAGACGTTCCCGGAGGTGCCCACCACGAGTCCGTCGGCAACCGTCCGCCGGGCCGTGGCGACGAGTTCCGCCCAGGCCCCTTCCCTGGCCGGCTCCGCGGTCGGGTCCCCGGCCGTTCTCCGGGCCGCCTCCCCACCTGGATCTTCGGCCGTTTCCCGGGCCGGCTCCGCGGCCCCTTCCGCCCCTCCGGCCCGCGAATACGTCACAGTCACCGTCTCCTCCCGGGCCGTCCGAGGCCCCTCGCGTGCCGTCGCCGGACGGCCTCCCGGTGATCCTGCCAGGGACGTCTCCGGAGAGCACCGGAGCGGGCACGCAGAGGGAGGCCCGGACACCGCTTCCGGTCACCGTGACGCCCTGCTCAGTTCATCTTCCGTTCACCCTGGTTACCTACGTTCGACGCGCCAACGACCTCGAACGATTGCCTGGGTAAATGGAAAGCTTCTCGCTGATCCTCGCGATTGTGGTGGTAACCGCACTCGCGTTTGATTTCACGAACGGTTTCCACGACACCGCGAACGCGATGGCAACGACCATTTCGACCGGTGCGCTCAAGCCCAAGGTGGCGGTGGCGATGTCCGCCGTCCTCAACCTTGTAGGCGCCTTCCTCTCCGTGGAGGTCGCCAACACGATCTCCAAGGGTCTCGTCGACGAGACCGGCATCCGTCCCGAGGTCATCTTCGCCGCACTGGTCGGCGCGATCCTCTGGAACCTGCTGACCTGGCTGGTCGGACTCCCGTCCAGTTCCTCGCACGCCCTGATGGGCGGCCTGATCGGTGCCGCCGTCGCCTCGGCCGGCATCGGCGCGGTCAACGGCGACGTGCTCGTCACCAAGGTGCTCCTCCCCGCGATCGCCGCCCCGATCGTGGCCGGCCTCGCGGCGTTGCTCGCGACCCGGATGACGTACTCGCTGGGCCGCAGGGCCGACGGCAAGGCCGCCGCGAAGGGCTACCGCGCCGGCCAGATCGCCTCCGCCGGCCTGGTGTCGCTGGCGCACGGCACCAACGACGCCCAGAAGACGATGGGCATCATCACCCTCGCCCTGATCGCCGGCGGTTCGCTCGCCCCCGACTCCGACCCGCCGGTGTGGGTCATCCTGTCCGCGGGCCTGGCCATCGCGCTCGGCACCTACCTGGGCGGCTGGCGCATCATCCGCACCATGGGCAAGGGCCTGACCGACCTCCAGCCGCAGCAGGGCTTCGCCGCCCAGACCAGTGCCGCGACGGTCATCCTGGCCTCCTCCCACCTCGGCTTCTCCCTCTCCACCACACACTCGGTCTCCGGTGCGGTCATGGGCGCGGGTCTCGGCCGCAAGGGCGGCGTGGTCCGCTGGTCCACGGCCACCCGGATGTTCGTCGCCTGGGGTCTGACGCTGCCGGCCGCCGCCCTGGTCGCCGCGCTCGCCGAGTGGGTCTGCCGCGCCGGTGACTGGGGCACGGCCCTGGTCGCGGTCTTCCTGGTCGCCTCCAGCTTCGCGATCTGGCGGTTCTCCCGCCGTGAGGTCGTCGACCACACCAACGTCGTCGACGCCGAGGAGCCCGGGGCCGCCGAGCCGGCCGGTGTGGTCACCACGGCGATGGCCGCCGTGTCGCCGCCCCCGGCGGGCACCACCGAGGACCTGACGGCCACCGTCGCGGCCCCGGCCGCCGCCCCCGACTCCAAGGCCCCCACGGCCACCACCGTCTGAGCCCGCGTCCCGGGTACGAAGGAAGCGAACCTCCATGAGCATCGACTGGGCAGCCCTGGGCTCCGTCTTCGGCGTCAGCCTCGTGGCCACGGTGGCCCTGGTGGGCCTGTTCACCCTCGGCATCGTCGGCCTCTCCCGCCAGGAGCGGGCGGTCGCCCAGGGCGGCACCGCGACCCTCGCGGTCGCCGGCGCGTACGCCTGCTTCGCGGCCTGCACGGCGGCGGTGGCGTACGGGATCTATCTGATCGTCGCCTGAGCATCGCCCGGCCCACGGGCGCACGCTGCGGGGCGGGGCGCGGAACGGACTCGAACCGTTCCGCGCCCCGCCTTTTCGCGTGCCGGCGCACACCGCTCGCGTGTGGGCCTTCGCACACTCCCCCGTCGCAGGTCAACGCCAGGTTGACGGGTGTTCGCGGACCGTGGTGGACTTCCTGGGCCATCTACGGCGGCAGGAGAGGAAGCCCGGTGCGAATCCGGCGCGGTCCCGCCACTGTGACCGGGGAACAGGAGTCCCCGGGAGCCAGGAACTCTCACCGCCGGACTCTTCGAACCAGGGCGTGGACACCCTGAGTGAGGACATGACGCGATGCCCGGCTGCCGCCACCGATCGACGCCCCGTACCAGGTGCCTCCCTGCCCGTGTGACCGGCTGAACCCGTGCGTGCCGGACGCGTCTTCGCGTACGGCGCCACCGCCGGCCTCCTCGGCGACCTCCTCCTCGGCGACCCGCGCCGCGGACACCCGGTCGCCGCGTTCGGCCGTGCCGCGGGCGCCGTGGAACAGGTGCTGTGGCGGGACCACCGGGGCCGGGGCGCCGTGCACACCGCCGTGTGCGCCGGTGGCGCCGCCGCCCTCGGGCTGGCCGCCTCCCGTGCCCTGCGCCGCTCCCCCGCCGCCTCCGTCGCCCTGACCGCGGCGGCCACCTGGGCCGTGGTCGGCGGCACCTCGCTGGCCCGCGAGGCGAAGGCCGTCGGCCGTGCCCTGGAGGCCGGGGACGTCGAGGCGGCCCGGGCCCGGCTGCCGCACCTGTGCGGGCGGGACCCGCAGGCGCTGGACGCCGACGGCATCGCCCGGGCCGTCGTGGAGTCCGTCGCCGAGAACACCTCGGACGCCGTCGTGGGCGCTCTGGTGTGGGGTGCCGTCGCCGGAGTGCCGGGGCTGCTCGGCTTCCGCGCCGTCAACACGCTGGACGCGATGGTCGGTCACAAGTCGCCCCGGTACCGCCGCTACGGCTGGGCCTCGGCCCGCCTCGACGACCTCGCGGGCTGGCCGGGCGCCCGCCTGACCGCCGTACTGACCACCGTCGCCGGTGGCGACCCGCGGGGCGCCGTACGGGCCTGGCGCGCGGACGCCGCACGGCACCCGAGCCCCAACGCCGGGCCCGTGGAGGCCTCGTTCGCGGGCGCCCTCGGCGTGCGGCTCGGCGGGACGCTCTCCTACGGCGGGCGCATCGAGCACCGGCCCGTCCTCAACGGGGCGGCGGGACGCGCCGTCCGAGCGTCCGGCACCGGCGACATCGACCGTGCCGTAAGCCTGTCCCGGCGCGTGGGCTGGCTGGCGCTGGGTGTGTGCGCGGGCGCGCGGCTGCTCGTGCGAAAGGCCGCCTCCTCGAACAACCGGGGCGTCACGAAGGGACGTACGTCATGAACGGTGGCCTGCTCGTCGCCGGCACCACCTCCGACGCCGGCAAGAGCGTCGTCACCGCCGGGATCTGCCGCTGGCTGGTGCGCCAGGGCGTGAAGGTGGCGCCCTTCAAGGCGCAGAACATGTCGCTCAACTCCTTCGTGACCCGCGAGGGCGCCGAGATCGGGCGGGCGCAGGCCATGCAGGCCCAGGCCTGCCGGGTGGAGCCGACCGCGCACATGAACCCCGTGCTGCTCAAGCCCGGCGGGGAGCGCAGCAGCCAGGTCGTGCTGCTGGGCAGGCCCGTCGGCGAGATGACCGCCCGCGGCTACCACGGCGGACGCCAGGAGCGGCTGCTCGGCACGGTGCTGGACTCGCTCGCCGAACTGCGCGCCTCCTACGACGCGGTGATCTGCGAGGGCGCGGGCAGCCCGGCCGAGATCAACCTGCGCCGCACCGACATCGTCAACATGGGGATCGCGCGGGGCGCCGGCCTCCCCGTCCTGGTCGTCGGCGACATCGACCGCGGGGGCGTCTTCGCCTCCTTCTTCGGCACGGTGGCGCTGCTGGCGCCCGAGGACCAGGCGCTGGTCACCGGGTTCCTGGTGAACAAGTTCCGGGGTGACGTGTCGCTCCTGGAGCCCGGGCTGGAGATGCTGCACGGCCTCACCGGGCGGCGGACGTACGGCGTGCTGCCCTTCCGGCACGGGCTCGGCATCGACGAGGAGGACGGCCTGCGGGTCTCGCTGCGCGGGACCGTGCGGGAGTCCGTCGTCGCGCCGCCGGTCGGCGAGGACGTGCTGCGGATCGCCGTCTGCGCGGTCCCGCTGATGTCCAACTTCACGGACGTGGACGCGCTGGCCGCCGAACCGGGCGTGGTCGTGCGGTTCGTGGACCGGCCGGAGGAGCTGGCCGACGCCGACCTGGTGATCGTGCCGGGGACGCGCGGGACGGTGCGGGCGCTTCAGTGGCTGCGGGAGCGGGGGCTGGCGGACGCGATCGCCCGGAGGGTCGCCGAGCGGCGGCCCGTGCTCGGGATCTGCGGCGGCTTCCAGGTCCTCGGCGAGCACATCGAGGACGACGTCGAGTCCCGTGCCGGTCGCGTGGACGGGCTGGGACTGCTGCCCGTACGGGTGCGGTTCGACCGCGAGAAGACCCTCGCCCGGCCGGTGGGCGAGGCCCTCGGCGAGCGCGTCGAGGGGTACGAGATCCACCACGGGGTCGCCGAAGTGACAGGCGGGGAACCCTTCCTGGACGGCTGCCGGGTCGGCCAGACCTGGGGCACGCACTGGCACGGCTCGCTGGAGTCGGACGGCTTCCGGCGGGCGTTCCTGCGCGAGGTGGCCGCCGCCGCGGGCCGCCGCTTCGTGCCGGCCCCCGACACCTCGTTCGCCGCGCTGCGCGAGGAGCAGCTCGACCGGCTCGGCGACCTGATCGAACACCACGCGGACACCGACGCGCTGTGGCGGCTCATCGAGTCCGGCGCGCCGCAAGGACTGCCCTTCATTCCACCGGGAGCGCCCGCATGAGCACAGTGCTGTTGTTGTCGACCGCCGACACGGACCTGCTGGCGGCCCGAGCGTCGGACGCCGCCTACCGGATCGGCAACCCGACCCGGGTCGACGTCCGCGAGGAACTGCCGGGCCTGGTCGAGGGCGCGGACCTCGCCGTCGTCCGCCTGCTCGGCGGCAAGCGCGCCTGGGAGGACGGGCTGGCCGCGCTGAAGACCGCCGGCATCCCGACCGTCCTGCTCGGCGGCGAGAGCGTGCCGGACGCGGAGCTGATGGCCGAGTCGTCGGTCCCGGCCGGCGTGGTGGCTCAGGCGCTGCGCTACCTGGTCGAGGGCGGCCCCGACAACCTCACCCAGCTCGCAAGGTTCCTGTCCGACACGGTGCTGCTGACCGGCGAGGGCTTCGACGAGCCGCGGAAGATGCCGGAGTACGGCGTCCACGGCTTGCGGGACGTCGTGGCGGGCCGCCCGACGGTCGGCGTGCTCTTCTACCGCGCCCACCAGCTCAGCGGCAACACCGCGTTCGTCGACACGCTGTGCGACGCGATCGAGGCACGCGGCGCCAACGCCCTGCCGGTGTACTGCGGTTCGCTGCGCGGCGCCGACCCCGGGCTGTACGAGCTGCTGGGCCGGGCCGACGCCCTGGTCGCCACGGTCCTCGCGGCCGGCGGCACGCACGCCTCGCAGGCGTCGGCGGGCGGTGACGAGGAGGCCTGGGACATCGGCGCGCTGGCCGACCTGGACATCCCGGTGCTGCAGGGGCTCTGCCTCACCTCCTCCCGGGCCGCCTGGGAGGCCTCGGACGCCGCGCTCTCCCCGATGGACGCGGCGATGCAGGTCGCGATCCCGGAGTTCGACGGGCGGCTGGTCACGGTGCCGTTCTCCTTCAAGGAGCAGGGCCCGGACGAGGTGCCGGTCTACGTCGCCGACCCCGAGCGGGCCGCGCGCGTCGCCGGGATCGCCGTACGGCACGCGGCGCTCGGGCACAAGCCGAACGCGGACAAGAAGCTCGCGCTGGTCTTCACGGCGTACCCGACCAAGCACTCCCGGGTCGGCAACGCGGTCGGTCTCGACACCCCGGCGTCGGCGGTGCGGGTGCTGGACGCGCTCAAGGACGCGGGGTACGGAGTCACCGAGTACCCCGCCGAGGGCGACGAGCTGATCCACCGGCTGATCGAGGCCGGCGGCCACGACGTGGAGTGGCTGACGGAGGACCAGCTGGCGGCGGCGCCCGCACGGGTGCCGCTGGCCGACTACCGGGCCTGGTTCGAGAAGCTGGACCCGGAGCTGCGGGACGGCATGCGGGAGGCGTGGGGCGAGCCGCCGGGTTCGCTGTACGTGGACGGCGACGACATCGTGCTGGCCTCCCTGCAGTTCGGGAACGTCGTGGTGATGATCCAGCCGCCGCGCGGCTTCGGGGAGAACCCGATCGCGATCTACCACGACCCGGACATGCCGCCGTCGCACCACTACATGGCCGCCTACCGCTGGCTGGAGCACAGCTTCGGCGCCGACGCGATCGTGCACATGGGCAAGCACGGCACGATGGAGTGGCTGCCGGGCAAGGGGCTGGGGCTGAGCGCCGGTTGCGCGCCGGACGCGGTGCTCGGCGACCTGCCGCTGATCTACCCCTTCATCGTCAACGACCCCGGCGAGGGCACCCAGGCCAAGCGGCGCGGCCACGCCACGGTGGTGGACCACCTCGTGCCGCCGATGGCGCGCGCCGACACCTACGGCGACCTGGCCAAGCTGGAGCAGCTGCTCGACGAGTACGCGCTCGTCTCCGACCTGGACCCGGCGAAGGCGCCGGCGGTCCGCGCGCAGATCTGGACGCTGGTCAAGGCCGCCGAGCTCCACCACGACCTGCACGTGGACGACCAGCCGGACGACGACGACTTCGACGAGTTCGTCATGCACATCGACGGCTACCTGTGCGAGATCAAGGACGTGCAGATCCGCGACGGCCTGCACATCCTGGGCGGCGGCCCGGTCGGCGAGCCGCGCGTCAACCTCGTCCTCGCGGTACTGCGCGCCTCGCAGGTGTGGGGCGGGCAGGCGAACGCGCTGCCGGGCCTCAGAGCGTCCCTGGCCGAGCACTTCGGCCTGGTGGAGAAGGAACTGCTGGCCGAGCCGGGCGCCCCGGTGAAGGTGCCGGTGGAGCTGACGGACCTGGTGGACGGCCCGGCGCGGTCGGCGGCGGACGCTGTCGACCTGCTGGAGCAGCTGTGCCGGCGGGTCGCGGAGGGCATGGAGCTGCGGGCGTGGGACACGGCGGCCGTGCCGGGTCTGGTCCGCGACGTGCTCGGCACCGAACTCCCCGACGCGGTGGCGGTGCTGGAGTTCGCCTGCGCGGAGGTCGTACCGCGCCTCGCCCGGACCACGGACGAGATCGGGCACATCCTGCGGGCCCTGGACGGCGGTTACGTCCCGGCCGGGCCGTCGGGCTCCCCGACCCGCGGCCTGGTCAACGTCCTGCCGACCGGCCGCAACTTCTACTCCGTCGACCCGAAGGCCATCCCCTCCCGGCTCAGCTGGGAGGTGGGCCAGTCGCTGGCCGACTCGCTGATCCAGCGGTACCTGAACGACACGGGCGAGTACCCGAAGTCGGTCGGCCTCACGGTGTGGGGCACGTCCGCGATGCGTACCCAGGGCGACGACATCGCCGAGATCCTGGCGCTGCTGGGCTGCCGCCCGGTCTGGGACGACGCCTCGCGCCGGGTGACGGGCTTCGAGGTGGTGCCGCTCACGGAGCTGGGCCGGCCGCGCGTGGACGTCACGGTGCGCATCTCGGGGTTCTTCCGGGACGCGTTCCCGCACGTCGTCGGGTTGATCGACGACGCGGTGCGGGCGGTGGCGGAGCTGGACGAGCCCGCCTCGCAGAACTTCGTCCGCGCGCACGCCGACGAGGACACCGCCGAGCACGGCGACCGGCGCCGGGCGACCTCTCGCATCTTCGGCTCCAAGCCGGGCGCGTACGGCGCGGGTCTGCTCCCGCTGATCGACGCGCGGAACTGGCGCAGCGACGCGGACCTCGCCGAGGTGTACGCGGTGTGGGGCGGCTACGCCTACGGGCGCGGGCTGGACGGGCGTGCGGCGCGCGGGGACATGGAGACGGCGTTCCGGCGGATCGCGGTGGCGGCGAAGAATGTCGATACACGTGAACATGACATCGCGGATGCGGACGACTACTTCCAGTACCACGGCGGCATGGTCGCCATGGTGCGGCACCTGACGGGCGAGAGTCCGGAGGCGTACGTCGGCGACTCGGCCACCCCCGACCAGGTGAAGACCCGGACGCTGGGCGAGGAGACCCACCGCGTCTTCCGCGCCCGCGTCGTCAACCCGCGCTGGATGGCGGCGATGCGGCGGCACGGCTACAAGGGCGCCTTCGAGATGGCGGCCACCGTGGACTACCTCTTCGGCTACGACGCCACGGCGGGGGTCGTGGACGACTGGATGTACGAGCGGCTCAGCGCCGAGTACGTCTTCGCCCCCGAGAACCGGGACTTCATGAAGAAGTCCAACCCCTGGGCGCTGCGCGGCATCACCGAGCGGCTGCTGGAGGCCGCCGACCGGGGGCTGTGGGCGGAGCCGGACCAGGAGACCCTGGACCGGCTCCGGGCGACCTACCTCGAGCTTGAGGGAGATCTGGAGGGGGACGCGTGATCTCCCCGAATATCCCCGCGGGTGCGGGGAGCACAGCAGCAGTTCGACCAGGTGGTCGTGCAGCAGCGGACCATCCCCGTCCTGACGTGGAGCACGCGACCGCTCTGCCTGTCGGTGTCGCCTCGCCGGCCTGGAAATTCCCTGCGCCACTCAAAGGAGTGATCCCCGCATGAACACGCCCTACCCGTTCACCGCGATCGTCGGGCAGGACGACCTACGGCTCGCTCTGCTGCTCAACGCAGTTGCGCCGAACATTGGTGGCGTGCTGGCCAGGGGCGAAAAGGGCACGGCCAAAAGCACGACCGTACGGGCGTTGTCGACGCTACTGCCCGAATTGGAGGTGGTCGCCGGCTGCCGCTTCGCATGCGACCCCGGGGCCCCCGACCCGGGGTGCCCGGACGGACCACACCGGGCTGGGGGAAGTGTCACGCGGCCATCGAGCATGGTCGAGCTGCCTGTCGGAGCTTCCGAGGATCGACTCATCGGAGCGTTGGATATCGAACGCGCCCTCACCGAGGGCGTGAAAGCGTTCGAACCTGGGCTTCTCGCCTCCGCAAACAGAGGCATTCTCTACGTTGACGAAGTCAATCTGTTGCATGACCACTTGATCGACGTCTTGCTGGACGCGGCTGCCATGGGCGCCTCCTACGTCGAGCGCGAGGGCGTCTCGGTGCGGCACGCCGCG
Source organism: Streptomyces sp. NPDC085944 (assembly GCF_040686295.1). NCBI lineage: Bacteria > Bacillati > Actinomycetota > Actinomycetes > Kitasatosporales > Streptomycetaceae > Streptomyces > Streptomyces sp. NPDC085944. The sequence continues at coordinate 362,986 of NZ_JBFBJX010000007.1, read as the reverse complement.
CGGTTCCTGCTGGTCGGCACCATGAACCCCGAAGAGGGCGAGCTGCGGCCGCAGTTGCTGGACCGGTTCGGCCTCACCGTCGAGGTCGCCGCCTCGCGCGAGCCCGACCAGCGGGTGGAGGTCGTACGGCGCCGGCTGGCGTACGACGACGACCCGGCCGCCTTCGCGGCGCGCTGGGCCGACGAGGAGGCCGCCGTACGGGCGCGGATCGTGGCGGCGCGGGAGCTGCTGCCGTCGGTGCGCCTGGGCGACGGGGCGCTGCGTCAGATCGCGGCGACGTGCGCGGCCTTCGAAGTGGACGGCATGCGGGCCGACATCGTGATGGCCCGCACGGCGACCGCGTTGGCGGCCTGGGCCGGGCGCACGGAGGTGCTCGCGGAGGACGTGCGGCAGGCGGCGCTGCTCGCGCTCCCCCACCGGCGGCGGCGCAACCCCTTCGACGCGCCGGGGCTGGACGAGGACAAGCTGGACGAGACGCTGGAGGAGTTCGGCGGGTCGGACGGGGAGGGGCAGGACGGGGGCGGGGACGACGATCCCGACCCGGGTCCCGGCGGCGGTCCCGGTGGGCACCCCGAGCCCGACGACGCGCCGCAGGGCGACGGCGACGCCACCGCGCGCCCCGAGGCCGGGGAGGGCGGCGAGCCGCAGCCGTCCGGTTCCGGTGCCGGGGAGCAGCAGCCGGCACGTGCCGCCGAGCCGTTCCGGACCAAGGTGCTGAGCGTGCCGGGGCTGGGTGAGGGAGCCGCCGGGCGGCGTTCGCGGGCGCGGACCGAGCACGGGCGTACGACGGGCGCCCGGCGGCCGCGGGGCGCGCTGACCAAGCTGCACCTGGCCGCCACCGTGCAGGCCGCCGCACCGCACCAGCGGGCGCGGGGCCGCAGCGGGCCGGGGCTGGTGGTGCGCCGGGACGACTTGCGGCAGGCGACGCGCGAGGGGCGGGAGGGCAACCTCGTGCTGTTCGTCGTGGACGCCTCCGGGTCGATGGCGGCGCGGCAGCGGATGAGCGCCGTCAAGGGTGCCGTGCTGTCGCTGCTGCTGGACGCCTACCAGCGGCGGGACAAGGTGGGGCTGGTGACCTTCCGGGGTTCGGCGGCCGACGTGGCGCTGCCGCCGACCTCGTCGGTGGACGCGGCGGCGGTGCGGCTGGAGTCGCTGCCGACGGGCGGGCGCACGCCGCTGGCCGCCGGGCTGCTGCGTGCCCACGAGGTGCTGCGGGTGGAGCGGCTGCGGGATCCGGCGCGGCGGGCGCTGGTCGTGGTGGTGACGGACGGGCGGGCGACCGGTGGTCCGGAGCCTGTCGCGCTGGCCTCGCGGGCGGCGCGGCTGTTCGCCGCCGAGGGCACCGCCTCCGTCGTCGTGGACTGCGAGTCGGGGCCCGTGCGGCTCGGGCTGGCCGGGCGGCTCGCGGGTGAGCTGGGCGGTACGGCGGTGACGCTGGACGAGCTGCGGGCCGACTCGATCGCCGGGCTGGTGAAGGACGTACAGGCGACCAGGAGGGCCGCGTAGTGCCGCAGGGGAAGCCGAGTGTCGTGCCGGACGACGGTCTGACGACCCGTCAGCGGCGCAATCGTCCGCTGGTCGTGGTGCACACGGGCATCGGGAAGGGCAAGTCCACCGCCGCCTTCGGGCTGGCGCTGCGGGCCTGGAACCAGGGGTGGCCGATCGGGGTGTTCCAGTTCGTCAAGTCGGCGAAGTGGAAGGTCGGCGAGGAGAACGCCCTGCGGGTGCTGGGCGCCAGCGGTGAGGGCGGGTCGGTCGACTGGCACAAGATGGGCGAGGGCTGGTCGTGGGTCCAGCGGGACGCGCAGCTGGACAACGAGGAGAAGGCCCGGGAGGGCTGGGAACAGGTCAAGCGGGACCTGGCGGCCGAGACGTACAAGCTGTACGTGCTGGACGAGTTCGCCTACCCGATGCACTGGGGGTGGGTCGACACCGACGAGGTGGTGTCCGTGCTGCGCGAGCGGCCGGGGACCCAGCACGTCGTGATCACGGGGCGGAACGCGCCCGCCGCGCTGGTGGAGTGCGCCGATCTCGTCACCGACATGTCCAAGGTCAAGCATCCGATGGACGCGGGGCAGAAGGGGCAGAGGGGCATCGAGTGGTGACCTCCCCCGACTCCCGCTCCGACTCCGACTCCGGCTCCGACTCCGGCTCCGGCTCCGGCTCCCACTCCGTCGTGCCCCGGCTGGTCGTCGCCGCGCCCTCGTCCGGGAGCGGCAAGACCACCGTCGCCACGGGGCTCATGGCCGCGCTCGCCGGGCGCGGGCTCGCCGTGTCGCCGCACAAGGTCGGGCCCGACTACATCGACCCCGGCTACCACGCGCTCGCCACCGGGCGGGTGGGGCGCAACCTCGACGCCTTCCTGTGCGGGCCAGAGCTGGTCGGGCCGCTGTTCCTGCACGGGGCGCGGGGGTGCGACATCGCTGTGGTCGAGGGCGTGATGGGCTTGTACGACGGGGCGGCGGGCGAGGGGGAGCTCGCGTCGACCGCGCAGGTCGCGAAGCTGTTGCGGGCGCCGGTGGTGCTGGTCGTGGACGCGTCGTCGCAGTCGCGGTCGGTGGCGGCGCTGGTGCACGGGTTCGTGTCCTGGGACCCGGAGGTGCGGATCGGGGGCGTGATCCTGAACAAGGTCGCCTCGGACCGGCACGAGGTGTTGTTGCGGGAGGCGGTGGACTCCGTCGGGGTGCCGGTGCTCGGGGTTTTGCGGCGGACCGCTCCCGTGGAGACGCCCGCACGGCACCTGGGGTTGGTACCCGTTGCCGAGCGGCGTGCGCAGGCGGTGGAGGCGGTTGCGGCGATGGCCGCGCAGATGGCCGACGGGTGTGATCTGGAGGCGTTGGTCGGGTTGGCGCGTAGTGCGGGTGCGTTGTCCTGTGCGGCTTGGGACGCGGATGATGCCTTGGATTTCTCGCCCCCGCCGCCCCTTCCCGTCCCTGCCCCGGGGGCAGCCGCCCCCGGACCCCAGCGTTCGGCCCTGAACGGGCCTCGTCCTCAAGCGCCGGACGGGCTGAAAGCGCGCGTCGCCGTCGCCGGTGGTGCCGCCTTCACGTTCTCCTACGCCGAGCACGCCGAGCTGCTCGGCGCCGCCGGGGCCGAGGTCGTCGCGTTCGATCCGCTCCGGGACGAGGAGTTGCCCGAGGGGACCGCCGGGCTGGTGATCGGGGGCGGGTTCCCCGAGGTGTACGCCTCCGAGCTGTCCGCGAACGAGGGTCTGCGCAAGTCCGTCGCCGAGCTGGCGCTGAGCGGTGCTCCCGTGGCCGCCGAGTGTGCGGGGCTGCTGTATCTGTGCCGGGAGCTGGACGGGTTGCCGATGTGCGGGGTGCTGGACGCCTCCGCGCGGATGTCGGAGCGGCTGACGCTGGGCTACCGGGACGCGGTGGCCGTGTCCGACAGTGCGCTGGCCGGCGCGGGGACGCGGATGCGGGGGCACGAGTTCCACCGGACGGTCGTGGAGCCGGGGGCCGGGGCGGTGCCGGCGTGGGGGATGCGGGCGCCCGAGCGGCGCGTCGAGGGATTCGTGGAGCGCGGTGTGCACGCGAGCTATCTGCACACGCACTGGGCGGCCGAGCCCGGTGTCGCCCGTCGGTTCGTGGAGAGGTGCCGGACGTCATGAGCAGCAGGCTGGTCGGTGTGGGGGTCGGGCCCGGGGATCCCGAACTGGTGACCGTGAAGGGGGTCAACGCGCTGCGGGCCGCCGACGTCGTGGTCGTACCGGTGATGGACACCGGGGAGCGCGGCCGCGCCGAGGCGACCGTGCTGCACTACGCGGGCGCCGAGAAGGTCGTGCGGGTCGTGTTCGCGCTGAACGAGCGCACCGACCGGGCGCGGCGCGAGGCGGCCTGGGACGCGGCCGGGGAGCGGGTGGCCGGGCTGCTGCGGGAGCACGCCGCCGTCGCCTTCGCGACCATCGGGGATCCCAACGTGTACTCCACCTTCACCTATCTCGCGCAGACCGTGGGCGCGCTGGTGCCGGGGACGGTCGTGGAGACCGTGCCGGGGATCACCGCCATGCAGGACCTGGCGGCGCGGTCGGGGGCCGTGCTGGCCGAGGGGACCGAGCCGTTGACGCTGGTGCCGGTCACGGCGGGGTCCGCCGTGCTCAAGGAGGCGTTGCACGGGCCCGGCACCGTGGTCGCCTACAAGTTCGGCCGGCAGGCCGCCGAGGTGGCCGAGGCGCTGCGGGAGAGCGGGCGCCTCGACGACGCCGTGTGGGGGTCGGCGCTGGGACTGCCGGAGGAGTCCGTACGGCCGGCCGGCGAGCTGGACGGGGCGCCGCTGCCGTATCTGTCGACGCTCATCGCGCCCGCCCGGCGCGAGGGCGGGCGGGGCGGCAAGCTGTGAGCGCTCACCGGCACTCACTCGGCGATGCCCACCACCAGCCAGATGAACGCCGCGCCCGCGACCGTGCACAGCAGGGTCGAGCGGGCGGGGTGCTCGTGGTGGGCCTCGGGGAGGATCTCGGCCGCCGCGAGGTACAGGAGCACACCGCCGAAGAGGCCGAGATAGGCGCCGAGCGCTTCCTCCGGGATCGTGAAGAGCAGCGTGGAGGACGCGCCGAGGACGGGGGCGATCGCGTCGGCGACCAGCATGGCGATGGCGCGGCGGCGGGCGTTGCCGTACAGGCTGGTCAGTGTGTAGGTGTTGAAGCCGTCCGCGAAGTCGTGGGCGATCACCGCCATCGCGACCGCCGCGCCCATGCCGCCGCCGACCTGGAAGGCGGCGCCGATCGCCACGCCGTCCATCGCGCTGTGCCCGACCATCGCGGCCGCGGCCGTCAGGCCCACCTCGGGCGAGCGGTGGCCGTGTTCGTCGGCGCCGTGGGCGGCGCGGCGGGCCGCCAGCAGGCGTTCCACCAGGTGCGCGAGCAGGAAGCCGGCGACGAAGAGCAGCAGGGCCGCGGGCACGCCGAACACCTCGTCGCCCGCCGCCTCCAGGGCCTCCGGCAGCAGGTCGAGGCCGACCACCCCCAGCATGAGGCCGCCGGCCAGGCCCAGGACCAGGTGGCGCCGGTCGGTCACGCGCTGTGCCGTCCAGCCGCCGGCCAGCGTCATCAGGAACGCGCCGAGCGCGACGAAGACCGCCATGGGCCCTTGGTATCCGATCACGCCGCGTTCACGCGCGTACGACAGCAGCAACCGCAGTAAATATGCGCAGCGCGCACAGGAACAGGATGGACAGAGAGGACCGAGAACGATGGATTACGAGGCCAGGGTGACCTTCGTCGGCGCCGGTCCCGGCGCCGCCGATCTGCTGACGTTCCGTGCGGCGCGTGCCATCGCCGAGGCGGACGTGGTGATCTGGGCGGCGAGCCTCGTCCAGGCGGAGGTGCTCCAGCACGCGCGCGAGGGCGCCGAGGTGCTGGACTCGGCCACGATGTCGCTGGAGGACGTCGTCGCCGTGTACCGGCGGGCCCGCGAGGAGGGGCTGCGGGTGGCCCGCATCCACTCGGGCGACCCGGCGCTGTGGGGCGGCACGCAGGAGCAGCTCGACCGGTGTGCGGAGCTCGGTGTCGCGACCGAGGTGGTGCCCGGGGTCTCCGCGTTCTCGGCCGTGGCCGCGCTCGCGCAGCGTGAGCTGACCATTCCGGAGGTCGCGCAGTCCGTGGTCCTCACCCGGCTCGGCGGGGGCAAGACGCCGATGCCGCCCGGGGAGGAGGTGCGCGAGTTCGCCCGGCACGGGACGACCATGGCCGTCTTCCTGTCGGCGGCCCGCAGCGGCCAGCTGGTGCGGGAGCTACTGGAGGGCGGTTACCCCACGGACACGCCGGTCGTCGTCGCCTACCAGGCCACCTGGCCGGAGGAGCTGGTCGTGCGGTGCACGATCGGGACGCTGGAGGAGACGGTCAAGGAGCACAAGCTCTGGAAGCACACCCTGTTCCTGGTCGGCCCGGCCCTCGACGCGCACGGCACCCGCTCGCACCTCTACCACCCGGGGCACTTCCACGGCTATCGCAAGGCGGACCCCGAGGCGCGCCGGGAACTGCGTGCGCGGGGTGCGAGCACGTGATCACCGTGGTGGGGGCGGGGACCGGTTCCCCGCTGCCCGGGGACGTGGCCGGCGGTGCGGAGCTGGTCGTCGGCGGGCGGCGGCACCTGGACGCCGTACGGCTGCCGGAAGGGGCCCGGACGGTGGTCCTCGGGGCGCTGGCGCCCGCCCTGGACACGGTCGCGGAGTACGTCGCCGAGGGGCGGCCGGTGACCGTGCTGGCCTCCGGTGATCCGGGGTTCTTCGGGATCGTGCGGGCGCTGGCCGAGCGGTTCGGGTCCGAGCGGTTGGTCGTGCGGCCGGGGGTGTCCTCGGTCGCGGCGGCCTTCGCCCGGGCCGGGCTGCCGTGGGACGACGCCGTGGTGGCGAGCGCGCACGGGCGGGACCTGCGCACGGCGGTGCACCTGTGCCGGGCGTACCCGAAGGTCGCCGTGCTGACCGGTCCCGGGGCCGGTCCGGCGGAGCTGGGGGCCGCGTTGCGGGACGACGGGCGGGTGTTCGTCGTCGCCTCGGCCCTGGGCTCGGCCGAGGAGCGCGTGGAGCGGGTGACGCCCGCCGAGGCGGCCGGACGCGACTGGGGGACGGCGGTGAGTGTGGTGCTGTGCCTGGACGAGGCACGGGCGCTGGGGCCGGTGCGGGCGGTCGCGGGACCGCGTCCCGGGCCGGCCGGGTGGGCGCTGGACGAGGGCGCGTTCGCGCACCGGGACTCGATGATCACCAAGTTCGAGGTGCGGGCGCTGGCGCTGGCCCGCCTCGGGCCGCGCCCCGGCGACCTGGTGTGGGACGTCGGCGCGGGCTCCGGCTCGGTGGCCGTGGAGTGCGCGCGGCTGGGTGCCGCCGTCACCGCCGTCGAGAGGACGCCGGACGGGGTCGGGCGGGTCCGTGCCAACGCCGCCGCGCACGGTGTGGACGTGCGGGTGGTGCACGGCTCGGCGCCCGGGGTGCTGTCCGGGCTGGGCGAGGACCCGGACGCGGTGTTCGTGGGCGGTGGCGGGCGCGAACTGCCCGCGATCGTCGCCGACTGCGCGCGGCGGGCCCGGCGCGTCGTGGTCGTCGCCGTGGCCGCGCTGGACCGGGTGCCTGCGGCCCGTGAGGCGCTGCTCGGCGCCGGTCTGGCGTGCGACGGGGTGCTGCTGCAGTCCTCGCGGCTCGCGCCGCTGCCGGGTGACGTGACCCGGCTCGCGGCCACCAATCCCGTCTTCCTGCTGTGGGGCGTCCGGCCGCACAGCCGTATCGAAGGAGTTGCCCCTTGATCGGCCTCATCTCCGCCACGGCGGCGGGAGCGGCGGCGCGGGACCGGCTGGCCGCGGCGTGGCCGGAGCGCACGCGTGTGTACGAGGGTCCCGTCGCGGACGCCGTACGGACCGCGTTCGCCGAGTGCGACCGGCTGGTGTGCTTCCTGGCCACCGGCGCGGTGGTCCGGCTCGTGGCGCCGCTGCTGGACGACAAGCGGACCGACCCGGGTGTGGTGTGCGTCGACGAGGGCGGGCGGTTCGCCGTGTCACTGGTCGGCGGGCACGGCGGCGGCGCCAACGAACTGGCCCGCGCGGTCGGCGAGGTGCTGGGCGCGGAGCCGGTGGTGACGACGGCGACCGACGCGGTGGGGCTGGCCGGCCTGGACACGCTGGGACTGCCCGTCGAGGGCGACGTCGCCGGGGTGTCGCGGGCGCTGCTGGACGGCGAACCGGTGGCGCTGCGCGCGGAGGTGGCATGGCCGCTGCCCCCGTTGCCGGTCGGTGCCGAAGGGGCCTACGGCATCCGGGTCACGGACCGTGCCGTGGCACCGGCCGGGGGCGAGGTCGTCCTGCGTCCGCCGTCCCTGGTCGTCGGGGTCGGCGCCTCCCGGGGCGCACCGGTCGACGAGGTGCTCGGGCTGGTGGAGGACGCCCTGCGCGAGGCGGGGCTGTCCGCCGCGTCGGTCGCCGAGCTGGCCACCGTGGACGCCAAGGCGGAGGAGCCCGGGATCGTCGGGGCCGCCGAGCGGCTGGGCGTGCCCCTGGTGACGTACGCCGCCGGCGCGCTGGCGGGCGTCGAGGTCCCCAACCCCTCCGACGCGCCGCTCGCCGCCGTGGGCACCCCGTCGGTCGCGGAGGCGGCGGCGCTGGTGCGCGGAGGCGAACTCCTCGTGCCCAAGCGGAAGTCGGCGGCGGTGCCCGCGACGGCGACCTGTGCGGTCGTGCGGCGGCCGGGGCGGGGGCGGCTCGCGGTGGTCGGGCTCGGGCCGGGCGCCCGGGACCTGGTGACGCCGCGGGCACGGGCGGAGCTGCGGCGGGCGTCGGTGCTGGTGGGGCTCGACCAGTACGTCGACCAGATCCGCGATCTGCTGCGGCCCGGCACCCGCGTGCTGGAGTCGGGGCTCGGCGCGGAGGAGGAGCGGGCCCGGACCGCGGTCGAGGAGGCGCGGCGCGGGTACGCCGTCGCGCTGATCGGCAGCGGGGACGCCGGGGTGTACGCGATGGCCTCGCCCGCGCTGGCCGAGGCGTCCGACGACATCGACGTGGTCGGGGTGCCGGGCGTGACGGCGGCGCTGGCGGCCGGGGCGATCCTGGGCGCGCCGCTGGGCCACGACCACGTGTCGATCAGCCTGTCCGACCTGCACACGCCGTGGGAGGTCATCGAGCGCCGGGTGCGGGCGGCGGCGCAGGCGGACCTCGTCGTGACGTTCTACAACCCGCGCAGCCGGGGCCGCGACTGGCAGTTGTCGAAGGCGCTGGCGATCCTCGCCGAGCACCGGGAGCCGTCGACTCCGGTGGGCGTCGTGCGCAACGCCTCGCGCGCCGACGAGTCGAGCCGCCTGTCCACGCTGGCCGCGCTCGACCCGGCGACGGTGGACATGATGACCGTCGTCACGGTGGGCAACACCGCGACCCGGGAGATCGCGGGGCGCATGGTGACGCCGCGCGGCTACCGCTGGCAGGAGGACCCGGCGTCCCGCCGCTCCCCCGCCGCTTCTTCCCGGCCCTCGGGGGCCGGGACGTCCGTACCCGAGACATCCGAGGAGAACCTGTGACGACCCCGCCCGCCCTGCTCATCGCCGGACACGGCACCCGGGACGAGGCCGGAGCCGAGGCGTTCCGCGACTTCGTGCGCGAGCTGGGCCGACGCCACCCCGAGCTGCCCGTCGCGGGCGGCTTCATCGAGCTGTCCCCGCCGCCGCTGGGCGAGGCGGTCGCCGAGCTGGTGGAGCGCGGTGTGCGCCGGTTCGCGGCGGTGCCGCTGATGCTGGTGTCCGCCGGGCACGCCAAGGGCGACATCCCGGCGGCGCTGTCGAGGGAGAAGGAGCGCCACCCCGGCATCTCCTACACCTACGGGCGTCCGCTGGGTCCGCACCCCGCGCTGCTGCGGGTGCTGGAGCGGCGCCTCGCGGAGGCGGTCGACCCGGCCTGGGACCCGTCCGAGGTGACCGTGCTGCTGGTGGGGCGCGGGTCGACGGACCCGGACGCCAACGCCGAGGTGTTCAAGGCGGCGCGGCTGCTGTGGGAGGGGCGCGGTTACGCGGCGGTGGAGACGGCGTTCGTGTCGCTGGCGAAGCCGGACGTGCCGGGCGGCCTGGACCGGTGCGCGCGGCTGGGGGCGCGGCGGGTCGTGGTGCTGCCGTACTTCCTGTTCACCGGCATCCTCCCGGACCGGGTCCGGCACCAGACCGAGGAGTGGGCCGCCCGGCACCCGGAGACGGAGGTGCGGTCGGCGGACGTCATCGGTCCCGAGCCGGAGCTGCTCGATCTGGTGTGGGAGCGGTACGAGGAGGCGGTGAAGGGCGATCTCCGGATGAACTGCGACAGCTGCGTGTACCGGATCGCGCTGCCGGGGTTCGAGGACAAGGTGGGGTTGCCGCAGCAGCCGCACTTCCACCCCGACGACGACGGCGACCATCACCACGGGCACCATCACGGGCATGGACACGCACACTCCCACGCACACTGATCCCGGCGGCCCGGACCTGCGGCACCACGGGGACGCCGAGGTGCGCGACGACGGGTCCGCGCTGGTGGACCTCGCGGTGAACGTCCGTGCCGGCACTCCCCCGGCCTGGCTGCGGGAGCACGTCGCCGCCTCGCTCGGCTCGCTCGCCGCCTATCCGGACGGGCGGGCGGCGCGGGCGGCGGTGGCGGCGCGGCACGGGCTGCCGGTGGAGCGGGTGCTGCTCACGGCGGGCGCGGCGGAGGCGTTCGTGCTGCTGGCGCGGGCGCTGAAGGTGCGCCGGCCGGTCGTCGTGCACCCGCAGTTCACCGAGCCCGAGGCGGCGCTGCGGGACGCGGGGCACACCGTCGGCCGGGTGCTGCTGCGGGCGTCGGACGGCTTCCGTCTCGACCCGGCGGCCGTACCGGAGGACGCCGACCTGGTGGTGGTCGGCAACCCGACGAACCCGACCTCGGTGCTGCACCCGGCGGACGGACTGGCGTCGCTGGCCCGGCCCGGGCGGACGCTGGTCGTGGACGAGGCGTTCCTGGACGCGGTGCCGGGTGAGCGGGAGGCGCTGGCCGGGCGGACGGACGTACCCGGTCTCGTCGTCCTGCGCAGCCTCACCAAGACGTGGGGCCTTGCGGGGCTGCGCATCGGGTACGTCCTGGCGGACCCGGAGACGGTCGGCGCACTGGAGCGTGCCCAGCCGCTGTGGCCGGTGTCCACGCCCGCGCTGGCGGCCGCCGAGGCGTGCGTGGCACCCCGCGCGCTGGCGGAGGCCGCCCACGCCGCCCACCGCGTCGCCGCCGACCGGGACCGTCTGGTCGCCGGGCTCGCGGAGTTCACGGACGCCGGGGTGCGGGTCGCCGGCCCGGCCGAGGGTCCCTTCGTGCTGGTCCGCGTCCCAGACGGGGCGGCCGTCCGGCACCGGTTGCGCGGCCTGGGGTACGCGGTGCGGCGCGGGGACACCTTCCCGGGGCTGGGCGAGGAGTGGCTGCGCCTGGCGGTACGGGACCGGGCGACGACGGAGGGCTTCCTGCGGGCGCTGCACCGGGCGCTGGCGACGACGGCCCCGGCCTGAGGCGCACGCCGGCCGGTCCCCGCACGGTCAGCCCCGACCGCGTCGGACCGGGACCGTCGCCCCCGCCTCTTGACGCGCCTCGGCCGGGCCCCCGACCGAGGCCGCTGTCCGACACCCCCAACAGGTCCCCGCCTCGGCAAGCCACGCCGGCGCGGGGCGGGCACCGGGGCCCCGCCGCTCGCCAGGACGAGGCCGCGGCACCGACCGCGACGCACGGCGCCGACGAGCCACCGCCCCCTCGGCCACCACCACCCCCGAACGGGCACCCCGACCAGAACTGCCCGACGACGCCGACCCAACCGGCCCCACCCGCCCGAACCGGGACCGCGGCACCGACCGCGACGCACGGCGCCGACGAGCCACCGCCCCTCTCGGCCACCACCACCCCCGAACGGGCACCCCGACCAGAACTGCCCGACGACGCCGACCCGACCGGCCCCACCCGCCCGTCAGCCCCGCCTGCGCCGGGCCAGCAGCAAGGCACCGCCGCCCGCCAGGACCAGGGCCGCGGCACCGGCCGCGACGTAAGGCGTCGCGGAGCTGCCGCCCGTCTCGGCCAGGTCGGCCTCGGTGCGGGCGCCTTGGGCCTTGACGTCGGCCGCGGGCTCTGCGGCCGGGTCGGCGTCCTGTTCCGCGCCCTGCTGGGCCGGGGGCTGCTGGGCCGGGGGCTGCTGGGCCGGGGGCTGCTGGGCCGGGGGCTGCTCGGCCTCGTCCGCGGGGGCGGTCGGGGACTCGCAGGTCGCCTTCGCCAGCGTGACGGTGCCGTCGACCTCGGCGACGTTCAGGTCGAGGGGGTTGACGTGGACCTTGAGTTCGAGGGCGGTGGCGGCGGCCGTGCGGGAGGTGGTCTCCGTCTTGGAGAGGTCGAGCCTTACCTCGCCGACGCCGGGTACCTTCACGTCCGTGGTACCTCCGGCGGTGAGCGTGACCTTCTTGCCGAGGACGGTCACCGGTCCCAGCAGGTCGGCGTCGGCGACCGGCTTCTTCCCGGCCTCGCAGGTCGCCGTGGAGGTGACCTCCTGGACCTCGATCACCGACAGCAGCGGCAGGCCCGGGACGTGGAGCCTGGCGCGGGCCAGCGTCGTGGTGCCCTCGCTCCTTCCGGCGGTGGCCGTCGCCTTCGCCTCGGCGACGTCGGCGCGCAGGACGCTGAAGGGCTTGCCGCCGTCGACACCGTCCAGCCGGGCGGTGAGCGCGGTCTTCTCGGCGCTCTCGGGTGCCTGCACCTCGTTGAGGGTGACCGCGAGCGGGACGTTCACGGTCTTGTTGAGCAGGGAGACGTCGAGCCCGGTGCGCAGCACGGTGGCGCTCGCCCGCCCGTGGTCGCCGGTCGCGTGGGCGGATCCCGCGCCGGCCAGGGTCGCGGGACCCGCGGCCAGGGCCGTGGCCGCCGCGACGGTGGCGAGACGGCGTGCGGGCATGCGGAAGGTGTTGCCGTTCAAGGTGGTGGGACCCCCAGTGAGACATGCGTGCGGGGCACGCATGAGCGACGTGCTTGGGACCCGGACAGAATGTCCCCGCGGCCACCGAACGGTCAGCGAACTCGGGGCACTTCACCCCTTCGTGGGGTTTCGGCGTGCTGTTTCGAACCTTTTTCGCATCGCGCCGCACGGGTGTTCCTCGGCGTCACTCCTGTCGGCTAACCGACGACCCGCCCGTTCAGCACCACCCGGCGCGGAGCGGTGAGCACGCGCACGTCCGCGCGCGGGTCCTGTTCGTACACCACCAGGTCCGCCGGTGCGCCCTCGTCCAGCCCCGGGCGGCCGAGCCAGCGCCGGGCGGCCCAGGTCGTCGCGGCGAGGGCCTCGACGGGCGGGATGCCGGCGGTGACCAGCTCCGCGACCTCCGCGCCGGCCAGACCGTGGGCCAGGGCACCGCCCGCGTCGGTGCCGACGAAGACCGGGACGCCGGCGTCGTAGGCGTTGCGCACAGTCTCGTAGCGGCGTTCGTGCAGCCGGCGCATGTGGGCCGACCAGCGCGGGAAGCGCGCCTCGCCGCCGTCGGCCAGCGCGGGGAAGGTGGCGATGTTGACGAGGGTGGGCACGATGGCGACCCCGCGTTCGGCGAACAGGGGGATCGTGTCGTCGGTCAGCCCCGTGGCGTGCTCGACGCAGTCGATGCCGGCCTCGACCAGGTCCCGCAGGGAGTCCTCGGCGAAGCAGTGCGCGGTGACGCGGGCGCCCAGCCGGTGGGCCTGCGCGATCGCCGCCTCGACGGCGCCGCGCGGCCAGCAGGCCGACAGGTCGCCGAGGTCGCGGTCGATCCAGTCACCGACCAGCTTCACCCAGCCGTCACCGCGCCGGGCCTCCTGGGCGACGTACGCGACGAGGTCCTCGGGCTCGACCTCCCAGGCGTAGTCGCGGATGTAGCGGCGGGTGCGGGCGATGTGCCGGCCGGCCCGGATGATCTTCGGGAGGTCCTCGCGGTCGTCGATCCAGCGGGTGTCGGACGGCGAGCCCGCGTCGCGGATGAGCAGCGTGCCCGCCTCACGGTCGGTCAGCGCCTGCTTCTCGGCGACGTCCGCGGGGACGGCACCGTGCTGGTCGAGGCCGACGTGGCAGTGCGCGTCGACCAGGCCGGGCAGCGCCCACCCCTCGACGGTGCGGACGTCGGCGGTGCCGGCGGGCCGTTCGTAGGAGATCCGGCCGTCGATCACCCACACCTCGTCCCGGACCTCCTCCGGCCCGACGAGCACCCGACCCTTCACGTGCAGCACCGCGCGTTCGCTCATGCCCCGCACCCTAAACGGTGCCCGCACACGTGTCCGGGGCCGGTCACCGGCCGCCCCCGCGTGCTGCCGTGCGGGCGCGCGACTCGGTCGCGTACCCGGCCGCGACGGCGCCCGCGACCGCGGTCAGGGCGAGGACGGCGGCGCCGGGATTGACGTGGCCGGGGACGTCGGCGGAGTCGTAGGCCTCGCCGTCGACGGTCTCGCAGCTGAAGCGCAGGGGCAGGTAGGAGACGGAGTAGTCGACGACCCGCCCGGACAGCTCCGGGGACACGCCGGTTCGGCAGGGCCGCAGCGGCGAGGAGTCCGTGCCGCCGTCCTCCGCGTCCATGACCGCGAACCCGACGCACACCAGGCCCCATACGTAGAGCAGGCCGGCGGCCCAGCCCGCGACCGCGGCGACGACGCGGAAGGGCGCGCCCGGCTTGCGCGGCACGGGAGCGAGAGCCGCCGCGGGCAGCCGCGCACGGGGGTACGCGCCGGCGCCCCGGCGCAGGACGACGGCCGTCACCCCCGCGACGAGGACCAGCAGCACGAGAGCGAGCACGGGGCCAGTCCATCAGCCCGGCGATCGCTCGGCTGTGACGGAAGCCACGATTCCGGGCGTGGGGGTGTCGCAACGGAAACACTCCGGCGCGAGTGCCGGCGGTTGCCATGGTTACTCTCGACTCCGTACGCCGCGTACCCGCGCCGGACACCTGCCGTTACTGAAAAGAGCACCGCCGTGACCCACCCCTTCCTGGACCTCGCCCCGCTGAGCGCCGGCCGTTTCGCCGCGATCGAGGACCGGGTCGCGCGTCTGCTGGGCACCGCCCAGGACGTGGTGGTCATGCAGGGCGAGGCGCTGCTGCCGCTGGAGGGCGCGATCCGCGCCGCCGCGGGCCCCGGCACCGTCGCGCTGAACGTGATCACGGGGCCGTACGGGCAGACCTTCGGGAACTGGCTGCGGGACTGCGGCGCGACCGTGCACGACCTCGCGGTGCCGTTCCACACGGCCGTCTGCGCCGAGCAGATCGGCCGGGCCCTCGCCGAGCACCCGGAGATCGACTTCGTCTCCCTGGTGCACGCCGAGGCGGCGACCGGCAACACCAACCCGGTGGCGGAGATCGGCGAGGTGGTGCGGGCGCACGGCGCACTGTTCTATCTGGACGCCGTGGCCTCCGTGGGCGCCGAGCCGGTGCTGCCGGACGCGTGGGGCGTGGACCTGTGCGTGATCGGCGCGCAGAAGGCGATGGGCGGCCCGGCCGGGGTGTCGGCGGTGTCGGTGAGCGAGCGGGCCTGGGCGCGGATGGCGGCGAACCCGAACGCGCCGCGACGCTCGTACCTGTCGCTCCTGGACTGGAAGGAGCGCTGGATCGACGGCGGGCGCAAGGCGCTGCTGCACGCGCCGGCGCAGCTGGAGATGCTCGCGCTGGAGGCGTGCGTCGAGCGCATCGAGGCGGAGGGCGCCGCGACGGTGATGGCGCGGCACGCGTCCGCCGCGGCGGCGACCCGGGCCGGTGCGCTCGCGCTGGGCGGTCTGGAGCCGTACGTGTCCGAGGCGAAGGACGCGGCGCCGGTCGCGACGACACTGCGGACGCCGTCGGACGTGGACGCGTCGGCGCTGGTGGCCCGTGCCCTGGAGTCCGACCCGGCGCTGCCGCTGGCGGCGGGCGGGGGCGCGCTGGCGGGCGAGATGATCCGGGTCAACCACTACGGTCCGGACGCGACGCCCGGGGCCGTACAGGGCTGCCTTGCGGCACTGGGTGCCGCGCTGGCCGAGCGGGGCCTGAAGACCGACCCGGACGCGGCCCGGCGGGCCGTCGAGCGGGCGTGGCGGCGACCGGCCGAAAGCGGTTCTACGGAAGGACGAATTCGGGGGAATTCCAGAAGCTCGTACGAACAGAATTAAGTAATTACCTTCAACACAGCTTCCCGTATTCTTCTGCCCGCTTTTCCGGGACCTAAACACAGAGATTCCATGACGCTGGAACCTCGCATTTCGGACACGTCTCGTCCAGGTTACCTGATTGTGACCCGATCCACATGTTGTCCGTTTCGCCGCTTTCCTGCGCGGCAAATCCCCGCAAATAGGCGCCTCCTCGCGCGCGCTCGCGCGCTCGCGTGATAACACAGTAGACCTCCTGGCGTAACCCCGTTCGGCGATGCAATTTCCAATTCCACTGGGTAAATTCAATTTGCATGACTGCCGCGCAAGCAGACCTGCAAATCGATCGTCCGGAAGTGGCCGACGGAGCCGCCCTGTGGCGGATAGCGAGGGATTCCGAGGTCCTCGACCTGAACTCCTCGTACAGCTACCTGCTGTGGTGCCGGGACTTCGCCTCCACTTCGGCCGTCGTCCGTGACGGGCACGGCGTGCCGGTCGGCTTCATCACCGGCTACGTACGGCCGGACAGCCCCGACACCCTGCTCGTGTGGCAGGTTGCGGTGGACGGGACGTACCGTGGTCGTGGGCTCGCGGCCGCGCTGGTCGACGGACTGGCGGCCCGGGTGGTCCGCGAGCGCGGCGTGACCACCCTGGAGACGACGATCTCCCCCGACAACACGGCGTCCCAACGGCTGTTCACCTCGTTCGCCGAGCGTCGAGGCGCCCGGCTCGAGCGCGAGGTCCTCTTCGACACGGCGGTCTTCCCCGACGGGCCGCACGAGCCCGAGGTTCTGTACCGCATCGGCCCCCTGTCGGCCGGCGGCTGACCCCTCGCCGAGCCACCGGACCACCCCCGGTCGGCCTGGCCCCCCAGACTTCCCGGCCGGGACCGCGACCGGTCCCACCGGATCCGTACGACCTCCCTCTCCCACCCTCACCCCACGAGGAGCGATTCGTCGTGACCATCACCCAGCCCGACCTCAGTGTCTTCGAGACCGTCGAGTCCGAGGTGCGCAGCTACTGCCGCGGCTGGCCCACCGTGTTCGACCGTGCGGTCGGCAGCCGCATGTACGACGAGGACGGCCACGAGTACCTCGACTTCTTCGCCGGAGCGGGCTCGCTCAACTACGGGCACAACAACGCCGTCCTGAAACGCGCGCTGATCGACTACCTGGAGCGGGACGGCGTCACGCACGGGCTCGACATGTCGACCACCGCCAAGCGCCGCTTCCTGGAGACGTTCCAGAACACGATCCTGCGCCCGCGCGACCTGCCGTACAAGGTCATGTTCCCGGGCCCGACGGGCACCAACGCCGTCGAGGCCGCGCTGAAGCTGGCGCGCAAGGTGAAGGGGCGCGAGTCGATCGTGTCCTTCACCAACGCCTTCCACGGCATGTCGCTGGGCTCGCTCGCCGTGACCGGCAACGCCTTCAAGCGGGCCGGCGCCGGCATCCCGCTGGTGCACGGCACGCCCATGCCGTTCGACAACTACTTCGACGGCACCGTCGAGGACTTCATGTGGTTCGAGCGGCTGCTCGAGGACCAGGGCTCCGGGCTGAACAAGCCGGCCGCCGTGATCGTCGAGACCGTGCAGGGCGAGGGCGGCATCAACGTGGCCCGCGCCGAGTGGCTGCGCGCCCTGGCCGACCTGTGCGAGCGCCAGGACATGCTGCTCATCGTCGACGACATCCAGATGGGCTGCGGCCGTACCGGCGCCTTCTTCTCCTTCGAGGAGGCGGGCATCACGCCGGACATCGTCACCGTCTCCAAGTCGATCAGCGGCTACGGCCTGCCGATGGCGCTGACCCTGTTCAAGCCGGAGCTGGACGTCTGGGAGCCGGGCGAGCACAACGGCACCTTCCGCGGCAACAACCCGGCCTTCGTCACGGCGACCGCCACGCTGGAGGCGTACTGGGCCGACGGGTCGGCGATGGAGAAGCAGACCCGCAAGCGCGGCGAGCAGGTCGAGCAGCACATGATCGCCATCACCGAGGAGAACCTCGCCGACGTGAAGGAGTACCGGGGCCGCGGCCTGGTCTGGGGCCTGGAGTTCCACGACAAGGACCGCGCGGGCCGCGTCGCCAAGCGCGCCTTCGAGCTCGGACTGCTCATCGAGACGTCCGGCCCCGAGAGCGAGGTCGTCAAGCTGCTGCCGGCGCTCACCATCACGCCCGACGAGCTGGACGAGGGCATGAAGACCCTCGCCCGCGCCGTGCGCGAGACGGCCTGACCGTCCGACGGCCCGTCCGTCGGGCACCACTCATACTCCCGGCGCCTTCCGCCCGCGCGGCCGAAGGCGCCGGGGTCCCTTGCACATCCTTCACCTAGGAGGCATCGCAACACCGTGATCGTCCGTTCGTTCAAGGAGTTCGAAGGCACCGACCGGCACGTGAAGAGCGCGTCCGGCACCTGGGAAAGCACCCGGATCGTCCTCGCCAAGGAGAAGGTCGGCTTCTCCCTGCACGAGACGATCCTGTACGCGGGTACGGAGACGTCGATGTGGTACGCCAACCACATCGAGGCCGTCGTCTGCACCAAGGGCGACGCCGAGTTGACCGACCGCGAGACGGGGAAGACGTACCACATCACGCCGGGCACGATGTACCTCCTCAACGGCCACGAGCGGCACACGCTCAAGGTCAAGGAGGACTTCCACTGCATCTGTGTCTTCAACCCGCCCGTCACCGGACGGGAGGATCACGACGAGAACGGCGTCTACCCGCTGCTCACCGAGGAGGTGTGAGTCACCGTGACCACCACGACCACGAACGTCACCGATCTCTATCCCACCCGCGGCGCCACCGAAGTGGCTACCCCTCGGCAGGACCCGGTGGTCTGGGGCTCCCCGGACACGCCCGGCCCGGTCTCGGCGGGTGACCTGCAGTCCCTGGACCGCGACGGCTTCCTCGCCATCGACCAGCTGATCACGCCGGACGAGGTCGCCGAGTACCAGCGCGAACTGGAGCGGCTCACCACCGACCCGGCCATCCGCGCGGACGAGCGCTCGATCGTCGAGCCGCAGTCCAAGGAGATCCGCTCGGTCTTCGAGGTGCACAAGATCAGCGAGGTCTTCGCCAAGCTGGTGCGCGACGAGCGCGTGGTCGGGCGGGCCCGGCAGATCCTGGGCTCGGACGTCTACGTCCATCAGTCGCGGATCAACGTCAAGCCCGGCTTCGGGGCCAGCGGTTTCTACTGGCACTCCGACTTCGAGACCTGGCACGCCGAGGACGGCCTGCCCAACATGCGCACGATATCGGTCTCGATCGCGCTCACGGAGAACTACGACACCAACGGCGGCCTGATGATCATGCCGGGGTCGCACAAGACGTTCCTCGGGTGCGCGGGGGCCACGCCGAAGGACAACTACAAGAAGTCCCTGCAGATGCAGGACGCGGGGACCCCGTCCGACGAGGCGCTGACGAAGATGGCCTCCGAGTACGGCATCAAGCTGTTCACCGGCAAGGCCGGCTCGGCGACCTGGTTCGACTGCAACTGCATGCACGGGTCGGGCGACAACATCACGCCGTTCCCGCGCAGCAACGTGTTCATCGTGTTCAACAGCGTGGAGAACGCGGCCGTGGAGCCGTTCGCGGCGCCGATCCGGCGGCCGGAGTTCATCGGGGCACGGGACTTCACTCCCGTACGGTGAGCCGAGCCGGCCGGGGGCCCGGGGGTTGTCCCCCGGAAGTCACAGCATCGGAGCACGGGACTTCACCCCGGTGAAGTGACCCGCGTCTGAGACTCGGGCAGGGGCCTTTTCGTGTGGGACGGGAGGCCCCTGCCCGATGCTGTCCCCCGGGGACTCGGGCTCAGCCCGACAGCACGTCGAGCAGCCGGTCCGCGTCGGCCTCGGTGTTGTACACGTGGAAGGCGGCCCGCAGGTTGCCCGCCCGGTCGGACACCTGGACGCCGGCCCCGCCCAGCTCGCCCTGGCGGTGACCGAGACCGGGCACCGAGACGATCGCCGAGCCCGGCGCGTCCACCGGCTCGTGGCCCAGCGAGCGCACCCCCGCGCGGAACCGGTCGGCGAGGCCGGTGTCGTGGGCGTGCACGGCGTCGACGCCCAGTTCCTCGATCAGGGCCAGTGAGTGCCGGGCGCCGGTGTACGAGAACAGGGCGGGAGACTCGTCGAACCGCCGGGCGGAGTGCGCGTATTCCCCGACGGGGCCGTAGCAGCTGTCCCAGGGGCGCTCCCCGGTCGCCCACCCCGCGAACAGCGGGGTCAGCCCGGCCGCCGCGCCCAGGTCCTCCGGTACGACGAGGAAGGCGACGCCGCGCGGACAGAGCACCCACTTGTAGCCGACGGCGGTCACGAAGTCGAAGTCGTCCGCGGCCGTCGGCAGCCAGCCGTTCGCCTGGGAGGCGTCGATCAGCGTCCGCGACCCGTGTGCCCGGGCGGCGTCCCGCAGCCCGGCGAGGTCGGCGATCCGCCCGTCGGCGGACTGCACGGAGCTGACCGCCACGAGCGCGGTGTCCGGGCCCACGGACTCGGCGATCCGCTCCAGCGGCACACTGCGCACCTTGAGGTCGCCGCGGGCGTACAGCGGATTCACCAGGGAGCTGAAGTCGGCCTCAGCGGTGAGGACTTCGGCACCCGGCGGCAGCGACGCGGCGACGAGCCCGCTGGACGTGGCGACCGACGCGCCGATCGCGACCCGGGTGACGGGAACCCCGACGAGGCGGGCATAGGCGGCCCGGGCCGCCTCGACGTCGGCGAACATGTCGAGCGGCTGCCCCGCCGCCGCGGAGGCCGCCGCGTCACGCATCGCGACCAGGGTCCGGGCCGGCAGCAGACCGGTGCTGGCCGTGTTCAGGTACGTGGTCTTCGGGGCGAACTCGGTACGGACGAGATTCTCGAAGCTCTCCATGGCACCACTGTGCGGCCCCGTGACCTCCCCGTCCATTGCGTATTTCTACGCGGTTCCTCCAAGCAACGCTTATGCACCGGGTCTCACCTGGTGCTTTCCCCGGTCCCTCAGTTCTGGGGCACCGCGCACCCGTCCGGACCGCAGGCCTCGGCACCCCCGCCGTCGACCAGCTTCAGCGGCGCGCGCTCGCCCCACGCCTGGGTCAGCGCCCGGGTGAAGACCTCGGCGGGCTGGGCGCCCGAGACGCCGTAGGCGCGGTCGAGCACGAAGAACGGGACCCCGGTGGCGCCGAGCTGGGCGGCCTCCCGCTCGTCGGCGCGCACGTCGTCGGCGTAGGCGTCGGGGTCGGCGAGCACCGAACGGACCTCGGCCGCGTCGAGCCCGGCGCCGACGGCCAGGTCCACGAGCCGCTCGTCGTCGTTGAACACGGAGCGCTCGTCGGCGAAGTTGCCTCGGTAGAAGGCGTCGAGCAGCGCCTCGTGCCGGCCCCGCTCCTTGGCCAGGTGCAGCAGCCGGTGCATGTCGAAGGTGCTGCCGTGGTCGCGGTCCCGGGTGCGGTAGTCCAGGCCCTCGGCGGCGGCCTGCGCGCCGAGGTTGTCCTCGCCGGCCTGCGCCTGGGCCTCGCTCATGCCGTACTTGGCGGTGAGCATGGTCAGCACCGGCTGCACGTCGTCCTTGGCCCGCCCGGGGTCCAGTTCGAAGGAACGGTGGACCACCTCGACCCCGTCCCGGTGCGGGAAGGCCGCGAGCGCCTTCTCGAAGCGGGCCTTGCCCACGTAGCACCACGGGCAGGCGATGTCGCTCCAGATCTCGACGCGCATGTCTCGGCTCTTCTCCAGGTCGTACGGCGGCGGAGACCCTCTCCACCCCATACGTGAACGTTCAAGCAGCCGCGCCCATTCCCGCCCCCGCGCTCAGTTGCCGTCCCGCAGATCCGCGGGCCGGCCCGGCCGGAACTCCAGGTGGTCGTACGTCACCGTGCACCCCTCCCCCGTCGGCGCCTGCGCCAGGAACCCGACGAGGGCCGCGCCGGTCTCCCGCTCGTCACCCAGCGTGAAGAGCCGTACGAAGGTCCAGCGCTTCCCGTCGAGCGAGGCGTGGAAGGCGAAGGCCCGTCCGCTCCGGCTGACCCGGAACCAGACGGAGTCCCCCTCCACGGTGAAGGAGTTGCAGTCGTCGGAGTGACCCCGGGTGACCACTGTGCAGACCGTGGGCACGTCGGGCGAGTACTCCAGACAGAGCTTGGCCCACGCCTGCTCCCCCACGTGCACGTAGAGCACCCCGGCGTCGAAGGCACCCCGGAACCCCACGGAGACGCGGGCGATCAGCTGGAAGTCCCCGTCGGGCGCCCCCAGCAACCGCGGCGCGTCGGAGGCCGGCTCCAGCGACTCCCCGGTCGGCGGCACGAACCGGTCCTGCCGGGCCCCGGCGACCCCGGTGAGCACACCGTCGACGTAGGTCCAGTGCCCGTCGGGACCGTAGGGGCGGAGGGTGAAGGGCAGTTCGGCGACTTCGAGATTCATTGACTGATCATCCCAGGTCAGAGGAACGCCCCAGAGGGGCGCGGGGAACTGCGCGACAAGCCACGACGGCGCGTCGGACCGCACACGCCCCCGCGCCAACGGCGTTACCGCTCAAGAACCCCGTTGAACCGACGGGGCAGCCCCAGCGGATTGTCGTCCCGAAGCTCCACGGGAAGCAGCGCCTCCGGCACCCCTTGATAGGCCACCGGCCGCAACCACCGCTCGATGGCCGTACCCCCCACCGACGTGGACGTCGACGTGGTCGCCGGGTAGGGCCCCCCATGCTGCTGAGCCGCCGCCACGGCAACCCCCGTCGGCCAGCCGTTGACGAGCACCCGCCCCGCCAACGGCGTCACCTCCGCGAGGAGAGCCGCCCCGGCGCCCTCCCCCGCCACCTCCTCGGCGGAGAGCTGCACGGTGGCCGTGAGGTTCCCCGGCAGCCGGGACAGCACCCCCCGCACCTCGCCCTCGTCCTGATAGCGGGCCACCACGGTGACCGGCCCGAAGCACTCCTCCAGGAGCAGGTCGTGCTCGCCCTCCGCCGCCAGTCGCGCCGCCGGCACCGTGAGGAACCCGGCGCTGACGGTGTGCTCGCCGCCGGAGCCCGGCGTCACCGGGGAGTCCACGTCGGGCAGCGCGGCGCGCTCGGCGACGCCCGCGACGAAGTTGTCCCGCATGCGGTGGTCGAGGAGCACCCCGGCGTCGGTGGCGCTGACCGCGTCGGTGAGGGACTTGACCAGGCCGTCACCGGCGTCACCGGCCGGCACGAGGACCAGGCCGGGCTTGACGCAGAACTGCCCGACGCCCAGCGTCATGGAACCGGCCAGCCCCGCGCCGATCGCCTCCGCCCGCTCCACGGCCGCCGCCTCCGTGACGACGACCGGGTTCAGCGAGCCCAGCTCGCCGTGGAAGGGGATCGGCACCGGACGCGCCGCCGCCGCGTCGAACAGCGCGCGGCCACCGCGGACGGAGCCCGTGAAGCCGGCCGCGGCGACCAGCGGGTGCTTGATCAGCTCGACGCCCGCCTCGAAGCCGTGCACGAGGCCGAGGACGCCGTCCGGGATGTCGTGCCGGGCCGCGGCCCGCCGCAGCACCTTGGCGACCAGCTCGGACAGGGCCGGGTGGTCGGGGTGTGCCTTGACGACGACCGGGCAGCCGGCCGCGAGGGCGCTCGCGGTGTCGCCACCGGGGACGGAGAAGGCGAAGGGGAAGTTGGAGGCGGAGTAGACCGCGACGACGCCGAGCGGCACCTTGTAGCGGCGCAGGTCGGGGATGGGCGGGGTGGCGGTGTCGTCGGGGTGGTTGACGACGACACCGAGGTACTCGCCCTCGTCGACGATGTCGGCGAAGGCCCGCAGCTGGTAGCAGGTGCGGGCGAGTTCGCCGGTGAGCCGGACCGGGCCGAGCGCGGTCTCCGCGTCGGCGACCTCGACCAGGGTGCTCTCGGCCGCCTTCAGCTCGTCGGCGGCGCTCCGCAGGAAGGCCGCGCGGACCGTGCGGTCGGCGAGAGCCTCCCGGGCGGCCTGCGCGGCGCGGACGGCGGCGTCCACCTCCTGGGCCGTGGCTTCCACGGCGACCTGTTCACGCTGCTTCCCGGTACGGGGGTCGACACTCCAGACTGGTGCTGCTGCCACCGCGGGTCCCTCCACGTGCTCTGCACTGAACTCGTTCGATATACTGAACGCTGTCTCTACTGATGAATATGCTGTTCGAGACTATAACTTCAGCTTCTCGTCGAACGAAGGGGTCAAGGGCGATGTCGGCTGTCGAGACGGGGGGCGGAGCGCAGGTCAAGTCCGCGGTACGGACGGTTGAGCTGCTCGAATACTTCGCCGGGCGCCCCGGTATGCACTCCCTCGCGTCGGTCCAGGAGGCCGTCGGTTATCCCAAGTCCAGTCTGTACATGCTGCTGCGCACGCTGGTGGAGCTGGGCTGGGTGGAGACGGACGCCACGGGCACGCGGTACGGCATCGGCGTACGGGCGCTGCTGGTCGGCACCTCGTACATCGACGGCGACGAGGTGGTCGCGGCGGCCCGGCCGACGCTGGACCGGCTCTCCGACGACACGACGGAGACCATCCACCTCGCCCGCCTGGACGGCACGAACGTGGTGTACCTGGCCACCCGCCAGTCCCAGCACTACCTGCGGCCGTTCACCCGGGTCGGCCGCCGGCTGCCCGCGCACTCGACCTCGCTGGGCAAGGCGCTGCTGAGCACGTACAGCGACGAGCAGGTGCGCAAGATGCTGCCCGAAACGCTGCCCGCGCTCACCGAGCACACCATCACCGACCGGGAGAAGCTCATCGAGGAGCTGCACCAGGTGCGGGAGCAGGGCTTCGCCGTGGACCGCGAGGAGAACACGCTGGGACTGCGCTGCTTCGGGGTGGCGGTCCCCTACCGCACCCCCGCGCGGGACGCGATCAGCTGCTCGGTGCCGGTGGCGCGGCTGACGCCCGCGCACGAACAGATGGTGAAGGACGCGCTGTTCGACGCCCGGGACCGGCTGACGCTGGCCACGCGTAGGCTCTGATCCATGCACATCGCACTGCGCGAGGTCCACGACAGCGATCTGCCCGTCTTCTTCCGGCAGATGAACGATCCGGAGGCCCTGCGCATGGCGGCCTTCACCCCGAGGGATCCGGCCGACTGGGAGGCGTTCACGGCCCACTGGCGCAAGATCCGCGCCTCCCGGGACGTCGTGCGCACCATCCTCGGCGACGGCGACGTCATCGGCAGCACGGCGGTGTACGGGGAACCGGGCGAGCGCGAGGTGACGTACTGGGTGGACCGGGCGTACTGGGGGCGGGGCGTGGCGACGGCCGCGCTGCGGGCCCTGCTCGCCGAGGTGCGGGACCGCCCGCTGTACGCCCGTGCGGCGGCCGACAACGCGGGGTCGCGGCGCGTGCTGGAGAAGTGCGGCTTCGTGACCAGCGCGCGGGCGCGGGGGTTCGCGCCGGCCCGGGGCGAGGAGATCGACGAGGTCGTCCTGCACCTGGCGGAATGACCCGCTGAGGGGTCCGTCTCCGCCGCGCGGCGGAGACGGATCGTCACGGCGCAGGACGTGCCGCGGGCGTGCGCGCGGGAACGTGGACGCATGACGCCGACACCCGCCACCGCCACCACCCGGCCGGTCCCCCTCTCCCCGGCACCTCGCACGGACCCGGGGCCCGCCCGGGGTCGGCGGCTGCTGCGGGCGGTCGCCGTCGTGGCCTGCCTTCCGTACCTCGTGCTCAAGGCCGCCTGGATCGGCGGGAGCCACGTCGGCATCCCGGAGGGCAGCACGCTGCTCGACCACCGGGTGGCGATGATCGTGGCCAACGGGGTCTCGCTGCTGCTGGACAGCTGCGTGATCGTGCTGGCGCTGGTGCTGACCCGGCCCTGGGGGCGCCGGGTGCCCGCCTGGTCGCTGGCGTTCCCGGTCTGGGTCGCCACCGGGCTGCTCGCGCCGATCATGGCCGGGTTCCCGCTGCAACTCCTCGCACGGGCGTTCACCGGCGGGGTCGCCACGGGCTCCGACCCCCGACGGGACCCCTTCCTGTACGAATGGGTGTTCGGGGTCGTGTACGGCGGGTTCATCGTGCAGGGTCTCGCCCTGGGCGCGCTGTTCGTGCTGTACGCCCGGGACCGCTGGGGGCACCTGTGGCGCGGGCGGACGTGGGACCTGCCGTCCACCGCCACCGGGAGGACCCCGAGGGTCGCCGTCGCCGTGGCCGCCGTGCTCGGGCTGTTCCCGTTCGCCGTCCGGCTGCTGTGGGCCTGCGGCTCCGCCGCCGGGCTCGGCGCCGACCGGGCGGCGGACCGCACCAGCGACTTCTACGTGCTCGAGGCGCTGTACGTCGCCTTCCTCGTCCTGGCCGTCGGCGCCGGGGTGGCGCTCGCGTTCCACCGCGCACGCGTCCTGCCGGTCGCCGTGCCGCTCGCCACCGCCTGGGTCTGCTCCGGTGCCGTGGCCTGCTGGGGCGGCTGGATGCTGCTCGCCTCGCTGCTCGGGCCGGGCGAACCCGCCGACCGCCCGACACGGCTGACGGTCCTCACCTACGCTGCCCAGCTGACCGTCGGCCTGCTCCTCGCCTCAGCCTGCGCCCACTTCCTCGTCCGGCGGTCGGCCGCCACCCGCACCCGGCCGTGACCGCGCTCGGCCGGTCGCTGTTCGGGCGGCGGGCGCGCCTGAGGTGGATCCATCTGATCCTCGGCGGCGCGCTCGCGATGCCGTACGTCCTCGTCGGCTCGGTCGTCGTCGGCCCCCTCGCGGAGGGTGCGAACGTCTTCGGTTCGCTCTCCCTCCAACTGGCCTCCTTCGCCCTCGGGCTGCCGCTCGCCGCCGTCACCTCGCTGTTTCCCCTCACCCGCCCCCTGGAGTCCGGGGTGGTGCGGTCGCTGTGCGGCGTCGAGGCGGAGCGGCTCGCGTACGGGCCCGCCCGGACCAAGGGCGAGAAGGGCCGCACGGCGGCCTGGTTCACGCTGCATCTGGGTGCCGGCGGGATCGTCGCGGGGATGTCGCTGGCGGTGCCGCCGTTCGCGGTCACGCTGATCGTGCTGCCTTTCGTGCCGGTGCTGCGCGCCGGGTGGCCGGGGCTGCCCGGCCTCTTCGGGCACGCCTGGGCGCTCGTCCTGTCGCCGCTCGCGGGCGCCGCCATGCTGCTCGCCCTCGCCGGGTGCGCCGCGGCCGCCGGCGCGCTGCTGGCCCGCTGGGCGCCGGCCCTGCTCGGCCCGTCCGCCGAGGACCGGGTCGCGGCGGCGGAGGCGCGCGCCGCCGACCTCGCCGTCCGCAACCGGCTCGCGCGTGAGCTGCACGACTCCGTCGGCCACGCCCTGAGCGCCGTCACCCTCCAGGCGAGCGCCGCCCGCCGACTGCTCGACGCCGACCCGGAGTTCGTCCGCGAGGCGCTCGCCGCGATCGAGGACACCACGCGTCGTACGGTCGGTGAACTCGACGCCGTACTGGGCGTACTGCGCGACGGCGACGCGACCGGTGACGCCTGGGGCGCCGCGCCCGCGCCGACGCTCGCCGACGACCTCGACGACCTGCTGCGCCGCACCCGCGCGGGCGGACTGCGCGTGGACGCCGCCGTCGCCGCCGCCGTCGCCGACCGGCGGGCGCTGCCGGCGCCGGTCTCCCGCGAGGCGTACCGCATCGTGCAGGAGGGGCTGAGCAACGCGCTCCGGCACGCGGGTGAGAAGGTCACCGTGGCGCTGCGCGTCGAGGTGCTGGACGGCCACCTGCGGATCACCGTCGAGAACCCGTTCGGCGTGGCCGTCCCCGCCCCGCGCCCCGGCGGCGGGCACGGCCTGCGCGGGATCGCCGACCGGGCCCGGCTGCTGGGCGGCGCGGCCGAGGCGGGCGCCGCGGGGCCCCTCTGGCGGCTCCACGTCCGGCTGCCGCTGAAGGGAACCGCGTGACCCACCCACCGATCCGCATCGTCCTCGCCGACGACGAGCGCATGGTCCGTACCGCCCTGCGTGCCATCCTCTCCGCCGAACCCGACCTGGAGGTCGCCGGTGAGGCCGCCACCGGTGCCGAGGCCGTCTCCGTCGTGCGCGAGGTCCGGCCGGACGTCGTGCTGATGGACGTCCGCATGCCCGAGGTCGACGGCATCCGCGCCACCGAGCAGATCCTCGCCACGCTCGCCGAGCCGCCGCGCATCGTCGTCGTGACCACCTTCGAGAACGATTCCTACGTCTACGACGCCCTGCGCGCCGGCGCCGTCGGCTTCCTGCTCAAGCGCGCCGACGCCGACACCCTCGTCGGGGCCGTGCGGCTCGTGGCGCACAGCGACACGCTGCTGTTCCCGTCGGCGGTGCGGACGCTGGCGGCCGAGCACGCGCGCGCGAACCCCGCCGCGCCGGCCTGGGTGGCGCGGCTCACCGAACGCGAGGGCGAGGTGCTGCGCCTGATGGCGACGGGGCTGACCAACGCGGAGATCGCCGGGCGGCTGGGAGTGGGACCGGCCACGGCGAAGACCCATGTGGCGGCGGTGCTGGCGAAGACCGGCGCCCGGGACCGCACCCAGGCGGTGATCCGGGCCTACGAGGCGGGCTTCGTGAACGGGCGCTGAGAAGAATGAGAAAGATGAGAAAACGGGGCACATGGGAACGATCACCTCCACCCCGTTCGTCCTGTCGTCGGGATGAACGGGATGAACAAGACGATCAGGCGCGCCTCCGTCTTCACGCTGCTCCTGGTGTTCGCTCTGCTGATCAGGGCGACCTGGGTGCAGTTCTACGAGGGTCAGGCGCTCGCGGACAGCAAGGACAACCGACGGGGCGCGATCGAGACGTACGCGGAGCCGCTCGGGAACATCATCGTGGCCGGCCGGTCGGTCACCGGCTCGGCGCCGACGGAGGGAGGCGACCTCGCGTACAAGCGCACGTACAAGGACGGGAAGCTGTACGCGGCGGTGACGGGCTACGCCTCGCAGGCGTACGCGCCGACCCAGCTGGAGGGCATCTACCAGGACGTGCTCAACGGCACCGATCCCCGGCTGAAGACCGTGATGGACACCGTCACCGGCACCCGGGCGGAGCCGGGCAACGTGGTGACGACGATCGACCCGGACGTGCAGCAGGCCGGGCTGGAGGCGCTGGGCGACAAGAAGGGCGCCGCCGTGGCGATCGACCCGAAGACGGGCAGGATCCTGTCGGTCGTGTCGACCCCCTCCTACGACCCGACGTCGCTGACCGACGCCAACACCGCCGGTGCGGCCTGGGAGAAGCTGACCAGTGATCCCGACAAGCCGCTGACCAACCGCGCGCTGCGCCAGCCGCTGCCGCCGGGCTCGACGTTCAAGCTGGTCGTGGCCGCCGCCGCGCTGGAGAACGGGCTGTACGGCTCGGTGGACGAGAAGACCGACAGCCCGGACCCGTACACCCTCCCGGACACCGCGACGGACCTCACCAACGAGAACCCGAACGCCCCCTGCCAGAACGCCACGATCCGCACCGCGCTGCAGTACTCGTGCAACAACGTCTTCGCGAAGATGGCCGTCGACCTCGGCCAGGACGAGCTGCGTGCCATGGCGGAGAAGTTCGGCTTCAACGACGAGACCCAGGACGTGCCGGTACGGGCCTACACCAGCGTCTACCCGAAGGACATGAACCGGTCCTCGACGGCCCTGACGGGCATCGGCCAGTTCGACGTGACGGCGACCCCGCTGCAGATGGCGATGGTCTCGGCGGCCCTGGCCAACGGCGGCGAGCTGGTCTCCCCGCACATGGTGTCGCAGGTCACCGACAGCGGCGGCGACGTCCTGGAGGACCACACCGACCCGGACTCGAAGCGCATCGTCAGCTCCTCGACCGCCGACCAGCTGCAGTCGGCCATGCAGACCGTCGTCGAGGACGGCACGGGGTCCAACGCGCAGATCTCCGGCGCGACGGTGGGCGGCAAGACGGGCACGGCCCAGCACGGCGAGAACAACAGCAAGACGCCGTACGCCTGGTTCACGTCGTACGCCGAGTCCGACACCTCGGGCAAGGAGGTCGCGGTGGCGGTCCTCGTCGAGCAGTCCGACGCGGCCCGCAGCGAGGTCAGCGGCAACGGCCTGGCGGCCCCGGTGGCCAAGGCGATGATGGAGGCGGCGCTCAAGGGCTGACTTTCCGGGGGCCGTTCGGGTTCGGTCTGCCGTACGGTGTTCGGCACCCGGGAAGCCGCTGCGAGGAGAGTCCGCCGTGGGGACAGTCGTCGACGACGCCGCCGCGGAGTTCCACGCCTTCTTCGAGCGCCACTACGCCGAACTGGCCCGGCTCGCCCGGCTGCTGACCGGCGAGCCGGACGCCGCCGACGACCTCGCGGCGGACGCCCTGCTGGCCCTGTGGCACCGCTGGGACCGGGTCCGCGCGGCCGACCACCCGGTGGCGTACGCGCGCGGGGTGGTCGCCAACCTCGCCCGTACCCGTGTCCGGACCGCCGTGCGCGAGCGCAGACGGGTCGCCCTGTTCTGGTCGCAGCGCGAGGAGCGGACGGAGAACCCCGACGTCGCGGGCGTGGTGGACGTGCAGGAGGCGCTGCGCCGGCTGCCGTTCCGCAAGCGGGCGTGCGTGGTGCTGCGACACGCGTTCGATCTCTCGGAGCGGGACACGGCGCTCGCCCTGGGCGTATCGGTGGGCACGGTCAAGAGCCAGACGTCGAAGGCGGTGGCAGAACTCCAGCGACTGCTCGGCACCCGGGCGGCTCCCCGTGCTCCCCGGCAGGTGCACGCGGCGATCGCGCGCAGCGGCGGAGCCGCGGGAGGCACCCGATGACCGGACCGCGGCGGGACGCGGACGACGCGCTGCGGGCCCGGCTGCACGAGGCGGCCGGAGCGCACGAGCCCGACCGTGCCCGGATACTGGCCCGGGTCGAACGCGGCATGACCGCCGGGGGCCACGTGCCGGGCCGCCCCGCGCTGCCGGGCCGGGTCCGGGTGGCCGGGGCCGCCGCGGCGGTGGCCGGCGTCCTGGCGGTGGGCGGCCACGCGGTCACCTCGGCGGCGCGGGACGACGCCTCCGCCCAGCGCTCGGTCGCCACCTCGCCGAGCTCCGCGCCGTCACCCGAGGACCCCACCGCGGGCCGGCCGCCCGCCTCCGGGGCCGCGGACGGCCCGTTGTGGTCCGACGGCTCGGTGGACCCGCACAGCAACGACGACTGGGCGCAGAGCAACCTCACCCTCAGGACGCGCACTCCGCTGACCGCGCTCACCGTCGAACTGAGGGTGGCGCAGACCGGGTCGGTCACCTCCACCGGGGCCTGGCGGTCGCTGCCGGAGGACGACTTCGCGTTCACGGTCGACGAGCGGGACGGTTTCCTCGTCTACCTGTGGACGCTCGAACCGGGCCGTACGGTCCCGGCGGGCGAGTGGGTGTTCGCCGGTCAGTACAACCACGAGCGCGGCGGCCGGGACGCCCGCGGCGACCGCTACGCGGCGACGGCCACGGCCGCGTCGGATCGGCTGTCGGTGCTTGGCGACTTCGCGCCCCGCACCGACGGCTCGTGAAGACTCTTGAGAGGCCGTCGAGACCCGGGCGAGCCGCCGGGCGGCGGGCTACTCCACGAAGTAGGTCGGGTTGGGAAGCTTGTACGTGCGGTCCGCGTAGCCGCCCTGGAGGTCGGAGTACTGGTCGCCGAAGTTGGCGACGATGTCGTACCCGAGGTCCCGCTCGATGTGCCGGCGGGTGCCCGCCTTGTACTGCACGGTGGTGCACTTCCAGGCGCCGGGGGTGGCGCAGTGGGCCAGGTAGGACGGCGGGTCCGCCTTGTCCTTGAGGAACATGTGGCCGGCGTCGAGGTTCACCTCGGCGCCGACCTTCTTCAGGTTCTCGACGGCGGCGGTGCGCTGCGCCTCGCTCAGACCGGAGTTGTAGAAGACCTCGACGCCCTTCTCGTCGGCGTACCGGGCCAGTCCGGGGCTGCCGGGCACGGCCGGGCGGTCGGCGCGGTCGACGTAGGCGGCCCAGGTGGCGCTGTCGTAGCCGTAGTTGTTCTTCTTCTCGTAGTCGAGGCTGAGGAGCAGCGTGTCGTCGATGTCGAAGACGACCGCGGGCCTGGTGTGCTTGTGGTGCGCGGCGCGGGCCGCCCGGTCGATCTGCTTCTTCGCGGCGGCGTCGATGCGGGCCAGGTCGGCGGCGTAGGGGCTGTCCGGCGAGGCCTGGTAGACGCCGTCGTCGTCGAGCGTGGTGCCGTAATAGGCGTCGATGTCCTTGGCCAGCACGCCGATGTTGTACGGCTCGTGCGTGGAGTTGGCGGTCGACTGGCCGGCGGTGGCGGCGCCCGTGCCGTACAGGACGGCACCGGCGACGGCACAGGCGGCGGTGACGGTCGCGATGCGCAGTGGCTTATGCATGGCACACGTTTCTACGCGCGTCACCCGGGTGAGCGCGAGACCCGTGGCCGGATTCGCGCCCCCGTATCTGGCAAAGATCGCGTCAAGCAGGTCAAGTACCGGCCGCGCGGGCCCGGTCGGGCGCCTTCAGCGCCGCCCGCCGTACGGCTGCCGGTCGTAGGGCCGCCAGTCGCCGAGGTAGGCCTCCCGGGTGTGGGTGGCGGCCTCGGCGCGGGTGAGCTGCGGCCGGTTCCCGGGGACGGTGACCGCGGCGCCCGGCCCGGTGTTGCGGTACTCGCTGAACCGCTGCTCCTGCCAGGGGTACTCGTCCCGCATGTTCGCGTACGGCGCCACCGCGTCGATGCCCGCGCCGAGGTGGGTCTCGCGCACGGTGAGCATCGGGCGTGCGGTGGTGTCGGAGCTGGGCACCCAGGGGCGGGCCAGCTTGTAGTAGCCGTCGGGGGCCTCGCTGCTGACGCGGCCGCCGGTCACCAGGTAGCCGCGCGGGTTGGCGCCCGCCGTGGAGGGCGCGAACACGAAGCCGTACGGGGCGGCGTCGAGGTCGGGGCGGACCAGGGTGCGGAAGTGGCACTGCTCGTACACCGCGGTCGCCCGGCCGAAGACGAAGTCGACGTCGCCCTCGACGTAGCAGCGCTCGTAGTACTGGCGGGCGAAGAGGGAGAGGGCGCGGGTGTCGGCGTAAAGGGTGTCCTGGTGGCCGAGGAAGCGGCAGTCGTGGAAGGCGGACCGGTCGCCCATGACCTTGATGGCGACGGCCTGGGTGCCGGTCCAGTCGGGCCGGTCGGCGCGCAGCCAGTCGTTGGCGAAGGTGATCGCGCGGGCGGTGAAACCGTCGGCGCGCACGGTGGTGGTGGCCGACCCGCTGGTGCCGTAGGTGCCGGAGCCGTCCGGCTTGGGGGTGCCGGCCGCGTTGTCGTAGACGATGACGACGTCGCGGGGGTTTCCGGAGGCACCGATCCAGGTCGCTCCGGTGCGGCCGGTGTCGACGGAGACCGTCTCGCGGTAGGTGCCGGGCGCGAGGACCAGCGTCCAGCCGTCGCCCGCGGCGGCGTCGACGGCCGCCTGGACGGAGGTGAAGTCGCCGCGGCCGTGCGGGTCGACGTACAGGGTCCTGGCGGTGCGGCGGGCGGCCGGTGAGCCGTAGCGGCCGAAGGGACGCGGGCGGGGCCGGGTGCCGGCGACGGCGCTGCCGGCGGTCGCCAGGCCGAGGCCGAGGGCGGCGCCCGCGCCGGCGGTCGTCAGGAGGAAGCCTCTGCGGGAGGGGGCGGGTCGGTGCATGCGGGTGCTCCTTGGAGGGGTGGGCCGGGGCGGTGCGGGCGCCCCGGCCCGGTTCGTGGGTCGGGTGTCGGCGTCCGTCAGCGCAGGCGGCCGGCGCCCGCGCCGTGGTCGACGACGAAGGGGACCGCCCGGGACGGCAGGACCTTGGTGCGCAGCGTGGGCGTCCAGCCCGCGCCGGAGCGGAGGACGGCGTCCGGGTTCTCCGCGTTGTGGGCCGCGATCAGGTCGACGGTGCGGCCGTTGACGCGGTTGTCGGCGGCGCTGAGCGGCGAGTCGTTCCAGCGCTTGAGCACCTTCGCGGGGCTGACGCCGGCCGGCAGGGTGAACGCGTTGTGCTCGGCGACGAGCGCGGACTCCTTGCCGACGCCGAAGCTGTAGGCGTAGTCGTCGGAGGCGACGAAGTGGTTGTTGTAGACGTCGACCTGGCCGAAGCGGACGCGGGGCGCGCGCTCGACGAGGTTCTTGAACAGGTTGTGGTGGAAGGTCGCCTTCAGGTGCCCCCGGTCGACGGCGGCGGTGGACTCGCTGTCGCTGTTGCCGATCAGGATGGTCTTGTCGTGCTCGGTGAAGACGTTCCAGGACGCGGTGACGTAGTCGGCGCCCTTGACGATGTCGAGCTGGCCGTCGTGCTGCTGGTAGAGCATGCCGAAGTAGGTGGGGGCCGCGCTGTCGGGGTGCTCGCCGTCGGTGAAGGTGTTGTGGTCCAGCCACACATGCGTCGACCCGTACACGACCGCGCTGTCGTACTCGGAGTTCCAGTTGCCCTTGTCCCCGTCGGTGGGGTCCCATTGCGGGAAGCAGTCGACGGGGCTCTCGAAGGTCAGGTTGCGGACGATGACGTTGTCCACGCCCTTGATCTGGAGGCTGGCACCCTTGAGCGCGGCGCCCCGGCCGACGCCGATGATGGTGGTGTTGGAGGGGACGTTCGCCTTGACGGACCGGTCCTGCTGTGCGGCGGAGGCGCGGCGCAGGCCCTCGGGGCTGTCGTCGGGCTCGGCGCTCAGGTCGGTCTCCATGCCCCAGTTCTCGGGGGAGTACTTCTCCAGGTAGGCGTCGAAGTCGTAGCCGGGCGCGGCGAAGGCCTCGCAGCCCTCCGAGACGGCGTCGACGGTGCCCCTGACCCTGATGATCCGCGGCGCGGTGCCGTCGGCGGCGAGGGCGGCCTTGAACTCGGCCCAGGTGGAGACGGTGTACACGTGTTCCGCGTCGGCGGCGGCCCCGCCGGTCGTGCCGGTGCCGTGCGAGGCCCAGCCGTCGCCCGCGGGCAGCGTCTGCCGGGCGGTGTCCCGGGGGTGGTGGTGCCCGGGGCGGGCCTCGGCCGTGGCGGCGGTCAGGCCCAGCACGAGGGCGGTGCAGCCGACGAGCGCGGCGGTTCTCTTTATGGCATGTCCATGCCATACCTGAGTGCTCATGGTGCGCTTCTCCTTGTTTCTCGGGGTGTCGGGGTGTCGGGGTGTCGGGGTGTCGGGGTAAGGGTGTGCCGGGTGTCAGGCGGTGGCCGGTTCCGGCCAGCTGATCCAGGACTCGGGGATCTCCTCGTCCATTCGGCGCACGTCCCGGTGCGCCAGTACGCGCCCGCGCAGCAGTTCCCGGGCGACGAGCCGGGCGACCGCGATCGCGCCCGGCGGGTTGAAATGGGTGTTGTCCTGCTCGGTGGCGGTCCAGTTGAAGTACGCCTTGGTCCCATCGACACCGAGCCGCTGCCACAGCGCGAGCGACAGCGCCTGTACGTCGAGCAGCGCCACGCCCTCCTGCCGGGCGAGCGCCCGCATCGCCGCCGGGTACTCCTTGTGGCTCGGCACGGCGTTCCCCACCGCGTCGAACCGCCGCCGCTCGACGGGCGTGGCCAGCACCGGCCGCGCCCCGCGGGCCCTGGCCCCGTCGACGTACATCCGCAGATACTCCTGGTACGTCGTCCAGGGCTCGGTGTAGCGGGTGGGGTCCTCGTCCTTCTCGTCGTTGTGCGCGAACTGGATCAGCAGGAAGTCACCGGGCCGGATCGCGCCGAGGACGACGTCGAGCCGCCCCTCGTCGACGAAGCTCTTGGAGCTCCGCCCGTTCACGGCATGGTTGGCGACCAGGAGATCCCTGCGCAAGAAGAAGGGCAACGCCATGCCCCACCCGGTCTCGGGCGCGGCGTCGGAGTACTTCTGCGCGGCGGTGGAATCCCCGGCGATGTAGAGGGTGCGGGGGTGGTGGTGGCGTCCGCCGGCTTGAGCGGTGCCGGTGGCCGCGAATGCCAAGGGAATGGAAGCAACGGCGGCTGAGGTGACCTGTCTTCGGCTGAGCGACACGCGGGTCTGCCTTTCAGGAGGGAGTTGGACAGCTCCCCCAGGGGCGCGGGGAACTGCGCGATCAACCACAGGCGGCCCGCAGCCCGCGGCGAACCACGGACCACCCACGGCGAAACACGGAACCGAAACCGCCGACTAACCCATCTGCTCCGTCCACTCGGCCTGCGCCTCATTCAGCTTCTCGGCCAGCCCGTCCAGGAAGTCCTTGGCACTCATGTCACCCAGCAGCACCTTCTGGAACCCCGGCTCGCTCTCCGACTTGGACAGCGTGTTCCAGTCCGGCAGGTAGTAAGGCAGCTGGACGATGGTCGTGGAGCCGTCGTTGAGCGCCTGCGCCGCCAGCTTCGTCGGCTCGGCCTGCTGGATCCACGCGTCGTTCGCGGCCTCGGTGTTGGACGGCACCTGCCCGGCCGACTCGTTGAACTTCGAGTTCTGCTCCTTGGAGGTCGCGAACTCGATGAACTTCCAGGCGGCCTCCTTGTTCTTGGAGCTCTTGAACATGCCGAGCCCGTCGACCGGGTTGGACACCTGCACCCGCTTGCCGGAGGGGCCGACCGGCTGCGGGATGCCGCGGAACTTCTCGACGCCGAGTGCCTTCACGTGGTCCTGGTAGGAGCCCAGGTTGTGGTTGAGCATGCCGATGGTGCCGGTGTCCCACTGGGCGACCATCTTGGCGAAGTCGTTGTTGACGTCGGCGGCCGGCGTGACCTTCTTGTAGAGGGCCGCGTACTTCTCCAGCGCCTCGACGTTCTTGGGGTCGTTGACCGTGGTCTTCTTCTTGCCGGCGTCCCAGAACGAGGTGATGCCGGACTGCCCGTACATCGCGTCGAGGGCCTGGGCGATGGAACCGGAGCCGCCGCGGATGGTGTAGCCGAACTCGTTCTTGCCCGCGTCGGTCAGCTTCTCGGCGGCGGCGTAGAACTTGTCCCACGTCGTCGGCGCGTCGAGACCGGCCTTCTCGAACAGGTCGGTGCGGTAGTAGAGGACGCCGTTGTTGGCCGAGGTCGGCATCGAGTACAGGGTGCCGTCGCCGCCGCCTGCGGCCTTCAGGGACTCGACCATGTCCTTGTTGAGCTTGTCGCTCAGGGGCGACTTGGCGAGCCGGTCGTCCAGGGGTTCCAGGGCGCCCTGGGCGGAGAAGCCCGCGAGCATCGACGCCGTCACGCCGCCGACGTCCGGCAGGCCGCCGCCCTGGATGGCGGTGTCGACCTTGGACTGGTACTCGGTGGCGGCGATGCCGACGTACTCCACGTCGATGTCCGGGTTCGCCTTCTCGAAGTCGGCGATCACCGTCTTCCAGACGGCCGTACGGATACCGCCGTTGTTGTCCCAGAAGGTGATCTTCCCCTTGCCGCTGCCCTCGGCCCCCTCGCCGCCGCCCGCGCCGCTGCCGTCGTCACCGCAGGCGGTGGCGGTCAGCGCGAGCACGGCGCCCAGGGCGACGGCGGCGGACGTGCGGCGCCTGGCTGTGCCTTTGTCTCTGCTGCTGAGCATGCTGATCCTCATGGGTCGGCTCTCTTCTCCTGGATCCAACAAAGCGGTGGAACGACAACGTGGGGGTTCAGTGGGTTCGGTGGGGCCCGACGCGCAAGCGCGTGAAGGTGGCGGTGCCGGCCTGTCCCTGGCCGGCGGGTGCGAGGGCGAACAGGCCGAGCAGTGCGCCGACCCAGCGCCAGGGGGTGGCGGCGAACTCCCGGCCGACGGGACACGGACCGTCGCCGAGGTCGTACGAGAAGCGGCAGCGCGCCCCCGGCACCGTCTCGATCCGCAGCCGGGCCCGTCCCCCGGGTGCGGGGCGGGGCAGGTCGGCGTCCCGCTCGGCCTCGGCCACCGACTCGGCGAACCGGTGCACCAGGTGCACGGTCCCGTCGGCGTCCCGCTGGAGCCCGATCCAGCGGTAGGCGTCGCCGAGCACCGCGAGCCCGGCCCGCGCTCCGGGTTCCTCGCTGTCCAGGCGCAGCTCGACCTCGATCACCGAGGGCTCGCCGGGGAAGCGCTGGGTCAGGACACTCGGCAGCAGGCGCAGGTCGTGCGCGTCGGCCGAGCGGAGGCAGGCGAGGCGCAGCCCGTCCCCGGCGTGCTGGGTGGCCCAGCCGGCCCGGGGATTGGCCGTCCACGACCACTGGCGGCCGAACCGCCCGCCGGGGAAGTCGTCGTCGGTCGCGGGCGCGGCGGGCGGCTGCGGGGGCAGGTCGGGGCGCGGGTGCTCGGCGACCGGGGCGCCGTCGTCGCCCAGGACCGGCCAGCCGTCCGGCGACCACGTCATCGGCTGGAGGTGGACCACCCTGCCGTACGCGCCGCGCTGCTGGAAGTGCAGGAACCAGTCCTCGCCGGACGCCGTGCGCACCCAGCCGCCCTGGTGGGGGCCGTTGACGTCGGTGTCCTTCTGTTCCAGGACGACCTTCTCCTCGTACGGCCCGAAGAACTCGCGGGAGCGGAAGGCGCCCTGCCAGCCGGTCTCCACCGAGCCGGCGGGGGCGAGGATCCAGTACCAGCCGTCGTGCCGGTAGAGCTTGGGGCCCTCCAGGGTGAACCAGCCGGGGAGCCGGTCGGCGTCCACGATCACCTTGCCCTCGTCGAGGACTCCGGTGCCGTCGGGGCGCATGCGGTGGCCGGTGAGGCGGTTCTTGATCCCGGAGCGGGAGCGGGCCCAGGCGTGCACGAGGAAGGCCTCGCCGGTCTCCTCGTCCCACAGCGGGCACGGGTCGATCAGGCCCTTGCCGGCCTTGACCAGGTGGGGCGCGGTCCACGGGCCCCGGACGTCCGGGGCGTTGACCTGGAAGACGCCCTGGTCCGGGTCGCCCCAGAAGATCCAGAAGCGGCCCGCGTGGTGGCGCAGGGACGGTGCCCAGACGCCGCAGTCGTGGCGGGGCCGGGCGAACTCCCGCTCGGGCTCCAGGCGCTCCAGGGCGTGCCCGACCAGGGTCCAGTCGACCAGGTTGCGGGAGTGCAGCAGGGGCAGGCCGGGGACGCGGCCGAAGCTGGAGGCGGTCAGGTAGAAGTCGTCGCCGACACGGATCACGTCCGGATCGGACCAGTCGGCGTTCAGGACGGGGTTGGTGTACGTCCCCGGGGCCCCGGGGGCGGTCTCGGCGGCGGTCACGGGCTCACCGCCTTGCGGACGAGGGCGGCGGCGGCGTCCGCGTCCAGGCGGCCGTCGGCGACGACGGTGACGATCCGGCGGACCAGGGTGTCGCCCGGGGCGACGGTCACCCGCTCCTCGTGGGCCAGCGAGGAACCGACCCCCGGGTACTCCTCGGTGCGCACGAACCACGGGTCGCGCCGGGTGCGTTCGGTGGCGCCGGCGAACACCAGCGACCAGGTCTCCCCGCTCAGCGCGAGCCAGTCCGCGCGGCCGCCGTGCACGTCCCGCTCGCCCTCCCGGTCTGCGGTGAAGACCCTGGGCGCGGCACCCTCCTTGCGGGCGCGCCAGAAGAAGCCGCCGTAGGCCGCGCCTGGGCGTCCGTTCGTGGCGGGGCTGCCGATCGTGAGCGCTTTCGTGGTGACGTTGGTGAGGGAGAAGGTGAAGTCCAGCGCCCAGGCGGTGGCGGTGAGTTCGGTGGCCGCCACCGTGCGGCGCTCGCGCAGCAGCTCGGTGCCGGCGGCGACCCAGCGCAGTTCCTCGACGAAGCCGTCGGGGTCGCGGAGCTGGAAGGCGGTGTGCCGCTGGGTGCCGTGGTTGTCCAGCTCGGTCGGCCCCCGGCCCCGGACGAAGGTGCGCCCGCCCCAGAAGTTGTGCCCCTCGACGTCGGGAACGGCGACACCGACGCCGAGGTGATGGAGGTGGTCGGCAGGGCTGAACTCGGTGACGGCCGTGCCGGCCAGGGTGGTGACGGGGTGCAGGTAGGGACGCGGGGAGAGCCGGTGGGGGAGCTCGGGGCGGGTGACGTAGCGGGCGACGGGGCGGCCCGCCACGCGCAGCACCGGGGAGTCGTTGCCGGTCATCGGGTGCTCACCTCGTGTCGCGGGTGCTCGGTGCGCGGCGCCCAGGGCGCGCCCAGTTCGGAGTAGAGGGAGAGGGTGTCGGCGGCGGCGGCCACGAGTGCGTCGATGCCGGGGACCACGCGGCGCATCTCGCCGGGGACGCGGCGCCAGGCTGCGGCGGGCAGCGGCTCCGGGTCGGGCGCCCGGCGGATCGCCTCGACGACCCGCATGAAGGCGCCCGTCTCGTCCGGGGTCACCAGCAGCGGAGCACCGGTGGCCAGGTGGTCGACCAGGTTCTCCAGCAGGTCGGTGCGCCCGTGCTGGAACTCCTCGGGGCCGTGGCCGCCGCGCTGGAGCAGGACGCGGTCCTGCTTGTACCAGAAGGTGATCCGGCCGCTGGAGCCGTGCACCAGGACGTACGGCTCGCCGGCCCGCTCCGCGCACAGGGTGGCGGCGACGGTGACCCGGTGCCCGCGCTCGGTGCCGATCCGCACGCAGGAGGTGTCGTCGGCCTCGATGTCGTTGGCGTGGCTCAGCTCGGTCTCGATGCCGGTGACGTCCTCGGCGCGGGCGGTGCCGCCGAGCGCGAGAGCGGTGGCGACGGCGTGTGCCAGCGGGTTGGTCAGCGCGCCGTCGACGACGTCGGCGCCGTTCAGCCGCCGCTTGCCCGACCAGGGCGCCCGGCGGAAGTACGCCTCGTCGCGCACCCACGCGCCGGCCGCGCCGATGCCCACGACCTCCCCGATGGCGCCCTGGGCGACCAGCTCCCGGATGGCGGGCACGGCGTGCGAGCCCAGTGACTGGAACCCGATCTGGCAGGCGACCCCGGCCTCGGCGACCCCGTCGGCCATCCGCCGGAACTCGGCGTACGACGGCGCCGGGGGCTTCTCCAGGAGCAGGTGCACACCCCGCCGGGCGGCGGTCAGGGCGAGGTCGGTGTGGGTGGGGATCGGCGTGCAGACCACGGCGATCCGGGCGCCGGTGGAGTCCAGCAGGGCGCCGAAGTCGGCGGACTGCTCGGGGAGTGCTCCCTGGACCTCCTCCTCGGTCAGCGGGGTCAGTTCGCAGATGCCGGCCAGCCGGACCAGGCCCGCCCGTTCCAGGCGGCGGATGTTGGCGACGTGCCAGCGGCCGTGGCCGCGGGCGCCGGCGAGGACGACGGGTACCGGGCTCATCCCTTCACCGCCCCCGCGCTGAAGCCGGTGATCAGCCACTTCTGGATGAAGGCGAAGACGATCACGACGGGGACGGCGGCGACGATGCCGCCGGCGGCGAGCGCGCCGAGGTCGACGCTGTCCGCGCTCATCAGGGAGTTGAGGCCGACCGGGATGGTCTGCTTGTGCTGGTTGTTGAGGAACATCAGGGCGAACAGGAAGTGGTTCCAGGAGTGCACGAAGGCGAAGGAACCGACCGCGATGAGTCCCGGCCGCAGCAGGGGCAGTACGACGATCCGGAAGGCCCGGAAGCGTCCGCAGCCGTCGACCCAGGCGGCCTCCTCCAGGGAGTACGGCACGTTCTTGATGAAGTTGCTGATCAGGATGATCGACAGGGGCAGCTGGAAGACCGTCTCGGCGATGATGACGCTGCCCAGCGAGTTGATCATCTGGAGCCCGGCGAAGATCTCGAACAGCGGCACGAGCAGCAGCGCGCCGGGCACGAACTGGGAGCAGAGCAGGGCGAGCATGAAGCCCCGCTTGACCTTGAAGTCGAACCGGGCGAGGGCGTAGCCGCCGGCCAGGGCGACGAGCGTGGTCATCACCAGGGTCGCGAGTCCGACGTACACGCTGTTGG
The DNA here is from genome assembly GCF_040686295.1 of Streptomyces sp. NPDC085944. Lineage (NCBI taxonomy): Bacteria > Bacillati > Actinomycetota > Actinomycetes > Kitasatosporales > Streptomycetaceae > Streptomyces > Streptomyces sp. NPDC085944. The sequence goes on along the minus strand of NZ_JBFBJX010000007.1, from coordinate 321,926 downwards.
TGAAGTAGGTGCCGAAGCCGCGGTCGGTCCAGACCTTCTCGAAGTGGTCGGTGGTCATCGGCCAGGGCACGAGCGAGGTCGAGCCGGCCGGCCGCACCGCGAAGAGCAGGATCCAGTAGAACGGGACCAGGGTGAAGACCAGGTAGATCCCGAGCGGCAGGTAGATCTGCCAGCGGGGCACCTCGTCCCAGGCGGGTCGGCGCTTGCTCGCCGGCCGCGGTGGTGCGTGGTCGGTCCGCGCGGGGGCGGGGGCGGGCGCGGTGGCCTCCTTGGTGATCACTTGTTCTCGCCTCCGAACTTGCTCAGCCGCAGGTAGACGATCGAGCAGAAGAGCAGGATCACGAACGCGACCGTGGTGAGGGCCGACGCGTAGCCGAAGTCGTGGGCGTCGACGCTGGTGTTGGCGATGTACAGGGGCAACGTCGTGGTCTCGCCGGCGGGTCCGCCGCCGGTCAGGGTGTAGAGCAGGTCGACGTTGTTGAACTCCCACACCGCGCGCAGCAGCGTGGAGAGGATGATGGCGTCCTTCAGGTGCGGCAGCGTGATGTGCCAGAACTGCTTGATGCGGCTGGCCCCGTCGACCTCGGCGGCCTCGTACAGGTCCTTGGAGACAGACTGGAGGTCGGCGAGGATGAGGATCGCGAAGAAGGGCACGCCGCGCCAGAGGTCGGCGACCACCGCCGCGGAGAACACGGTGGAGGTGTCGGAGAGCCAGCTGGTGCCGTACGAGCCGATGCCCATGTCGGCGAGGTATCGGGTGACACCGGTCTGGGAGTTGTAGAGCAGCACCCAGATCGCCGAGGTCAGCACGCCGGAGACGGCCCACGGGGAGAAGACCAGCGCCCGCCCGATGCCCCGGCCCACGAAGGTCTGGTTGACGATGAGGGCCAGCGCCAGTCCGAAGAGCAGCTGCAGTCCGACCTCGACGAAGACCCACTTGGCGCTGAAGGTGAGGGTGTCCCAGAAGACCGCGTCGTCGGTGAAGATCTTGACGAAGTTGTCGAAGCCCGCGAAGCCGTTCCGCCACGGCTTGGTGGGGTTGTACTCCTGCAGGCTGTAGTAGAAGACGCTGATGACCGGGTAGGCGATGAAGCCCAGCATCAGCAGGGCGGCCGGTCCGATCAACAGGTACGGGAGCCTGCGCGGCGTGGCCGAGGCACGGCGCCGCCGGGGTGGCGCGGGCGGTTTCGCCACGGCTGCGGCTTGGGCCATGACAGTTCTCCGTTCAGTTACGTCTACGTCGTGCGGGGGTCGTACAGGAAGCGCTTTCTCGGCGGGCAGGGCTGTGCGGAGGCGGTTCGTGTCGTACGGGGTCGGCCGGAGTGGGGGTTCAGCCGGCCAGGGGTCAGCCGGCGTACGGGTCCTGCACCTTGCCCGGGCGGGCCAGGAACTCGAAGTCGCAGCCGGTGTCGGCCTGGGTGATCTGTTCGTTGTAGAGCGCGCCGTAGCCCCGTTCGTAGCGGGCGGGCGGCGGGGTCCAGGCGGCCCGGCGGCGCTCCAGTTCCTCGTCGTCCACGCCCAGGTGCAGGGTGCGGGCCTCGACGTCGAGGGTGATCGGGTCGCCGGTGCGGACCAGGGCGAGCGGTCCGCCGACGTGCGACTCGGGGGCCACGTGCAGCACGCACGCGCCGTAACTGGTGCCGCTCATCCGGGCGTCGGAGATCCGGACCATGTCCCGCACGCCCTGCTTGAGCAGGTGGTCGGGAATGGGCAGCATGCCGTACTCGGGCATGCCCGGACCGCCCTTGGGCCCGGCGCCCCGCAGCACCAGCACGCTGTCGGCGGTGATGCCCAGCTCCGGGTCGTTGATGGTGCGCTGCATGGTCCTGTAGTCGTCGAAGACGACGGCGGGACCGGTGTGCTTGAGCAGGTGCGGCTCGGCGGCGATGTGCTTGATGACGGCGCCGTCCGGGCAGAGGTTGCCGCGCAGGACGGCGACCCCGCCCTCGCTCGCGACCGGGTTGTCGCAGGTCCTGATGACGTCGTCGTGGTGGACGAGGGCGCCGTCCAACTGCTCCCGCAGGGTGTCGTGGGAGACGGTGGGCCGGTCGAGGTGGAGCAGGTCGGTGATGCGGGAGAGGAAGCCGGGCAGGCCGCCGGCGAAGTGGAAGTCCTCCATCAGGTAGGTCTGTCCGCCGGGGCGGACGTTGGCGAGCACCGGGACGGTGCGGGCGATCCGGTCGAAGTCGTCCAGGGTGAGGGTGACTCCGGCGCGGCCCGCCATGGCGATCAGGTGGATCACGGCGTTGGTGGAGCCGCCGAGGCCGAGCACGGTGGTGACCGCGTCCTCGAAGGCGTCGGCGGTGAGGATGTCGCTCAGTTTCCGGTCCCGGTGGACCAGTTCGACGACGCGCAGTCCGGCGGCGGCGGCCATCCGGTCGTGCCCGGAGTCGACGGCCGGGATGCTGGAGGCGCCCGGGACCGTGACGCCGAGGGCCTCGGCGGCGGCGGTCAGCGTGGATGCGGTGCCCATCGTCATGCAGTGGCCGGGCGAGCGGGCCAGACCGCTCTCCAGCTCCTGCATCTCGCAGTCGCCGATGAGGCCGGCCCGCTTGTCGTCCCAGTACTTCCACATGTCGGTGCCGGAGCCGAGGGTCTCGCCGCGCCAGTGCCCGGGGAGCATGGGCCCGGCGGGGACGAACACCGCGGGCAGGTCCACCGTGGCGGCGCCCATCAGCAGGGCGGGCGTGGACTTGTCGCAGCCGCCCATCAGCACGGCGCCGTCGACCGGGTAGGAGCGCAGCAGCTCCTCGGTCTCCATGGCGAGGAGGTTGCGGTAGAGCATCGGGGTCGGCTTCTGGAAGGTCTCGCTGAGCGTGGAGACCGGGAATTCGAGGGGGAAGCCGCCCGCCTGCCAGACTCCCCGCTTGACGGCCTGGGCGCGGTCGCGCAGGTGGACGTGGCAGGGGTTGATGTCGGACCAGGTGTTGAGGATGGCGATGACGGGCTTGCCGAGGTGCTCCTCGGGCAGGTAGCCGAGCTGGCGGGTGCGGGCGCGGTGGCTGAAGGAGCGCAGGCCGTCGGTGCCGTACCACTGGTGGCTGCGCAGCTCTTCCGGGGACTTCCTCGGGGTCATATGGACCACCCCGCGGCGATGGCGGCGACCTCGGCACGCTCGCTCTCCGGCAGCGGCTTGCTCGGCGGTCGGACCTCACGGCGGCACAGGCCCAGCGAGGCGAGGGCCTCCTTGACCACGGTGACGTTGTTGGCGGAGCCGTTGGCGGCGCGCAGTTCCTCGAAGCGGCGGATCTGCTCCCAGACCTTCATGGCGGCCGGGTAGTCGCCGGAGCGCAGCGCTTCGATCATGTTCAGCGAGACGGCCGGGGCGACGTTCACGAGGCCCGAGGTGAAGCCGGTGGCGCCCGCGCTGAAGTACGAGGGGGCGTACGGCTCGGCGAGTCCGGCGACCCAGACGAAGCGGTCGAGGCCGGCGTCGCGGGCGAAGGCGGCGAACTTGGAGGCGTCCGGCACGGCGTACTTCACGCCGATGACGTTGGGGCAGGCGTCGGCGAGGTCGGCGAGGCGGGCCCCGGTCAGCTGGGGGTTGCGGATGTAGGGGACGACGCCCAGTTCGGGGACGGCCTCGGCGATGGCGCGGTGGTAGTCGACCCAGCCGCCTTGGGAGACGTAGGGGTGGACGGGCTGGTGGACCATCACCATGGAGGCGCCCAGGTCGCGGGCGTGCCGGGCGGAGGCGACGGCGGTGGGCACGTCGTGGCCGACGCCGACGAGGATCTGGGCGCGCTCGCCGGCCTCCTCGAAGGTCAGCTCGGTGACGAGGCGGCGCTCGGCCGGGTCGAGGGCGTAGAACTCTCCGGTGTTGCCGTTGGGGGTGAGGGTCGTGATGCCACCGTCGAGGAGACGACGCAGCAGGGCCCGGTAGGTGGCGGGGTCGACGGTGCCGTCCTCGGCGAACGGGGTCACCGGGATCGCCACCACGTCGGCCAGGGCCGCCCGCTGGGTCTCGAACGTCGCTGTCATGCCTGACCGTCCTCTTCCTGGGCCGCGGTCCCCGCTTCGGGGAAGGCCCGCTCGACGAAGGACGCGATGTGCGCGTGGAGGGCGCGGGCCGCGCCGTCCGCCTCACCGGCGAGGGCGAGGCGCAGGATCTCCTGGTGCTCGCCGGCCTCCCGTTCCCAGGAGGGGTCGGCGGCCCAGGCGACCGCGGAGACGAGGGCCGCCTGGTCGCGGACCTCGTCGAGCATCCGGCCGAGCAGCGGGTTGCCACACGGCACGTACAGGGCGCGGTGGAACTCCCGGTTGGCCAGCGACCGTTCGGCCGTGTCGGTGGCCTGGTCGGCGCGGGTCAGCGCGTCCCGGGCGGCGTCCAGGGAGGCGCCGCGGCGCACGGCGCGCCTGAGCGCCTCGGGCTCGAGCAGCAGCCGGACGTCGTAGACCTCGCGCGCCATGTCCGCGTCCACCATGCGCACGGTGACGCCCTTGTACTGGCTCATCACCACCAGTCCGGTCCCGGCCAGCGTCTTGAGCGCCTCGCGCACCGGTGTCTTGGACACCCCGAACTGTGCGGCGAGGTCGGTCTCGACCAGGGCCTGGCCGGGGGTGAGCCGACCGGTGAGGATGCGGCGTTTGATCTCCTCCAGCACGTACTGCGTGCGGGAGGGGATCGGCGTGGGCACAGAGGTCATGCGCGCCTCTCGGAATCTCGCGTCGGATGCGCGGACAGATCTCGTGCACGGACAGATCCCGGGCATCAGATCTCGCGTATCGCGTCTCATATATGACGTACGGAGTACGACGCGTTGAAGGTAAGAGGGGCGCGCGGCGACGTCAATGCTTCTGACGAAGGAAGTTGTCCGGAGGAGTCCGGAGGATTCGGGTGCCGTCTCGCTCAGGCGGTGCGCGTCCAGCCCGGGTCCCGCCCGCTCAGCCCCACCGCGCGCTCCAGCAGCGGCGCGTCGGCGGGCACGGCGACGACCGGCCCGAACATGCCCTGGTCCCGGTCGGACTCCTCCGCGGCAGCGGCGAGCAGCCCGTACGCCGCCCGCAGCGCGGCCGGGTCGGGGGCGTACTCCTGGCCGGTCGCGCGGGCCAGGTCCCAGCCGTGGATGACCAGTTCGTCGGCGACGACGGCACCGGCGACGGCGCCGGGCAGGTCGATGCCGCCGGCCCGGGTCGTACCCGTCCAGGCGTCGGGCTCGCGCCAGGCGTCGGCGAGTTCCCCGAGGACCTTCGCGAGTTCCTCGCGCCAGCCGGGTCCGATGTCCGGCACGGACGCCTCGGGGCTGGTGTCCGTGGTGGGCCCCAGGTCCTTGCGCGCGGCGTCGCGGAAGGCCACGGCGAGACCGGTCAGGTGCCCGAGCAGGTTGCGCACCGCGAGGTCGGGGCAGGGCGTCGGGTCCGCGAGCCGGTCCTCGCGCACGCCGTCGGCGAGGCGGGCGAGGATCCGGGTCTGCGGTCCCAGGTCGAGGGTGGCGGTGGTGGTCTCTTGGGTCATCGGTGGCTCCCGGGACGGTGGGCTCGCGCTGTCGGTGGGTAGACCGATCACGACAGCGAAACTCATCGGTCTCCGAGGCCCGCGCACAGGTCACCTGCCCGATGCCGGGCGCCGCGCCTTAGCCCCACGATGACCAGGCATGACGACAAGAACGACGGCCACCGGGGAGGCGGGGCGGGCCCCCTGGCCCCTGGGCCGTGTCCTGCGCGACCGCAACGCCGGCCTGTATCTCGCCGGGGCGGTGGTGGCGGGTTTCCGGCAGCTCGGCGCTCGGCCTGGCGGCGGGCGTGTGGGTGAAGGACCTCACCGGCTCCGACGGCCTGGCGGCACTGTATCTGCTCGCGCTCCGGGGGCGACCCGCATGCGGTCCGTCATGGGGGCCGGACCACGCAGGAGCCCGGATCCCCGCGAGGTGAGCTCCTCGCAGGAGTGGTCCAGGTCGTCGACCCGCAGGACGACGAGCGACCGATGGCCGGCCGGCTCGGCGGCGAGTTCGCCCCGCAGTAGTTCCATGGGCATCCCCTTCGCAGAGCGCGACGAGGGCCTCCGGGGCCGGGGCGGTGACGACCGACCGGGACGCCCTCGTCCACACCTTACGTGGCGGCCCCGAGCCCCGCCCGCACCGCCTCCAGATCCCCGTCCGAAGCCAACCCCGCGTGATACAGCCGCAGTTCCGTCGCGCCCAGGTCCCGCGCTCGGGCGGCGTCCGCGGCGAGGGTGCGCGGCCTGCCGCCCATGCCGGTGACCACCGTGAGGTTGGCGGCGAGGACAGCCCCGTCGACGGCCTGCTCGGCGAACGGCGTCAGCAGGCCGGCCCCGCCCGTGCAGGGCACGACCACGCCGTCCGCGACCGACAGGACGTGCGCGGGGTCGACGCCGGCGTTGGCGCCGCAGTGGAAGGAGACCGGGTCGGCGTGCAGCAGGACCTGGAAGCCGTCGGGTGCGGCGGCGCGGACCGCCGAGACCGCCGCCTCCTGGAGGGTGCGGGCCCGGTCGTCCCGCCACGCGCGCGTGGCATACGCCGTCGCCTCGCCGAGCAGCTTCTCGACGCCCGCCCAGCCCCCGTCCGACGGCTCCGTCGCCCGCCACACCGGCTCCAGCGCGTTGCGTACGGCGGCGGCCAGTTCGTCGGCGTCGAGGCCCCGGGTGCCGTATCCCGCGCGGCAGTCGGGGCAGAAGCACAGCGACATCAGATACTGCCCGGCGTCGCCGAGGGGCACCCCGCCGGTCTTGTCGTGGGCGTGCAGGTGGGCGAGGCCGTACCAGCCGAGGGACTCCAGCTCCGTGCCGCGCGCGCCGGGCCGTACCGCCGCCTCGGCGGCCAGGTCGGTGAGGTACGCGCGCGTGGCGGGCTGCGCGATGCAGGGCGCCCAGGGGTAGCGGTCGCCGTAGGCGTTGACGACACAGGTGTGCGGGTGCTCCGCGCCCAGACGGGAGTTGTGGGCGAGGACGACCCAGGTGTGCACGTCGAGGCCCGCGTCCGCGAGCGCGGCGGCGGCCTCGCCGTACGCGTCGCCCAGGGCCCAGTCGCCGGACTCGTACGGGCGCAGTGCGCGGCCCTGCCAGCGGGCCGGGTCCGGCGGGTAGAGGGCGGCCGCGTACTCGGCGGTGACGACGCGGTGGCGCGGGTGGCGGGGGGTGAGGGCGCGGGTGGAGTGGTAGGCGGCGGCGAGGGTCACCTGCGCCACGCCGAGGTCCGCGATGCGCGCGGGGGCTTGCGGGTCGCCGTTGACGTCCCAGGGGTAGACGAACGCCGACGCCTTCACCGGGCGGCTCCTTCCGCGAGCAGCGCCTGGCCCCGCTCGATGATCCGCGCGAGCTGCTTCACGTGGTCCTCGGCCGGCTCCTGCAACGGCGTGCGCACCTCCCCCACGTCCAGGCCGCGCAGCCGTACGCCCGCCTTGACCAGGGCGACGGCGTATCCGCGGCCCTGGGCGCGCAGTTCGACGAACGGCCGGTAGAAGCCGTCCAGCAGGCGGTGCACGGTGGTGTCGTCGCCCTCGCGCAGCGCCCGGTGGAAGGCGACCGCGATCTCGGGGGCGAAGCAGAACACGGCGGAGGAGTAGAGGGGGACGCCCAGCGCGCGGTAGGAGAGCTGGGTCTGTTCGGCGGTCGGGAGTCCGTTGAAGTACAGGAACTCCTCGCCGGGCAGTTCCGTGCGCACCGCGCTGACGATGCGCTGCATCAGGTCGAGGTCGCCGAGCCCGTCCTTGAGGCCGACGACGCCGTCCGTGCGGGCGAGTTCGACGACGCTCGACGGGGTGAACACGGCGTTGTCGCGCTGGTAGACGATGACGGGCAGCGGGGTCGCGGCGGCCACCTCCCGGTAGTGCCGCACCAGTCCCTCCTGCCCGGCGTGCACCAGGTAGGGCGGCATGGCGAGCAGCCCGTCGGCCCCGGCCTCCTCGGCGAGGCGGGCGTAGCGCACGGCGAGGGCGGTGCCGTAGCCCGCGCCGGCGAGCACGGGCACCCGGCCCGCGCTCTCCTCTACGGCCGCACGGACACAGGCCGCGAACTCCTCGGGCGTGAGGGCGTGGAACTCGCCGGTGCCGCAGCAGGCGAACACGGCGGCGGCACCGGCCTCGACCCCGCGACGCACATGGGTGCGGAAGACGTCGAGGCCGAGTCCGCCGTCGGGGCCGTATGCCGTGACGGGGAAGAACAGCGGCCCGCTGGGCACGGTGAGCCGGGCGGCGAGAGGGGCTGAGGTCACGGGCGCTCCCCATTCCGTGTGCGTGGTCGCATCACGACCGTCGTCGTCACACTTATGATCTGCGTCTATATTTCTGAACGCGACCACGCTAAGCCGCCCGGCGAACACCGTCAAGCAGGTGCCCTCTTGACGGGTGACCACCGGTTCCTTAGCGTGTCCACGCATATGAACACGAGGCACGCACTCGTACAACCGGCCACGGCGCACCGCCCCGGCGTACGAGTGCCGCCGCTTCAGGAGACCTAGGAGTCCCGAGGATGCCCGCTCCCCGCACCGTCCTGCTCACCGGCGCCGCCGGCGGCCTCGGCACCCTGATGCGGGAACTGCTCCCCGGCCACGGCTACCGGCTGCGCCTGCTCGACCTGCGCCCGGTCGAGGGCGAGCCGGACGCGATCGTCGCCGACCTCGCCGACCGGGACGCCCTGCGCGAGGCGGTCCGGGGCGTCGACGCGATCATCCACCTCGCGGGCATCTCCCTGGAAGCCTCTTTCGAGAAGATCCTCGCGGCGAACATCGAGGGCACGTACAACCTGTACGAGGCCGCCCGTGAGGAGGGCGTCGGCCGCATCGTCTTCGCCTCCTCCAACCACGCCGTCGGCTACACCCCCCGCCCGCAGGGCGACGACCCCCTCATCCCGATCGAGACGCCGCGCCGCCCGGACACCTTCTACGGCCTGTCCAAGTGCTTCGGCGAGGACCTGGCCCAGCTCTACTGGGACAAGCACGGCATCGAGACCGTCTCCGTGCGCATCGGCTCCTGCTTCCCGGAGCCGACCAGCGTGCGCATGCTCTCGGTGTGGATGAGCCCCGCCGACGGCGCCCGCCTCTTCCACGCGGCGCTCACCGCCGAGGACGTCGGGCACACCGTCGTCCACGGCTCCTCCGCCAACACCCGCCTGTGGTGGGACCTCGGCTCCGCGCGGGCGCTCGGTTACGAGCCGCAGGACGACTCCGAGCCGTACGCCGCCAAGCTCCTCGCCGAACAGGGCGGCCTCGACCCGGACGACCCCGCGCACGCGTGCCTGGGCGGCCACTTCGTGACCGACCCCCCGATCTGGCCGTACTGACCGGAAGACGACCCCACAGCACCCCCGAAGAGGCGGACGGGCACCGAACGGGCCCGTCCGCTTCGGCATGCGGGCATCCGCACTGCCCGTTCTCACCCCGCTGCGCGCTGCGCCCCAGGTCCGAGACGGGCACCCGGCCCTGCAAACGGGCCCAACCGGGCAGTATCGGATCCGCAACAGGCCTGGTCAGTGCCGCGGGACGCCTGTAGAACTTCCCCCAAGGGCCACGCGGGCCCGAACGGGCAACCACACGGCGACGAGGCGGTGAGGCAGGTGTTCGGCATGAGCACGAGGACGACGGAGGAGCGCCGGCACGAGATCGTGCGGGTCGCCCGCGCCACCGGCTCGGTCGACGTCACCGCGCTCGCCGCCGAACTGGGCGTGGCGAAGGAGACCGTACGACGGGACCTGCGCGCCCTGGAGGACCACGGCCTGGTCCGCCGCACCCACGGCGGCGCCTACCCGGTGGAGAGCGCCGGGTTCGAGACCACGCTCGCCTTCCGGGCCACCAGCCACGTGCCCGAGAAGCGCCGGATCGCGTCCGCCGCCGCCGAACTGCTCGGCGACGCCGAGACGGTCTTCATCGACGAGGGCTTCACCCCCCAGCTCATCGCCGAGGCGCTGCCCCGCGACCGGCCGCTGACCGTGGTCACCGCGTCCCTGCCGGTGGCCGGCGCGCTGGCCGAGGCCGGCGACACCTCCGTCCTGCTGCTCGGCGGCCGGGTCCGCTCGGGCACCCTGGCCACCGTCGACCACTGGACGACGAAGATGCTGGCCGGCTTCGTCATCGACCTGGCGTACATCGGCGCCAACGGCATCTCCCGCGAGCACGGTCTCACCACCCCCGACCCGGCGGTCAGCGAGGTCAAGGCGCAGGCCGTCCGGGCCGCCCGCCGCACGGTGTTCGTCGGCGCGCACACCAAGTTCGGGGCGGCCAGTTTCTGCCGCTTCGCCGAGGTCGGCGCCCTGGAGGCCGTCGTCACCAGCACCTTGCTCCCCACGGCCGAGGCCCACCGCTATTCACTGCTCGGCCCCCAGGTCATCCGCGCCTGAGACACCGTCACCTCCCCCTCCCCGCACGGCACACCCACACCCACACCCCTCACTGCCCCTTATCTCCCTTTATCTCCCCAAACGTTCAGGAGCGATCCATGCGAACCCAGAGCCGACGGAGGCCGCGAGCCACGCTCGCCATGGCCGCCGCAGGGACGCTGCTCGCCCCGCTGCTCACCGGCTGCTGGGTCGGGGCGGGCGGCGCCGGATCCGGCGGCAACGCCATCAACGTCCTGATGGTGAACAACCCGCAGATGGTCGAGTTGCAGAAGCTCACCGCGGACCACTTCACCAAGGACACCGGCATCAAGGTGAACTTCACCGTCCTGCCCGAGAACGACGTCCGCGACAAGATCAGCCAGGACTTCGCCAACCAGGCCGGCCAGTACGACGTGGCGACCCTCTCCAACTACGAGATACCGATCTACGCCCGCAACGACTGGCTGCACGAGATGAACTCCTACGTCGCGAAGGACCCGGGTTATGACGAGGAGGACATCCTCGGCCCGATGCGCGAGTCCCTCACCGGCGACGACGGCAAGCTCTACGGGCAGCCCTTCTACGGCGAGTCGTCCTTCCTGATGTACCGCAAGGACCTGTTCGCCGAGGCGGGCCTGACCATGCCCGAGCACCCCACCTGGACCCAGGTGGCGGACTTCGCCGAGCAGCTCGACGGGGCCGAGCCCGGCATGAAGGGCATCTGCCTGCGCGGACTGCCCGGCTGGGGCGAGCTGATGGCGCCGCTGACGACGGTCGTGAACACCTTCGGCGGCACCTGGTTCGACCAGGACTGGCAGGCCCGGCTCGACTCCCCCGAGTGGGAGAAGGCGACGAAGTTCTACGTCGACCTCGTCCGCGAGCACGGCGAGTCCGGCGCCGCCCAGTCCGGCTTCGCCGAGTGCCTGAACAACATGACCCAGGGCAAGGTCGCGATGTGGTACGACGCCACGTCCGCGGCCGGCTCCCTGGACGCGGCCGACTCCCCGGTCAAGGGCAAGATCGGCTACGCGCCCGCCCCGGTGGAGAAGACGGACTCCTCCGGCTGGCTCTACACCTGGGCCTGGGGCATCCAGAAGGCCTCCCGCAACTCCGACAAGGCCTGGAAGTTCGTCTCCTGGGCCTCCAGCAAGGAGTACGAGCAGCTCGTCGGCGACGAGATCGGCTGGTCCAACGTCCCGGCCGGCAAGCGCGCCTCGACGTACGAGAACCCGGCCTACGTCAAGGAGGCCGCCGCCTTCCAGGAGATGACCAGGAAGGCCATCGAGGGCGCCAAGCCCAAGGACCCCGGCCTGCAGCCACGGCCCGCGCCCGGCATCCAGTTCGTCGGCATCCCCGAGTTCACCGACCTCGGTACCAAGGTCTCGCAGGAGATCAGCGCGGCCATCGCCGGACGCCAGTCCGTCGAGGAGGCCCTGAAGAAGTCCCAGCAGCTCGCCGAGCAGATCTCCGAGGAGTACGAGGGACGATGACCGCCACGACCACGGCCCCCTCGGCCGCCCCCGACCACACGCGCCCCACCGTCCGCCCGCCGTCCAACCGGCTGCGCGCCTGGGCCACCCGCGCCCCGCTCCTCCCCGCCCTGGTCTTCATGATCGTGGTCACCCAGCTGCCCTTCGTGGCGACGCTGGTGATCTCCTTCTTCGACTGGAACGCCCTCTACCCGGACGCCCGCAGCTTCACCGGCTTCGCCAACTACGGCGACGTCCTCGGCGACCCGGCCCTGCGCAAGTCGGTGTGGACGACGATCCTGCTGACCGTCGCGGTCGTCCTGGCCAGCCTGGTCCTCGGCCTGGCCCTCGCCCTGCTGCTCGACCGGAGGTTCAAGGGGCGCGGCGTGGTCCGCACCCTCCTGATCGCCCCGTTCCTCGTGGTCCCGGTGGCGGCGGCGCTGCTGTGGAAGCACGTCCTCTACAACCCCGAGTACGGCCTGCTCAACGGCCTGCTGCACTACGTCGGCGGACCCCAGCCGGACTGGATCTCGGGCACCCCGCTGCTCGCGGTCGAGGCATCGCTGGTGTGGCAGTGGACGCCGTTCATGATGCTCATCCTGCTGGCCGGTCTGCAGAGCCGGGACCAGCAGCAGATCGAGGCCGCCCGGGTGGACGGCGCGGGCGACTGGCAGATCTTCGTCCACCTCACCCTGCCCCACCTGCGCCGCTACCTCGAACTCGGCGCCCTGCTCGGCTCGATCTACATCGTCCAGAACTTCGACGCGGTCTTCACGATCACGTCCGGCGGCCTGGGCACGGCCAACCTGCCCTACACCGTCTACCAGAGCTTCTACCAGGCCCACGAGAACGGCCTCGCCTCGGCCGCGGGCGTCCTGGTCGTCATCGGCTCGATCATCATCGCCACCTTCGCGCTGCGCGTGGTGTCGTCCCTGTTCCGCGAGGAGGTCGGCCGCGCATGAGCGCCACCGCCGTACGCCCCGTCGTCACCGACGCCAAGCCGCCCGTACGCACCCGCCGCAGGGCCGGTGCCGGCCTGGGCCTGGTGGCCTGGCTGGTGGGCGTCGTCTTCTTCCTCCCCATCGCGTGGATGGCGCTGACCTCCTTTCACTCGGAGTCGGACGCCGCCACCAACCCGCCCTCCTTCGCGGCCTCCCTGACGCTGGACGGCTACCGCGAGTTCTTCGGCGCGGGCGGCGGCGCCAGCCCCTGGCCGGCGCTGATCAACTCGGCGGTGGCGTCGATCGCCTCGACGCTCTTCGTCCTGGTCCTGGCCCTGCCCGCCGCCTACGCCCTGTCCATCCGCCCGGTGAAGAAGTGGACGGACGTCCTGTTCTTCTTCCTCTCCACCAAGATGCTGCCGGTGGTGGCGGGCCTGCTGCCGATCTACCTGTTCGCCAAGAACACCGACATGCTGGACAACATCTGGCTGCTGGTCATCCTCTACACGTCGATGAACCTGCCGATCGCGGTCTGGATGATGCAGTCCTTCCTGGCCGAGGTCCCGGTCGCGATCATCGAGGCGGCGAGGGTGGACGGCGCGAAGCTGCCCACGATCCTGGTCCGCGTGGTGGCCCCCATCGCCCTGCCGGGCATCGCCGCGACGTCCCTGATCTGCTTCATCTTCAGCTGGAACGAGCTGCTCTTCGCCCGGGTCCTGACGGGCGTGGTCGCCGAGACCGCCCCCGTCTTCCTGACCGGCTTCATCACCAGCCAGGGCCTCTTCCTGGCCAAGGTGTGCGCCGCGTCGCTCGTCATCTCCCTGCCGGTGCTCGCCGCGGGGTTCGCCGCCCAGGACAAACTGGTCCAGGGCCTGTCGTTGGGAGCCGTGAAATGAAGGCCGCCGTCATCGAGTCCGTGGGCCGCGCCGTCGTCACCGAGGTCCCCGATCCGACGCCAGGGCCGCGCGAGGTCGTCGTCGAGGTCGCCGCCTGCGGCCTGTGCGGCACCGACCTGCACATCCTCCAGGGCGAGTTCGCGCCCAAGCTCCCGATCGTGCCGGGACACGAGTTCGCGGGCGCGGTGGTCGGCGTCGGCGCCCAGGTCACGGAGGTGGCGGTCGGCGACCGGGTCGCGGTCGACCCCTCTCTCTACTGCTACGAGTGCCGCTACTGCCGCACCGGCCACAACAACCTCTGCGAACGCTGGGCGGCCATCGGCGTGACGACGGCGGGCGGCGCGGCCCAGTACGCGGTCGCGCCGGTCGCGAACTGCGTGAAGCTCCCCGAGCACGTCCGCACCCAGGACGCGGCCCTGATCGAGCCGCTCTCCTGCGCCGTCCGCGGCTACGACGTCCTCCAGTCCCGCCTCGGCGCCCACGTCCTGATCTACGGCTCCGGCACGATGGGCCTGATGATGCTGGAGCTGGCCAAGCGGACCGGCGCGGCCAGCGTCGACATGGTCGACCTCAACCCGGCCCGCCTGGAAACGGCCCGGGGCCTCGGCGTCTCGGCGTCGGCGGCGACCCCGGACGAGCTGGACCGCCCCCAGGGCTGGGACCTGGTCATCGACGCCACGGGCAACGCGGCGGCGATCCAGGACGGCCTGGACCGCGTCGCCAAGGCCGGCACCTTCCTCCAGTTCGGCGTCGCCGACTACGCGACCCGCGTCCAGATCGACCCGTACCGCATCTACAACCAGGAGATCACCATCACGGGCTCGATGGCGGTCCTCCACAGCTACGAGCGCGCGGCGGAGCTGTTCGCGAACGGTGTCCTGGACCCGGACGTCTTCATCAGCGACCGCATCGAACTGGCCCGCTACCCGCAGGCCCTGGAGCAGTTCGCGGCGGGCGTGGGCCGGAAGATCGTGGTCGTGCCGTGATTTTCTAGCCCGTCCGGCGCTTGAGGACGAAGCCGTCCAGGCCGAAGCGGAGGTCTGGGGGCGCAGCTCCCAGGGACGGGAAGGGAAAGGGCGGCGGGGGCGAAACCCACTGGGCCGACCCCACCGCCGCCTCCTACCATCCCGCCATGCCCAAACCGAACGGCTTCGCCTACACCGCCACCGCATCCGGCACCGTCCACATCACCCACCACGACCACCCCGCCACCACCCTCAACGGCTCCCGAGCCGCCCGCTTCCTGCAAGAGGTCACGGCGGGCGACCCCCAACTGGTCATGGCCCGCTGGACCGGCAACTACAAGCACGGCAACGAACGCACGGCCCGCAACCACCCCCGCAACCGCCGCTGACCCGGCGCCGACCCGGCGCTCGGGGCCGCGACCCCAATTGGCCCCCGGGTAAGGGAACGGTAAAACGCCCCCGCTCGTTCACCCGGCATGACAGCTATGACCCCCGGCTCGAACATCCCCCTCTCCGCCGCCCGCGTGACGGTGGACGTCGCCGCGCCCGTGCGGCTCGACGTATCGGGCCTGCTGCTCACCGCCGACGGCAAGGTGCGCTCCGACGACGACTTCATCTTCTACAACCAGCCCACCGGCCAGGGCGTGACCTACCGCTCCGGCGGCGGCACCGCCCCGGACGCGATCACGGTCGACACCGCCGCCGTCCCGCCGGGCATCGAGAAGATCGTCGTCACCGCCAGCCCGGACGCCGCCGGCCAGACCTTCCAGGGCATCGAGCCGACCGCCACCATCCGCAACGCGGACGACCACTCCGTCCTCGCCACCTTCACGCCCCCGCAGCTCGGCACCGAGACGGCCCTGGTGATCGTCGAGGTCTACCTGCGAAACGGCGCCTGGAAGGCCCGCGCGGTCGGCCAGGGCTACGCCAACGGCCTGGCCGGCATCGCGACGGACTTCGGCGTCACGGTGGAGGAGCCCGCGCCGGCCGCGCCCCCGGCCCAGCCGGCGGCCCCGCAGCGGTCCCACGCGGCCACGCCTCCCCCGCCCGCCGCCGCGCCCACGATGCCGGCCGCGCCGCCCGCCCCGCCCGCCGCTCCGCCGGCCCCCGCACCGGGCAGCGGCAAGATCAACCTCGACAAGGGCCGGGTCAGCCTCCAGAAGAACCAGACGGTGTCCCTGGTCAAGGGCGGCCGGCCGGTGCTCTCCCAGGTCAAGATGGGCCTCGGCTGGGAGCCGGCGTACCGCGGCAAGGACATCGACCTGGACGCGTCCGTCATCGCCTACGGCCCGCAGCGCAACCACATCGACAGCTGCTACTTCGGCAAGCTCTCCATCGTGAACGGCGCGATCAAGCACTCCGGCGACAACCTGACCGGTGAGGGCCGCGGCGACGACGAGGTGATCGTCGTGGACCTCGGCCGGCTCCCGCAGGAGGTCAGCGGCCTGGTCTTCACGGTGAACTCGTTCTCCGGCCAGAAGTTCACCGAGGTGGCCAAGGCCTACTGCCGCCTCATCGACGCCGCGAGCGGCGAAGAACTGGTCCGCTTCGACCTCACCAGCGCCGAGCCGCAGACCGGCGTGATGATGGCGAAGCTGATCCGCCAGTACTCGGGCGAGTGGGAGATGACCGCCGTGGGCGACTTCGTCAAGTCCCGCACGGTCCGCGGCATGGTGAAGCCGGCCGCGCAGGCGCTGTAGCCGACCGGGACGCACGGGGGCGCCCGGCGGCGGGCGCCCCTAGAGCCGTCCCAGCCCCTCCATGACCAGCGACAGATACCGCCGTACGGCCGTGCCGTCCACCTCGCCGGCCGCCTCGGCCGCCGTCACCACCCCGTGCAGCAGCCGCAGCACCTCGACCGGCTCGACGTCCGGCCGCAGTTGCCCCGCCTCCTGCGCGGCCCGCACCAGCCGGGTCGCCGCGCCCCGCACGCAGTCGCCGCACGCGGGTCCGCCGCCGGTGACGGCCGTACCGAGCAGCGCCTTCAGCCCGCGCACCTGGAGCATGCCGACGGCCAGCTCGTCGAGCCACGCCACCAGCGCCGCACCCGGCGGCCGCGCGGCCGCGATCACGTCGGCGCGGGCCGCGATCGCTTCGAGGCGCTCCAGGTAGGCGGCCTCCAGCAGCGCCTGCCGCGTCGGGAAGTGCCGGTACAGCGTGCCGACACCCAGCCCCGCACGCCGGGCGATGTCGTCCAGGGAGGCACCCTCACCGTGCTCGGCGAACGCCTCCGCCGCGACCGCCAGCAACCGCTCACGATTGCGCCGCGCATCCGCCCGCATGGGCCTGACCTGCGCCATCCCGGGCCTTTCTGCACACAGGGGTCCGTCGCCGCACCCTACCGCGCGAGGGCGCTCCCCTTCGAGACCGGCCGGGCGTGACCGCCTCGGTCAGAACAGCGCACTGTAGGCGTTCAGCGCGGGCTGTCCGCCGAGGTGGGCGTAGAGCACGGTGGCCTCGGCGCCGATCTCGCGCCGGGTGACCAGGTCGACCAGTCCGGCCATGGACTTTCCCTCGTAGACCGGGTCGGTGACCATGCCCTCGGTCCGGGCGGCGAGCCGCATCGCCGCGAGGGTGGTGTCGTCGGGAATGCCGTACGTGCCCGCGTGGTACCGCTCGTCGAGTTCGACGTCCGCCTCCGTGAGTGCGCCGCTCACGCCGATGAGCCGCCCCGTGCGGTCGGCGATCCGAGCGATCTGTGCGCGGGTGCGGGCGGGGTCCGCGGACGCGTCGATGCCGATGACCCGCCGGGGCCGCCCGCCCACCTCCTCCAGGGCGCGGAACCCGGCCACCATGCCGGCCTGGGTGGACCCGGTCACCGAGCAGACCACGACGGTGTCGAAGAAGACGCCCAGTTCCCTCTCCTGCTCGGCGACCTCGTAGGCCCAGCCGGCGAAGCCGAGCCCGCCGAGCGGATGGTCGGAGGCGCCGGCGGGGATGGCGTAGGGCTTGCCTCCCGCGTCCTCGACCTCCTTGAGGGCCTGTTCCCAGCTCTCCTTGAAGCCGATCCCGAATCCGGCCCTCACCAGCCGCACGTCGGCCCCGGCGAGTCGGGAGACCAGGATGTTGCCGACCTTGTCGTACACGGCGTCGGGCCAGTCCACCCAGCTCTCCTGCACCAGCACGCAGCGCAGGCCCGCGCGGGCGGCGACGGCCGCGACCTGGCGGGTGTGGTTGGACTGCACGCCGCCGATGGAGACGAGGGTGTCGCAGCCCCGGGCGAGCGCGTCGGCGACCAGGTACTCCAGCTTGCGGGTCTTGTTGCCGCCGTAGGCGATGCCCGAGTTGAGGTCCTCCCGCTTGGCCCAGAGCGAGGCCCCGCCGAGCTGCCCGGTGAGGCGTTCCAGGGGGTGGACGGGCGACGGACCGAGGAGCAGCGGGTAACGCTCGTACGCGGAGAGGGACATGGCTGCTCCCGGTTCAGTCGGTGTCGGCGAGTACTTCGAGCCCGCGCCAGATGTCCGCCGTCACCCGCAGCGCCGTCCCGGTGTCCCGGGCCGCGCAGGCCTCGATGAGCTGTTCGTGCAGCCCGGCCGACCGGCAGGTGCCGGCCTCGCCGAAGCGGCGGCGCTCCAGCCGGCGGATGAGTGGGGTGTAGCGGGCGACGGTGGCGGCTGCGGCCCGGTTCGCGGCGATGCGGACGAGGACGTGGTGCAGGTCGTCGTCGGCGCGCAGCGCGCCGTCGACGTCACCCGCGCGGACGGCTGCTGCGAACCGGGCGTTGGCTTCACGCATGGTGTCGAGGTCGGTCTCCCGGAGCCGGGGTACGGCGACCCGCGTGACCAGTTCGTGCATGGCCCCGACGACCGCGGCGGCGTCGCGCACGTCGGCCGCGACGACCGGGGTGACCCTGGTGTAGCTCTGCGGCTTGCTCTCCAGCAGCCCTTCGTCCACCAGCCGGGAGAACGCCTCGCGCACGGGGGCGCGGGACAGGCCGAGCCGCTCGGCCAGGCCGGCGTCGCGCACGACCGCGCCCGGTTCGATCTCCCCGGCGACGATGGCGTCCCGGATGGCTTCGTAGGCACGGTCCCTCAGCAGGGTCCGGGAGACGGGTCGGATGGACACGACTGAAATGTTGGATGTCAGGAGGGTCGCCCGACAAGAGTCCGGCCCGGCCCCGCGATCAGGTGCGGGGCCGGGCCGGATCTCGGACGGCGGTCGGCTCAGGCCGCCCAGGGCCAGTCGGCGTCCCGGCCGGCCTCGAGCAGCGGAACCAGCCGGAACACGGCGTCGGAGAGCCCGCCGAAGGTGTGCCGGTTCGCCCGCCCGGACGGGCCGTGGCCCGCCCGGTACCCGGCGAGGTTCCAGGTGTAGACCGGCACGTGCGCCGGGATCTGCTCGGTCGGGTCGCCGTGCCGGTTGTACGTGTACTGCTCGTCGGTGACGATCAGCACCCGGTCGTGCCGCTTGTAGTGGCGCCGTACCGCCTCGGTGGTGTCGGTGCCGCCGAGGTTGCGGAACCGGTCCAGGGTCTTCAGCACCGACTCGCCCTCGCGGTACGTCACGCGGTTGCTCGACGAACCGAACTCGACCAGGTCCGCGTCGGCCGCCCGCAGCGCCACCGCCGTGCCGAAGAGCGCCGCCGCGTCGGCCCGGGTCAGCTCGGAGCGGTCCGACAGCCGGGAGTAGAACATCGAGCCCGAGCGGTCCACGAGGATCAGCGTCCGGCCGCCCAGCGCGGGCACGTTGGCCAGCGAGTGGCCGAGCGCCTGCTCCAGCGGGTACGACCAGCGCAGCGACGGCGCGTGCTGGTACGCGGCGAGGTAGCGGAAGGGAAACTGCCGCGAGCGCGCCACCTCGGCCGGGTCGCCGATCCGCGCCGCGACCCGGGCGGCGACGTCGTCCGAGACACCGGCCTCGTCGAAGTTCCGCAGGTTGCGGAGCAATGCCATCGTTCCCATGGACGGGATCACCGCCTCCCAGGCCTCCTTGTCCATCGGACCCTGGAGCCAGCCGGCCAGCATCTCCCAGGTGATGCCCGCCGCGGCGAGCCGCTCGGCGCCGTCGGGCGCCGTGACCACCGCTCGCCGCTGGTCGACGGGCAGCGCCATCAGTTCGCGGTGCGCGGTCAGGACGCGGTTCGAGGCGGGCGGCACCGCGGTGTCCGGGTTGTGCCGGCGGTCGAGGGCGTACTGGAACAGCTCGCCCTGCCAGGGCTTGTCCGGGGCGGGTGCCGCGTGCACCAGGTTGAGGATGTCGCCAAAGCGGTAACCCTTGGACGCGGTGTCGTACTTCAGCAGCGACTTGCCGTGGTAGAGCCGCCGTACGGCATCGGCGATCCCGCGCTTGACCGGCTTGGGCACGGCGCGGCCGTAGGTCGCGGTCCAGTAGGCGAGCAGCTCGCCGGGCTCGTCGGGCCGCTGCAGGACGGAGGCGATGACCTGCCGGTTGGACGGTCCGTCGGTGACGCCGACGTCGAGGCGGGCCTTGACGTACTCGGCGGCGCCGACGATCGAGGCGGTGCGCAGGTTGCCCTCGCCGCGCAGCCAGCCGAGCAGGCCGGCTGTCCAGGACGGGTCGGTGGCGGCGAGTTCGCGCACGAGCATGGCGAAGCGGTCGTCGCGGGCGGCGCCGGACTCGTAGAAGGTCTGCTGGGAAACGAAGTTGGCGACCGACAGCAGAAAGAGCTCGGAGCGCGCGTCGCGCTCGGTGCCCCGGCCGCCCTCACAGGTGCGCAGCACGCGGCCCGTCGAGGTCACGCGCGAGGTGGGCTGCGCCTTCGCTGCCTTGGTGTTGAATCGCGCCATGGTGAATTCCCCCGAATTCTCGAAAGCTCGAACGTTCCGGAGGGAGACACGGCAGCAGAAGGGTGCCCGAGGTCGGAATCGGCGACGGAACTGTGCGGATGCTCTGCCGAATTGAGCTACACCGACCCGAAGTCGATGACGGGATTCGAACCCGCAACCGTCCGATCAAAGGAAGTAGCCGCTGCCTGCGCACCGGGCACCCTTCGACTGCTGGGCCTCCCGAGATCAAGTGGGCAGCGGCATGGGATTCTTTTTGCAGAAGAAGTAGCCGCGGCCCGCGCACCGGGAGGTGCGTGAAGTTGTAGGTGTCCAGAGTTCAGGTCGGCGGAACCGACAAGGCGCTCTAACCCCTGAGCTACACCGGCGCGTTGTGCCGGTGACGGGACTCGAACCCGTGGCCGCCCCATTAAGAGTGGAAGTAGGTCCTGCCTTCGCACCTGGACGTTCATCACTCTAAAAGGGCGGCCGTCGTTCGGGCGACCGAATTAATTACCGGCGCTTCTGTCGCTTCCACGGCCCCGTGATCGCCAGCATGATGCCCGGTGTCTGGATGTTGGCGTAGAGGGTGCGGCCGTCGGGCGAGAAGGTGACGCCGGTGAACTCGCTGTATTCGGGGTCGTCCTCGGTGCCCAGGTTCAGTTCGTTGCGGGCGATGGGGTAGGTGCGGCCGCTGTCGGTGGCGCCGAACAGGTGCTGGACGCCGTCGCCGTCCTCGGCGATGACCAGGCCGCCGTACGGGGAGACGGTGATGTTGTCGGGGCCGTCGAAGGCGCCGTCGGCGGACGGGTCGGCGTTGACGCCGAGCAGGACCTTCAGGGTCAGGGTGCGGCGCTTGGGGTCGTAGAACCAGACCTGGCCGTCGTGCGGGCGGCCGGGGCTCTCGTCACGGGCGAAGGAGGAGACGATGTAGGCGCCGCCGTCGGCCCACCACATGCCCTCCAGCTTGCGCGCCCGGGTGACCTCGCCGGCGGCGAACTGCTTGCGTACGGAGGTGGTCTTCGCGTCGCGGTCGGGGACGTCGACCCAGTCGACGCCGTAGACGGTGCCGGTCTTCGTGGCACGGGAGAGGTCGTCGACGAACTTGCCGCCGGAGTCGAAGCACTTGAATGCCTGGAGGACCCCGGCGTCGTCGGCGAGGGTGCGCAGCCGGCCGCGGCCGTGCCGGAAGTGCTCCGGCGGGGTCCAGCGGTAGAGCAGGCCGTTGGGGCCGGAGGCGTCCTCGGTGAGGTAGGCGTGGCCGCGCTTGGGGTCGATGACGACGGCCTCGTGGGCGTAGCGGCCGAGCGCCTTGATCGGCTGGGGGTCGCGGTTGGCGCGGCGGTCCTCGGGGTCGACCTCGAAGACGTAGCCGTGGTCCTTGGTCATCCCCTCCTCGCCGGCCCTGTCCTCGGTCTCCTCGCAGGTCAGCCAGGTGCCCCACGGGGTGCTGCCGCCCGCGCAGTTGGTGGCGGTGCCGGCGATGCCGACCCACTCGGCGACGTGGCCGCCGCGGCGGACCTCGACGACGGTGCAGCCGCCGGCGGCGGCCGGGTCGTAGACGAGGCCCTCGGTGAGCGGGACGGGGTGCGGCCAGTCGTCGCGGTGACCGCCGAGTTCGTGGTTGTTGACGAGGAGGGTGGTGCCGCGCGGGCCGTCGAAGGCGGCGGTGCCGTCGTGGTTGGACGGGGTGTACTCGCCGGACTCCAGCCTGGTCCGGCCGCAGTGGGTGATGACCTCGTACCGGAAGCCGGCGGGCAGGGCGAGGATGCCGTCCGGGTCGGGGATCAGGGGACCGTAGCCGACCCCGCCGTGGCCGTGGCCGTGGTGGTGGTCGTGTCCGCGACCGTGCTCCTCCCCCACGCTGTCGGTGTCCGTGGACGCGAGGGCGTTCGGGGCGGTGGCGAGGGCGCCGACGCTGCCCGCCAGCACGACCCCGGCGCCGGTGAGCGCGGATCGGCCGGCAAAGTCCCTGCGGGTGAGCGACATGGTGTCTCCTGTGACGGTGGGGCGGGCCGTGGAGGGTGGCGGACCTCGGTCCGGCGTCACGGTTGCGCCCGCGCCTGAACGGGAGCCCCGGCGGTGCCTGAACGGAAGTTGAACTGGCGGAGACCTCTCCCCCGCCCCGGGCCGCCGCCTGCCGCGTCCTGTACGCCGCTCGGTCCCGCTCGGCGCTCGGCCGCCGCACCGCTCCGCTCGGCCGCCGCACCGCTCCGCTCGCAGCTCGGCCGCCGCCCCGCCCCCGTACGCCACCCCGGGTCGCTCAGCCGCCCTGCTGGGAGCGGGCCTTGAAGGCCGCCTTGCGGGCCTCCTTGGCGATCTTCTTGTCGGGGTGCAGCCGTCCCATCGCCTCGAGGACGTCCGGCGTGGCGGGGTGTTCGACCCGCCAGGCCGTCTCGAAGAAGCCGCTGTGCTGCTGGGCGAGGCCCTCCACCAGGGCACGCAGTTCCTCGGAGTTGCCCTCGGCGGCGAGCTGTGCGGCGACGGTGTCGATGGTCAGCCAGAAGACCATCTCCTGCGGCGGGGCGGGCACGTCCCGCGCCCCGTGCTCGGTGAGCCAGACGCGGGCCAGACCGCCCAGTTCGGCGTCGTCGAGGACCTCCCGCAGCGCGGGTTCGGCCTCGGCGCCGACGAGGGAGAGCGCCTGCTGGCAGCGGAGCCGGCGCAGGGGCGCGCCGGGGTCCAAGCCGCGGGCGGCCGCGAGCAGTTCGCGGGCGGCGTCGAGCGGACCGCGTCCGGCCAGCCACAGCTCGGTCTCGGCGTGGGCGGCGGCCGGCGGGAAGGGGGCGGTGCCGTCGAGCAGCGCGTCGGCGCCCTTGTCGGCGAGGTCGCCGACCGCCGGGGCGTCGAAGCCGGCGTCCAGGAGCCGGGCGCGCAGTCCGTACAGGCCGAGCGGGGTGAGCCGCACCATGCCGTAGCGGGTGACGTCGGCCTCGTCGACGGGGGCGGCGGGCTCCTCGTCGCCGTCGGCCATGAGCGCCTCGTCGACCGGCTGGTACTCGACGAGGCCGACCGGTTCGAGGAGCCGGAACTGGTCGTCCAGGCGCATCATCGCGTCCGACACCTGCTCCAGGACCTCGTTGCTGGGCTCGCCCATGTCGCTGGGCACGATCACGGAGGCGGCCAGGGCGGGCAGCGGCACCGGGGCGTCGCCGGGGCCGTCCTCGCCGACGGTGAGCAGGTAGAGGTTGCCGAGCACACCGTCGAGGAACTCGGACTCGGCGTCGGGGTCCCAGTCGAGGGAGGACAGGTCGACCTCGCCGCCCTCGGCCATCGCGTCGACCAGGTCGTCGAGGTCGGGCACGCCCGCGTCGGCGAGGACCGCTTCCAGGGCGGTGAGCCACACCCCGAGCACGTCCTGGGGGGAGCCGGTGAGCAGGGCGAGGTCCTCGCCCGCGGTCACGGTGCCCGCCTCCTCGTCGGTGATCTCGACCAGCCCGGTGTCCACGGCGATCCGCCAGGCCTCGCTCGCGTACGCGGCGGCGTCGTCCCCGCTCAGTCCGAGCTGCTCGGCCGCCGCGGGCAGCTGTTCCTCGACGAGTCCGCCCCCGGCGTCGACGCGGGTGTCGGGACCGGCCCAGCGGGCCAGCCGCGCGGCCCGGGCGAGCACCGGCGCGGACAGCGCGTCGCGGGCCAGCTCCGCTTCCGGGCGCAGCCGTGCGGGCGGCAGGGTGGAGCTGTCTGACATCGGAAGTTTCTCCTCGCGCGCCTCGTGACCGCCGTACGGCCGCGTTGGGACCGCGTACGGCTCAACGGCCCAGCCTAGACGGGTTTCGTCCCATGCCGCCCGGTTCATCTCCCCGTCGAGTGGTGTACATGGCCGAAACCTTGACAACTGGCCGGACCAGGCTGGAGATTGACGCGCGTAGAGTCCCCGCGCCACGTCACGTCCCCGGAGGGATCCGTTGGCCAGCAAGTCCTCCGCGCGCCTCGCCGCGCTCACCGTCGCCGCCGTCTGCTCGGCTGCGTCCACCGTCGTCCTCACCGTGCCCGCGCACGCCGGTTCGGCAGCGGCCGATCCCGTGCGCGTCCACGACATCCAGGGCAGCACCAGGCTGTCGCCGTACGCCGGCAAGCAGGTCACGGACGTGGCCGGAATCGTCACCGGCGTCCGTGGCTACGGCTCCTCCAAGGGCTTCTGGATCCAGGACCCGCGCCCGGACGCCGACCCGGCCACCAGCGAGGGCGTCTTCGTCTTCACCGGCAAGGCCCCCGAGGTCGCCGTCGGTGACGCGGTCACCGTCTCCGGCACGGTCTCGGAGTACGTGCCCGGCGGCACGTCCTCGGGGAACCAGTCGCTGACCGAGATCACCCGCCCGACGGTCACCGTCGTCTCGAGCGGCAACGCGCTCCCGGCCGCGACGACCGTCTCCGCCCGCTCCGTGCCCCGGGCGTACACCCCCGAGGGCGACCCGAGCGCGGACGGGTCGGTCAACGCCCTGCCGCTGAGGCCCGCGCGGTACGCCCTGGACTACTACGAGTCCCTGGAGGGCATGAACGTCCGGGTGTCCGACGCCCGCGTCGTCGGCGCCTCGGATCCTTACACCGAGCTGTGGGTCACGGTGAAGCCCTGGGAGAACGCCAACCGCCGCGGCGGCACGGTCTACGGCTCCTACGACGACCAGAACTCCGGCCGACTGCAGATCCAGTCGCTGGGCAAGCCGGCCGACTTCCCCGACGCGAACGTGGGCGACAGGCTGGCCGGCGCCACCGCCGGTCCGCTGGACTACAACCAGTACGGCGGCTACACCCTGGTCGCGAGCGAGATCGGCACCCTGGAGAGCGGCGGTACGGAGCGCGAGTCGACGCGCCGGCAGAGCGCGCGCGAGCTGGCGGTGGCGACGTACAACGTGGAGAACCTGGACCCGTCGGACGACACCTTCACCGCGCACGCCGAAACGATCGTGCACCGTCTGAAGTCGCCCGACATCGTGTCCTTGGAGGAGATCCAGGACAACAACGGCGCCACGGACGACGGCACCGTCGCGGCCGACGAGACGGTCGGCAAGCTGATCGACGCCATCGTCGCGGCCGGCGGCCCGCGCTACGACTGGCGGGGCATCGACCCCGTCGACAAGACGGACGGCGGCCAGCCCGGCGGCAACATCCGCCAGGCGTTCCTGTTCAACCCGGAGCGGGTCTCGTTCACCGACCGTGCGGGCGGCGACGCCACCACGGCGACCGGGGTGCGCAAGGTGCGCGGCAAGGCGGCGCTGACCCTCTCCCCCGGGCGGGTCGACCCGGCGGACCCGGCCTGGGAGGACAGCCGCAAGCCACTGGCGGGCGAGTTCGTCTTCCGCGGCCGGACGGTGTTCGTCATCGCCAACCACTTCAACTCCAAGGGCGGCGACCAGGGGCTGACGGCGCAGTACCAGCCGCCGTCGCGCCGCTCGGAGACCCAGCGCCACGCCCAGGCGAAGGTGGTGAACACCTTCGTCAAGGAGGTCCTGGCCGCCCAGAAGAACGCGGACGTCGTCGCCCTCGGCGACATCAACGACTTCGAGTTCTCCGAGACCGCGCGCCTGCTGGAGGACGGCGGCGCCCTGTGGTCGGCGGTGAAGTCGCTGCCGCCGAGCGAGCGTTACTCGTACGTCTACCAGGGCAACAGCCAGGTGCTCGACCAGATCCTGGTCAGTGAGTCGGTCCGCCGCGGCCACCTGTCCTACGACAGCGTCCACGTCAACGCCGAGTTCCACGACCAGATCAGCGACCACGACCCGCAGGTGCTGCGGTTCCGTCCGTAACCGGTGCACCCCGGGGGGCGGGTTCAGCGGGGCACGAGGCCCAGCACGTGGTCGTAGCGGCCGACCGTGCTGCTCTTCAGGCCCGGCCAGTTCTGGACCCGCTCCCACGCGGACCTCGCCGAGCCGACACCGTCGCCGGGTGCGGCGAGGGCGTCGATGTGGGCCTGGGCGCTCTCCCACTCGGCGTAGTTGCGGACACGGGTGCCGTCGGTACTGAGGTGGAAGTGGGCGGAGATGCCTCCGGGGTGCGGGTTCGGCTCGCTCGCCAGGGCTTCGCACACGGCGTCCACCCAGGCGCGTTGCCGTTCGGGGTCCGGTCCCTCGAACTCGACGTCGACGATGACGACGCACCCCGGGACGGGCGCAACGCCGTCCTCGCGGGTGAGGCTGCGGTGACGCCGGTACCGGCCGAGCCCCAGTCGCTCGATGCCCGGCACGGCGGTGTCGATCTCGTCGACGCGCTCCTGCCGGTGGGTCCTCACGAAGGTTTCGTAGGCCCCCTCACTCGCCCACTGGGAGTGGTGGAGCAGGGTGCTGCCGTCATGACCGGTGTAGACGTGGTAGCCGCGCAGGTCGTCGGCGGGCCAGGGCCGGCTCTCCCAGGTGCGGGCGATGGCCTCGACGGTCTGCCGCTGCCGTTCGGGGGTGCCGACCCTCCAGGTACTGAAGAAGGGCGCCAGGGCGTCGGGGCGGGTGAGCTGGGGGTGGGCGTCGGTGCGGCGGGTCATGCCGGCCTCCGGTGGTCGGTGGTCGTCGGGCGCACCGCGAGGGTGGTGCGCGCACGGTCGGTGCACCCACCACCCTCGGACCTCGACCAAGGTTGAGGTCAAGCCCCTCCCGGCAGAGTGGTCTCAGCAGGACCCGTGGTGACGGCGCCGCACGAGGCCCGCCGCGACCACCGCCACGCCCGCCGCCGCCCCGGCGACCAGCACCGCGCGCGGATGCCCGAGCCCCGCGCGCACCGCGCCCCGCGCCCGACCCGGCGGCGCGTGCCGCTCGGCGGCGTCCTGGGCCCGCCCTGCCTTGTGCTGCGCCGTGTGGGCGGCCCGGCCCGCCTTGTCCTGTACGGCGTGTCCGGCGTGTGCGGCGGAGCTGCGCAGTTGCACGGTCATGGCGCCGGCCCTGTCCTTCAGGTCGGCGGCCCGGGCCTTGGCACGGCCCTTCACGTCGGCCTTGCCCGCGAGTTCCTCCACGGTGTCGCCGAGTTCGCCGCGGGTCTGTTCGATCTGCTGCCGCAGCTCGTCGGGGCCCTTGGCCCCGCCGACCGGCTGCGCGGTGGAGCCGCTCCTCGTACCGTCCCGGCTCGTCGCGTCGGTCATCGATGCGCCCTTTCCCTGATCTGGTCGACGTCGGCCCTGACGCTGCCGAGGGTCTCCTCGGGCTTGGGGGGTACGGCCCGGCGGAGTTGGGCGCGACCGGTCACGGCCAGAACGCCGGCGATCACGAACAGCGCCCCCGTCACGATGAGCGCCGCGGCCCAGACGGGCAGTACCAGCGAGAGCGCGGCGACGGCCGTGCCGGCCAGGGCGAACAGGCCCACGTAGGCGATGGCACCCGCGGCACCGAGCAGTCCACCGCCGACCTTGGCGCGCTTGCCCTTTTCGGCCAGTTCCATCTTGGCGAGGGCCACTTCCTGGCGCACGAGGCGCGAGAGCTGTTCGGTGGCCTGCCCGACGAGTTCGCCCACGGAGTGCTGCTCGTCGCGCACCGGCCTGGTGTGCATGGTTCCGGTCACGGGTTCCCGCCTCCTCTCGGTTCGGAGTACCCCGGGTACCCCGGCCCGGGCGGCACTACCCGCACCCGTCCCCACCCACCGTCCGCAAAGCATTCCTTACGTATACCTCGTAGGATAATTAAGTGGAGCTACACCGCCGGGCCGCCGACACTACTCCCATGACGACAGACGCCCGCCGCCCCGCCCCCTTCGGCCGCACCCTGTGCGCCATGGTCACGCCCTTCACCGAGTCCGGAGCGCTCGATCTCGACGGTGCCCGGCGCCTCGCCGGGCACCTGGTCTCGCAGGGCTGCGACGGCCTGGTGCTGTCCGGCACCACCGGCGAGTCGCCGACCACGACGGACGCCGAGAAGGCGGCGCTGGTGACGGCGGTCCGGAAGGCGGTCGGCGACCGCGCGGCACTCGTCGCCGGGGTCGGCACCGCGGACACCCGGCACACCGTGGAACTGGCACTGGCCGCCGAGAAGGCCGGCGCGGACGGACTGCTGGTCGTCGCGCCGTACTACAGCAGGCCCCCGCAGGACGCCCTGGAGGCGCACTTCCGCGAGGTCGCCGACGCGAGCGGCCTGCCCGTGATGCTGTACGACATCCCGGGCCGCACCGGCACCCGCATCGAACCCGACACCGTCGCCCGCCTGGCCGGGCACCCCCGGATCGTCGCCGTCAAGGACTGCGCGTACGACGTCCTCGGCACCCAGAAGGTGCTCTCCCGCACGGATCTGGCGTACTACGCGGGCTGCGACGAACAGGTGCTCGCCCTCTACGCGATCGGCGCGACGGGATGCGTCAGCACCGTCGCGAACGTCGTGCCGGGCCTGTTCCGGTCCGTCCTCGACTCGTTCGACGCGGGCGACACCGGGCGGGCCGCCCTGCTGCAGCGACGGGCGGTCCCGCTCATCGAGTCGATGATGGCGGCCGGCCTGCCCGGCACGGTCACCGCGAAGGCCCTGCTCGGCGCGCTGGGTCTGCCGGCGGGGCCGGTCCGCGCACCGCTGCGACCCGCGGACCCGGGGACCACGGCGGGTCTGCTGGCGGCCTACGAGGAACTGGCGGCCGGCACCGCTCAGTTCCCAAGGAACGCCGCTGGTGGGGCGACCACTGCGAACTGTGTCCCGACGACCTCCTGACCGAGCTGAACGGAGCCGCCGACCAGGCCCGCGTCAGCGCGCTGCTGAAGAGGTACCGGGCCCTGAAGCGGTGAGCGCCGTGGGCCGGTCCCCGCGGCCGCGGCTCCCACGAACGCCCGAGCGCCCTCCCCGCGACATGCGGAAAGGGCGCTCGGCGAACCGGCGTCGGCTCAGTTGTGGCTGTGCAGGACGTCGTTCAGGCCGCCCCACACGGCGTTGTTCGGGCGGGCCTCCACCGTGCCCGTGACCGAGTTGCGGCGGAAGAGGATGTGGGAGGCGCCGGAGAGTTCGCGGGCCTTGACGATCTGGCCGTCGGGCATGGTGACGCGGGTGCCCGCGGTGACGTAGAGGCCGGCCTCGACCACGCACTCGTCGCCCAGCGCGATGCCGACGCCCGCCTCGGCTCCGACCAGGCAGCGCTCGCCGATGGTGATGCGGACGTTGCCGCCGCCGGAGAGGGTGCCCATGGTGGAGGCACCGCCGCCGATGTCGGAGCCGTCGCCGACGACGACGCCCGCGGAGATGCGGCCCTCGACCATCGAGGTGCCCAGCGTGCCGGCGTTGAAGTTGACGAAGCCCTCGTGCATGACCGTGGTGCCCGCGGAGAGGTGGGCGCCGAGGCGGACGCGGTCGGCGTCGGCGATGCGGACGCCCTTGGGGACGACGTAGTCCGTCATGCGGGGGAACTTGTCGATCGAGGTGACCTGGAGGTGCAGGCCCTCGGCGCGGGCGTTGAGGCGGACCTTCTCGATGTCGTCCACGGCGACCGGACCCAGCGAGGTCCATGCGACGTTGGCGAGGAAGGCGAACTGGCCCTCCAGGCTGAGGCCGTGCGGCTTGACCAGACGGTGGGAGAGCAGGTGCAGGCGCAGGTAGACGTCGTGCGTGTCGAGCGGCTTCTCGTCCAGCGAGGAGATGACCGTGCGGACCGCGACCACCTCGACACCGCGGCGGGTGTCCGGACCGACCGCGGCGGTGGCGCCGCCGCCGAGGAGTTCGGCGGCCCGTTCGGCGCTCAGGCGCTCGGTGCCGGAGGGACCGGGCTCGTCGGTCAGCTCGGGGGCCGGGAACCAGGTGTCGAGGACGGTGCCGTCGGCGGCGATCGTGGCGAGGCCGGCGGCCACGGCGCCGGTGGTGCGGGGAGCAGTCGTGTCGGTCATGAGGGCAACCTAACCGGCTGCCGCCGGTGGAAGCGAGCCGGGACCCCGGCCGTCTCGGGTGCCGGGCGCGGGAACCAGCCGGGCCAGCACCTCGCGCGCGTACTCCTCGTCGTACGGCGTGTCCGTCAGCAGGACCTGGAGGCAGATGCCGTCGAGGACGGCGACCAGGGCGCGGGCCGTCACCGGGTCCGTGCGGGCGGCGAGGAGAGCGCCCACGCCCTCGGCCCACTCGGCGGCGACGGGGCGCAGGGCGGGGCGGCGCAGGGCGGCGAGGTACAGCTCGTACTCCAGCTCCACGCCGGTGCGGTCGCCGCCCAGCCAGTCGCCGAGGACGCGGGCCAGTTCGGCGGGCAGGTCGGTCTCGGGGTCTGACAGTTCGGGGTGGGCGGCGACGACCTTGGCGAAGCCCTCGTTGGCCTGGCGCAGGGCGGCGACCATGAGGTCGTCCAGGGTCGCGAAGTGGTAGGTCGTGGAGCCGAGCGGCACGTCCGCCTCGGCGGCGACGGTGCGGTGGCTGAGGCCGGCGATGCCCTTCTGCCCGACGACCCTGATCGCCGCGTCGATGATGCGCCGGCGACGCTCCGGATCGTGGCGGCGGGCCATCAGTGGGCCCCGCCCAGATTGAGGACGACGACACCCACGATGATCAGCGCGATGCCGGCGGCCTTGGTGAGCGTCATCCCCTCGCCCATGAAGGCCACGCCGATGGTGGCGATCGCGGCCGTGCCCACTCCGGCCCAGATGGCGTACGCCGTGCCGACGGCGAGGATCTTCAGGGTCTGGGCGAGGAGGGCGAAGGAGAGGACGTACGCGAGGGCCGTCAGCAGGGACGGCACCAGCCTGCTGAAGCCCTCGCTGTACTTCATGGCGGTGGTGCCGGCGACCTCGGCGGCGATGGCTCCGGCCAGGAGCAGATAACCCATGTGTACGAGCGTACATAACGACGGACGCGGGCGGGTGCGTACACGGGAAACGGCGGCACCCGAAGGTGCCGCCGTTCTCCGAAACAGTGCTGCCGGTGTGGCTCAGACGTTGAACCCCAGCGCCCGCAGCTGCTCGCGGCCGTCGTCCGTGATCTTGTCCGGGCCCCACGGCGGCATCCAGACCCAGTTGATGCGCAGCTCGTTGACCAGGCCGTCCGTGGCGGACTTGGCCTGGTCCTCGATCACGTCGGTCAGCGGACAGGCCGCCGACGTCAGGGTCATGTCGATGGTCGCGATGTTCGCGTCGTCGATGTGGACGCCATAGATCAGGCCCAGGTTGACGACGTCGATACCCAGCTCGGGGTCCACGACGTCCAGCAGGGCCTCACGGACCTCCTCCTCGGAGGCCGGCTTCATTTCCACGGTCTCGCTCATGCCGTCGTCTCCTTCTCGGCGTCGGCGCCTTCCAGCGCCTGGGCCGTCGCGTCCTTCCAGGCCATCCAGCTCAGCAGGGCGCACTTGACCCGGGCCGGGTACTTCGAGACCCCGGCGAACGCGACCGCGTCCTCCAGGACCTCCTCCATCGCGTCGTCGGGCTCGATCCTGCCCTTGGACTGCATCAGCTCCAGGAAGGTCTCCTGGATCCGCTGCGCCTGGGCCAGGTCCTTGCCGACCAGCAGGTCGTTCAGCACGGAGGCGCTGGCCTGGCTGATGGAGCAGCCCTGGCCCTCGTAGCTGACGTCGCTGATCGTCGTGCCGTCGTACTTCACACGCAGCGTGATCTCGTCCCCGCAGGTGGGGTTGACGTGGTGGACCTCGGCGTCGCCATCCCGCAAGCCCCGCCCGTGCGGGTTCTTGTAGTGGTCCAGGATGACTTCCTGGTACATGGAGTCCAGCTTCATGCTCTTCGCTCGTCCCGTCAGCCGAAGAAGTTCCGTACGTGCTCCAGGCCGTCGACCAGTGCGTCGATCTCGGCCGGCGTGGAGTACAGATAGAACGACGCTCGCGTGGTCGCAGGAATTCCGTAGCGCAGGCACACGGGGCGGGCGCAGTGGTGGCCGACCCGGACCGCGATGCCCTGTTCGTCGAGGACCTGGCCCACGTCGTGGGGGTGGATGTCCCCCAGCGTGAAGGAGATCGCCGCGCCGCGCTCCTCGGCCGTGGTGGGGCCGATGATGCGCAGGTCCGGGACCTCCAGCAGGCGCTTGACCGCGTACTCGGTCAGCGCGTGCTCGTGGGCGAGGATCCGGTCCATGCCGATCGAGTTCAGGTAGTCGATCGCCGCGCCCAGGCCGACCGCACCGGCGATCGGGGGCGTGCCCGCCTCGAACTTGTGCGGGGCCGGGGCGTACGTGGAGGAGTGCATCGAGACGGTCTCGATCATCTCGCCGCCGCCGAGGAACGGCGGGAGGTCCTCCAGCAGTTCCTGGCGGCCCCACAGGACGCCGATGCCTGTCGGGCCGCACATCTTGTGGCCGGTGAAGGCCACGAAGTCGGCCTGGAGGGCCTGCACGTCCAGTGGCATGTGCGGTGCGGCCTGGGAGGCGTCGACGCACACGAGGGCGCCGACCTCCTGGGCGCGGCGCACGATCGCCTCGACCGGGTTCAGGGTGCCCAGGATGTTGGAGACCAGCACGAAGGAGACGATCTTCGTCTTCTCGGTGATGACCTCGTCGATGTTGGACAGGTCCAGGCGGCCGTCGTCCGTGAGGCCGAACCAGCGGAGCTTCGCGCCGGTGCGCTGCGCCAGCAGCTGCCACGGCACGATGTTGGAGTGGTGCTCCATCTCCGTGATGACGATCTCGGTCTCGTGGTCCACGCGGTAGGGCTCGTCGGCCCAGCCCAGCATGTTGGCGACCAGGTTGAGGGACTCCGAGGCGTTCTTGGTGAAGATCACCTCGTCGCGCGAGGGCGCGTTGACGAACTCCGCGACCTTGTCACGCGCGCCCTCGTACAGCGCCGTGGCCTCCTCGGCGAGGACGTGCACGCCGCGGTGGACGTTGGCGTTGTAGCGCTCGTAGTACTCGCTGAGCGCGTCCAGCACCTGTCGCGGCTTCTGGCTGGTCGCCGCGTTGTCCAGGTACACGAGCTTGTGCCCGTCGTGGACCTGGCGGTCCAGGATGGGGAAGTCCTTGCGGATCGCCTCGGTGTCGAGGAGGCCCGGCAGCTGTGTCACTCGGATGCGCCGCCCTTCGTGTATGCCTCGTAGCCCTCGGCCTCCAGCTTGTCCGCCAGCTCGGCGCCGCCGGACTCGGCGATGCGGCCGCCTGCGAAGACGTGGACGTGATCGGGCTTGACGTAGCGCAGGATGCGCGTGTAGTGCGTGATCAGCAGGGTGCCGACCTCACCGGTCTCGCGGACGCGGTTGACGCCCTCGGAGACGACGCGCAGGGCGTCGACGTCCAGGCCGGAGTCGGTCTCGTCGAGGATGGCGACCTTCGGCTTGAGCAGCTCGAGCTGGAGGATCTCGTGGCGCTTCTTCTCACCGCCGGAGAAGCCCTCGTTGACGTTGCGCTCGGCGAAGGCGGGGTCCATGTTGAGGCGCTCCATGGCCTCCTTGACCTCCTTGACCCAGTGCCGCAGCTTGGGGGCCTCGCCGCGGACGGCGGTGGCGGAGGTGCGCAGGAAGTTGGAGACGGAGACGCCGGGGACCTCGACCGGGTACTGCATGGCGAGGAAGAGGCCGGCGCGGGCGCGCTCGTCGACGGACATCTCCAGGACGTCCTCGCCGTCGAGGGTGACGGAGCCGCCGGTGATCGTGTACTTGGGGTGACCCGCGAGGGAGTAGGCGAGGGTCGACTTGCCGGAGCCGTTGGGGCCCATGATGGCGTGCGTCTCGCCCTGCTTCACGGTGAGGTCGACGCCCTTGAGGATCTCCTTCGTGGCGTTGTCGGCCTCGACGGTGACGTGCAGGTCTCGGATTTCAAGCGTTGCCATGGGTGCCTCAGGACTCCTGGGTGAGGGAGACGAGCACGTCGTCCCCTTCGATCTTTACGGGGTATACGGGGACGGGGCGCGTCGCCGGAAGACTGTCGGGCTTGCCGGAGCGGAGGTCGAAGCGCGAGCCGTGCAGCCAGCACTCGATGTGGCAGTCGTCGACCTCGCCCTCGGCCAGCGAGACGTTCGCGTGCGAGCAGATGTCGTGGATCGCGAAGAGCTCGCCCTCGGTCCGCACGACGGAGATCGGCGTGCCGTCGAGCTCCACCCGCTTGGGGGTGTCCTCCTCCAGCTCGTCCGCTCCACAGACGCGTACGAAGGTCATGCGACCGACGCCTCCAGCTCCTGAGCGATCTTGCCGAGCAGGCGCTCCTCGATGTCCGCGACACCGATCTGCTGGACCAGCTCGGCGAAGAAGCCGTGGACCACCAGGCGGCGGGCGTCCAGCTCGGGGATGCCGCGCGCCATCAGGTAGAAGAGCTGCTCGTCGTCGAAGCGGCCGGTGGCGGAGGCGTGACCGGCGCCGACGATCTCGCCGGTCTCGATCTCCAGGTTCGGCACGGAGTCGACCCGCGCGCCGTCGGTGAGGACGAGGTTGCGGTTCATCTCGTAGGTGTCGGTGCCCTCGGCCGCGGCCTCGATGAGCACGTCGCCGATCCAGACCGCGTGCGCGTCGTCGCCCTGCAGCGCGCCCTTGTAGACGACGTTGGACTTGCAGTGCGGGACGTTGTGGTCGACCAGGAGGCGGTGCTCCTGGTGCTGGCCGGCGTCGGTGAAGTACAGACCGAACAGCTCGGCCTCGCCGCCGGGCGCGGCGTAGGCCACGCGCGGGTGGAGGCGGACCAGGTCGCCGCCGAAGGTGACGACGAAGGACTTGAAGGTCGCGTCGCGTCCGACCAGCGCGTTGTGCTGACCGACGTGGACGGCCTTGTCGTCCCAGTCCTGGACGGAGACGACGGTCAGCTTGGCGCCGTCGCCCAGGACGTAGTCGACGTTGGCGGCGAGCACCGCGTCGCCGGTGTGGTCGATGACGACGACGGCCTCGGCGAAGGCGCCCAGCTCGATCACCTGGTGGCCGAAGCGGGTACCGCCCTCGCCGTGCACGGTGACGCGGATCGGCTCGGTGAGGACCGTCTCCTTGGGGACGGTGATCACGCCGGCCTTCTCGAACGCCGAGTAGGCCTGGGCGGCGACCCGGTCCACGGGGGTGCCGGCCCTGCCGATGCGCGCGTCGTCGCGGCCGACGGTCTCCACGACGACGCCCTCGGGGGCGTCGACGTCGACCTTCACGCCGTCACCGGTGGCGACGGCGGTGCCGTCGTGCAGCCCGCGCAGCCGCTCCAGCGGGGTGAACCGCCACTCCTCCTCGCGGCCGTGGGGGACCGGGAAGTCCGCCACGTCGAAGGACGCGGGTGCGCTCATGCGCGTGGCGACGGTCGACTCGGCGGCCACCGCGATCTGGCCCGCGGTGGTGGACCCCACGGGGATGTTCTGAGCCTCAGCCATGGCTGTCGGTCTGCTCTCTTCCTACGTTCCTGGATCTGGTGACTGCGGTGGGAGGCGGGGTCAGCCGACCGCGCCCTCCATCTGCAGCTCGATCAGCCGGTTGAGCTCGAGGGCGTACTCCATGGGCAGCTCCTTGGCGATCGGCTCGACGAAGCCTCGCACGATCATCGCCATCGCCTCGAACTCGCTCAGACCGCGGCTCATCAGGTAGAAGAGCTGGTCCTCGGAGACCTTGGAGACGGTCGCCTCGTGGCCCATGGACACGTCGTCCTCGCGGACGTCCACGTAGGGGTACGTGTCGGAGCGGGAGATGGTGTCGACGAGCAGCGCGTCGCACAGCACGTTCGACTTGGAGCCGTGGGCGCCCTCGCCGATCTCGACGAGACCGCGGTAGGAGGTGCGGCCGCCGCCGCGCGCCACGGACTTCGAGACGATGTTGGAGGAGGTGTTCGGCGCCATGTGGACCATCTTGGAGCCGGCGTCCTGGTGCTGGCCCTCGCCCGCGAAGGCGATGGACAGGGTCTCGCCCTTGGCGTGCTCGCCCATCAGGTAGACGGCCGGGTACTTCATCGTCACCTTGGAGCCGATGTTGCCGTCGATCCACTCCATGGTCGCGCCCTCGTACGCCACGGCGCGCTTGGTGACCAGGTTGTAGACGTTGTTCGACCAGTTCTGGATGGTCGTGTAGCGGCAGCGGGCGTTCTTCTTGACGATGATCTCGACGACCGCGGAGTGCAGCGAGTCGGACTGGTAGATCGGCGCGGTGCAGCCCTCGACGTAGTGCACGTAGGCGCCCTCGTCGACGATGATCAGCGTCCGCTCGAACTGGCCCATGTTCTCCGTGTTGATGCGGAAGTAGGCCTGGAGCGGAATCTCGACGTGCACGCCCTTCGGCACGTAGATGAAGGAGCCGCCGGACCACACGGCGCTGTTCAGCGAGGCGAACTTGTTGTCACCGACGGGGATGACGGTGCCGAAGTACTCCTTGAAGAGCTCCGGGTGCTCCTTCAGGGCCGTGTCGGTGTCGAGGAAGATGACGCCCTGCTCCTCCAGGTCCTCGCGGATCTGGTGGTAGACGACCTCGGACTCGTACTGCGCGGCGACACCGGCGACGAGGCGCTGCTTCTCCGCCTCGGGGATGCCGAGCTTGTCGTACGTGTTCTTGATGTCCTCGGGCAGGTCCTCCCAGGACGCCGCCTGCTTCTCCGTGGAGCGCACGAAGTACTTGATGTTGTCGAAGTCGATCCCCGACAGGTCCGAGCCCCAGTTCGGCATGGGCTTCTTCTCGAAGAGGCGCAGGCCCTTGAGGCGGAGCTTGGTCATCCACTCCGGCTCGTTCTTCTTCGCGGAGATGTCCCGGACGACGTCCTCGTCGATGCCGCGCTTGGCAGAGGCGCCGGCCGTGTCGGAGTCGGCCCAGCCGTATTCGTACTTGCCCAGGCCCTCGAGCTCAGGGTGAGCAGTCTCCGTGGGGAGAGTCATGCGGGGTTCCTCCCGGCCGTGCTTGCAGATGCGTGAGCGGTGTTCTCGGACGCGCGCGCCGGGCGTGGCGCGTGCGAAGTCTTCGGAATGAACGTGGTGCAGACCCCGTCGCCGTGCGCGATGGTCGCGAGCCGCTGTACATGTGTACCGAGCAGCTCGGCGAAAAATTCCGTCTCCGCCTCGCACAGCTGCGGGAACTGCTCCGCGACGTGAGCGACCGGGCAGTGGTGCTGGCACAGCTGCTCGCCCTGCTGGGGGTGGGGCGCGCTCCGCGCGGTAGCAGCGTACCCGTCCTTGGTCAGGGCCCTGGCCAGGGCTTCCGCGCGCTTCTCGGCGGGGACGGACTCCACGGCCTTGCGGTACACGCCCGACTGGGCGGCGATCCGGGCGCGGGCGAAGGCGGCGATCGCCTGCTCTCCGCCCTGCTGCTCGGCGATCCAGCGCAGGGCGTCGGCGGCCAGCTTGTCGTACGACTGGTCGAAGGCGTCCCGGCCGCAGTCGGTGAGCGCGAAGACCTTGGCGGGCCGTCCGCGCGTGCGCGCGCCGTAGACCCGCTGCTCGCGGGCCTCGACCACGTCGTCGGCGACCAGGGCGTCGAGGTGGCGCCGGACGGCGGCCTGGGTCAGGCCCAGGCGTCCGGCGAGCTCGGCGACGGTCGAGGGCCCGTGGTCCAGGATGGAGCGCGCGACACGGTTGCGGGTGGACCGCTCACCGGTCGCGAGTTCCTCCTGCGGAGCCTCACCGACGTTTTTCACAACGCCATTGTTGCGTAATTCCTCGGGACCGGGCAAGCCGCGTCCGGATCATGCGACGGTGCCCTGCGTCACTTAGGCATACCTAAGGTGACCTGCGGAAACGATCTCTGATCGATCGTCCACGGGCCCATTCACTGGCGTCCGCACCCGCCTTCCGGAACACTTCCCCGCATGCCCACACCCCCTCCGACCGGCCCACTCGTCACCCGCGGCACGCTCGCCGCCGGGCTGCGCGAACTGGGGGTGCGCACCGGCGACACGCTCCTCGTGCACTCCTCCCTCAGCTCCCTCGGCTGGGTCTGCGGCGGCCCCGTCGCGGTCGTCCAGGCGCTCCTGGACGTCCTCGGTCCGGGCGGCACCCTGGCAGTGCCGGCCCAGACCGCCGACCTCTCGGACCCGGCCCTGTGGACCAGCCCGCCGGTGCCCGAGGAGTGGTGGGAGACCGTGCGGGCGGCCACGCCCCCGTACGACCCGCTGATCACGCCCTCGCGCGGCGTCGGCGTGGTCCCGGAGACGGTGCGCACCTGGCCCGGCGCCCGGCGCAGCGCTCATCCGCAGACCTCCTTCGCGGCCCTCGGTGCCCGCGCCGAGGAGGTGGTCGCGGGGCACGCGACCGACTGCCGGCTGGGTGACCGCAGCCCCCTGGCCACGCTGGAACGGCTGGGCGCCCGGGTCCTGCTGATCGGTGCGGGCTACGACGCGTGCACGGCCTTCCACCTCGCCGAGTACCGGATCCCCGCCCCGCTGGTGGAGGTGGGGCGCCCGGGGCCGGTGGGCTGGGAGCGGGTGACCGAGGTGTCGATCACGTCGGACCGCTTCGACGAACTGGGCCACGACTTCGAACGGGACCGCCCCGTCGTGCGCGGCCGGGTCGGCGCGGCCGACGCACGCCTGTTCCCGCTGGCCGACGCGGTCGCCTACGCCGAGCGGTGGCTGCCCGTGCACCGCCCCCGCGAGTGAGCCCCGTCGCCGGTGTGAGGAGGTTGTCCACACCCCCGCGCCCGGGCGGTCGTCCGTCTCCCTAAACTCGTGACCCATGCGAAGTGAGCCCGTGGTCCAGGTCCAGGCCCTGGTGAAGCGGTACGGCACGAAGACCGCGGTGAACGGCCTCGACCTGGTGGCCCGCACGGGCGTCACCGCCGTGCTCGGTCCCAACGGGGCGGGCAAGACGACCACCGTCGAGACCTGTGAGGGGTACCGCAGACCGGACTCCGGCACGGTGCGCGTCCTCGGCCTGGACCCGGTGCGACAGGGCGCCGGGCTGCGCCCGCGGATCGGTGTGATGCTCCAGTCCGGCGGCGTCTACTCCGGCGCCCGCGCGGACGAGATGCTGCGCCACGTGGCGAAGCTGCACGCCCACCCGCTGGACGTCGACGCGCTGATCGAACGGCTCGGTCTCGGCTCGTGCGGCCGCACCACGTACCGCAGGCTCTCGGGCGGGCAGCAGCAGCGGCTCGCCCTCGCGATGGCCGTGGTCGGCCGCCCGGAGCTGGTGTTCCTCGACGAGCCGACCGCCGGACTCGACCCGCAGGCCCGCCGCGCCACCTGGGACCTGGTCCGGGACCTGCGTGCCGACGGCGTCTCGGTGATCCTCACCACGCACCACATGGACGAGGCCGAGCAGCTGGCCGACGACGTCGCCATCGTCGACGCCGGCCGGGTCGTCGCCCAGGGTTCCCCCGAGGAGCTGTGCCGCGGCGGCGCCGAGAACACCCTGCGGTTCACCGGCCGGCCCGGACTGGACGTCGCGTCCCTGCTCAAGGCGCTGCCCCCGGACTCCGCTGCCGCCGAGCCGACGCCGGGTTCCTACCGGGTGAACGGCAAGGTCGACCCGCAGCTGCTGGCGACGGTGACGTCCTGGTGCGCGCAGCACGGCGTGATGCCCGACCGCATCTCGGTGGAGCGGCACACACTGGAGGACGTCTTTCTGGAGCTGACCGGCAAGGAGCTGCGCGGGTGACCACGACGACAGGGACCCCTGGGGACACGGGCACGCCCGGCAGCACGGGGACGTACGCCCCCCGGCCCGGCGCCGCACCGCTCGGGCGGATGATCGCGGCGCAGGCCGTGCTCGAGACGAAGATGCTGCTGCGCAACGGCGAGCAGCTGCTGCTGACGGTGATCATCCCGACGCTGCTGCTCGTCCTGTTCAGCTCCGTGGACATCATCGACACCGGGGCCGGGGAGGCGGTCGACTTCCTCGCCCCCGGCATCCTCGCGCTCGCGGTGATGTCGACGGCGTTCACGGGCCAGGCCATCGCCACCGGCTTCGAGCGCCGCTACGGGGTGCTGAAGCGGCTGGCCGCCTCCCCGCTGCCGCGCTGGGCCCTGATGACCGCGAAGACGGCGTCCGTCCTGGTCACCGAGGTGCTCCAGATCGTGCTGCTGACGGTGATCGCCTTCGCGCTGGGCTGGTCGCCGCAGGGCAACCCTGGGGCCGTGCTGCTGCTCCTGGTCCTCGGCACCGCCGCCTTCTCCGGGCTCGGTCTGCTGATGGCGGGCACGCTGAAGGCGGAGGCCACGCTGGCCGCCGCGAACCTGGTCTTCCTGCTGCTCCTGGTGGGCGGCGGGGTGATCGTGCCGCCGGACAAGTTCCCGGACGCGGCACAGGACGTGCTGGGGCTGCTGCCCATCTCCGCACTGTCGGACGGACTGCGGGAGGTGCTCCAGCACGGGGCCTCGATGCCCTGGGGCGACCTGGGGATCCTCGCCGTGTGGGCGGTCGCGGGGCTTGCGGCCGCGGGGAAGTTCTTCCGCTGGGAGTAGGAACACATGCCGCAGGACGACCCTCGTGAAAGCGTGCACAAGCGGGCGCCTACGATGGACGGCGTGCCAAACGTGACCCGCGCCGACGCCGCAGCCGCCGTGCGCAACCCGCTCGCTTTCATCGCCGCGCGCTGGACCCCGCACCCCCGGACGGTTCAGCGGGCGGCCCTCGCGCCCCTCGTGATGTCCGTGATCATCGTCGTCACCGGCGGCGCCGTCCGGCTCACCGGCTCCGGGCTCGGCTGCCCGACCTGGCCCAAGTGCACCGACGACTCGCTCACCACCACGACCGAGATGGGCTTCCACGGCATCATCGAGTTCGGCAACCGCATGCTGACCTACGTGCTGTGCGCCGCGGTCGGCTGGGCGATCATCGCCGCGCGCTCGCAGAAGCCGTACCGGCGCAGCCTCACCCTGCTGGGGTGGGCGCAGTTCTGGGTCGTGATGAGCAACGCCGTCCTCGGTGGCGTCGTCGTGCTCGTCGGGCTCAACCCCTACACGGTCGCGGCGCACTTCGTGGCGACGACGGCGCTGCTGACCCTGGCCACGCTGATGTGGCAGCGTACCCGGGAGGGCGACGCGGCGCCGCGCCCGCTGGTCGGCACGTCCGTGCGACAGCTGGTGTGGGTGATGGTCGTCGTCTCCGCCCTGCTGGTCGTGGTCGGCACCGTGGTCACCGGCGCGGGTCCGCACGCGGGCGACTCCAGCGACGTTCCGCGCATGCCGGTCGACTGGGAGACGATCACCAAGGCACACGCCGTCCTGGCGTGGATCGTGGTGACGCTGACGTTCGCCCTGTGGTTCGTGCTGAAGGCCGTGGACGCGCCCAAAGGGCCGCTGGCCCGCACCCGTGACCTGTTCCTGGTGCTGCTCGCCCAGGGGACAGTGGGCTACATCCAGTACTTCACCGACCTGCCCGAGGTCCTCGTCGGCCTGCACATGTTCGGCTCGTGCGTCATGTGGATCGCCGTACTGCGGGTGCTGCTGGCGCTGCGCGAGCGGTCGTTCGAGCACTCGGATGTCCCGGTTCCCACCCCTACGGAGCCGTTCGCGGGCACCACGAGCTGAGACGGTGTGCGCCGCACGGGGCGGGGAAGACCTCGCCCAAGGCGTGATCGGGTACGTGCACGGACCATCCCCGCAGGCGGCGCACACCGCCCTTTACAACGCGCCACCGGCGTTTCGGTCACCCTGCCCGCTCAGGAGTACGACGCCACCAGCGTGTCGATGGCCGGTCCCAGGTAGCTCCGGGTCAGCTCGGCGCGGCGGGCGGTCCACTCCGCCGCGGCCGGGGGCCGCTCGCCGTTCCCGTACCGCCGCTCGGTGACGTCCTCGACGACCTCGCCGGGGGCACCCAGGGCGGGCAGCTCGGCCAGCGCCTCCCGCTTGGTGATCAGGCGGCCCTCCCGCAGTGTGACGGTGGCGCGGGCGAAGGTGACCAGGCCCAGGTCGACCCAGACGTCCTGCGACCACAGCTCCGCCCGGCGCACGTGCGGCCGCCAGAAGTCCCGCTGGTCACGGAGGACGAAGGCGTTCAGTTCCGGGTCCGGCACCGGCGGCAGCAGGTGGTCCGGCGCCTCGCCGTGCAGGATGCGGCCGAAGCTGTGCAGTTCGCGCCGGGTGACGGGGGTGACCGGCCGCTTGAACAGCCGTTCGTGGGCCCAGGTCAGATGCCGCCGGGCCGGGTCGGCGAGCGTGTCCGGCGACAGGTACGTGCAGTGCAGCAGCCCGGCCAGGGGCTCTTCACGCAGCCGGGCGTGGAGCAGTCCGAGGCGCCAGGCCGTGCGGGCCCTGGCCGGCCGGGGCAGGACCGCAATCAGGTCGAGGTCGCTGCGGCCCTCCTGGTAGTCCCCCGCGCCCAGCGAGCCGTGCGCCCAGACGGCCACGGGGTCGAGGGGCGCGAGGCCGGTGAGGAAGCGGTCGAGCAGGGCGTCGGTCGGCATGCGCCCCAGTCTCGCGCATCACTTCGGTGTGTACAGCCGTTCCTCCAGCCCGTACACCCGGCCCGCGTTCCCCGACGCGATCATCGCGGCCACCCGCTGCGCGTCCGCGAGCGCCCACGCCCCCTCGGCCACCCAGGCGCCCAGCACCCTGCCCAGGGCCTCGCGGAACAGGCGGGCGGCGACCACGTGGAGTTCGGGCAGTCCCTGAGCGCCGCTGGAGAAGAGGATCTTGCCGAAGGGGGCCAGTTCGAGGATCTCGGCGAGGACCGTCGCCGCGCGGGCGCCGGTGCGCACCAGGACGGCGCCGGAGTCGGCGTAGACGTGCGGGAAGACGCCGGCCAGATGGGCGGCGTGGCGGTGGTAGGGGTAGCCGTGCAGCAGGACCAGGTCGGTGCCGAGACCCGCGGTGGCCCGCACGAAGTCGGTGAGCAGGACCGGGTCGGTGCGGTCGATGCGCAGGCCCGGCTCGCCGAGGCCCGCGTGCAGCTGGAGCGGCAGGCCCGAGGCGACGGCGATCCACAGCAGGTGGCGCAGCAGCACCGGGTCGCTCAGTTCCCCGCCGACCTCGCGCCCGGTGAGCCAGCGGGCGGCGGCCCCGCGCACCTCGCCCGCGCCGGGCGGCTCCGGGGCCAGGGCGAGACCGTGCCGGACGCCCGCGACGGAGGTGAAGGCGACCGCGTCCGCGGCTGCGCCGTGCACGGCCTCGGCGAGGTTGGCGAGGAAGGACTCGACGGTGCCGGAGGTGTCGGCGACCTGCTCGGCGAGGAGTTCCAGGCGGACGATCTCGCGGGTGTCGGCGTCCGCGGCGGAGGCCATCTCGGTGGGGCCGGTGAGGTCGCCGGGCAGTCCGGCGTCGACCAGGTAGGTGGTGATGCCGCTGCCGCGCAGCAGCCGCCGGTCGGCCTCCATGACGCCCAGTTCGCGGCGCCGGGCCAGGTAGCGGGCGGGCGGGCAGTGCGGTTCCAGGCCGAGCAGGGGCGGGCACCAGCGGCGTACCGCGAAGCCGGTCTGGGTGTCGAAGAGGGTGGTGCCCGGGGCCGGCGGGCCCTCGGTGCGGGCCAGCTGGGCCTCGAAGGTGCCGAGGCCCAGCTCCGTTCGCAGGACGCCGTGGCAGTACTGGTCCACCAGGGACGGCGTTTCGATCATCCGGGCTCCCCGTGCTGGGACCGTTCGCCTTTGCGGCTTCCTACGGTCCTAACGGGTGACCCCGGCCTCAGGTGTTGCTCGGGCCTCCGACCTGGATGCCCGCCATGCGCGACCACTCGTAGCGGCCCGTGGTGACCTTGGCCGCGAACTCGCCGTCGAAGTCCTCGTGGACGGTGATCCCGGACTTCTCCACCGCCTTGCGCGC
Organism: Streptomyces sp. NPDC085944; assembly: GCF_040686295.1. NCBI lineage: Bacteria > Bacillati > Actinomycetota > Actinomycetes > Kitasatosporales > Streptomycetaceae > Streptomyces > Streptomyces sp. NPDC085944. The sequence continues at coordinate 278,236 of NZ_JBFBJX010000007.1, read as the reverse complement.
CCGCTCGTGGGTGCGTGCGACCAGGTCGCCCCAGGCTCCGTCCGCACCGACGAGGACGATCCGGGCGCCGCGCTCGCCGAGGTGGGCCACCTGGGCCTCGGCACCGCCGTGGGCCTTGGCGAAGGCCTCGATCCGCCCGGCCGTCCGGGTCACCTCGAACGCGTCCCACCGGTCGGCCCAGCCGCCCTTCGCGCCGGCCTGCTCCGTGTCCACCTGCTCCGTGTCTGCCATGACCAGGATGCTACCGACGGGTAGATCAAACGGCGACGGGCGGGGTGCGTGGCCTTGGCCACGCACCCCGCCCGTCGCGGCGGGTTCTCAGCGCAGGAAGGGGTCCACCGCGATCGCGAGGAACAGCACCGACACGTAGGTGATGGACCAGTGGAAGAGCCGCATCTCCTTGAGCTTGGCGCCCGTGACCTCGGCCTTGGCGCGGTTCTGCAGCCCGTGCGCCTCCCACAGCCACATGCCGCCGGCCGCCACGGCGACCGCCGTGTAGAACCAGCCGGTGTAGCCGAGCGGCGTCAGCAGCAGCGACACGGCGACCATCACCCAGCTGTAGAGGACGATCTGCCGGGCCACGACCTTGTTGGACGCGATCACCGGGAGCATCGGCACGCCGACGCGCGCGTAGTCCTCCTTGACCTTCATGGACAGCGGCCAGTAGTGCGGCGGCGTCCAGAAGAACATCACCCCGAAGAGGATGATCGGCGCCCAGGACATCGAGTTGGTCACGGCGGACCAGCCGATGAGCACCGGCAGACAGCCGGCGATGCCGCCCCAGACGATGTTCTGCGAGGTGCGCCGCTTGAGGATCATCGTGTAGACGACCACGTAGAAGAGGAGCGCGCCGAGCGAGAGCCAGGCCGACAGCCAGTTGACGGTGAACCCGAACAGCAGCGTCGACACGATCGCCAGGGTGATGCCGAAGACGAGGCACTCGACCGGACTGACCATGCCGGTCACCAGCGGGCGCTGCGAGGTCCGGTCCATCAGCGCGTCGATGTCGCGGTCGATGTACATGTTCAGCGCGTTGGCGCCGCCGGCCGACAGATAGCCGCCGACGCAGGTCAGCAGCACCAGCTTCAGATTCGGAACACCTTGCTCGGCGAGGAACATCACCGGAACGGTGGTGATCAGCAGAAGCTCGATGATCCGTGGCTTGGTCAGCGCCACGAACGCCTTTGCACGGGCCCCGAACGGCCGGTGACTCGGGCTCTGGCTCGTCCCGATATCCCCCATTGCCTTGAGGGCATGGGAGGTACCCCCACCCGCAGGACGGGATTCAACGGCCGTCACGCACACCCCTGACAGAGACATCCCAGCAAGCCTCACCGTGTGAAGTGGCGGTAAAGGCTCGCGCGTACCACGCCACTTTAGACGTTGCCCATACCTCGGCCTTCGCGGGGGTGGGCTCGTGTTGGCGCGGGCGCTCCGACGTGCGTGCGGAGAGTCGATTGAGCAGTCAGATGAGCGGCCCCGTATTCACTTGCCGAATGCGGTTTCGCCCAGTCGACAGGCGGATCGAGAAGAGTCCCGGCAGTCTGGTTTCCAGCGGAAAAACGCACGTACTTACGGGGGTAGGCTCGGCCTTGGCCGGCCGACTCACGGACGCGCCGGCAGCCGGTGCACCCGTGCACCGGCAACCGACATGTGGAGAGGAGCCCTGACTCAGGGTGAGCACCAAGCCGACCACCACAGACCTCGAGTGGACCGAACTGGACCAGCGGGCCGTGGACACCGCCCGCGTCCTGGCCGCCGATGCCGTACAGAAGGTTGGCAACGGCCATCCGGGTACGGCGATGAGCCTGGCGCCCGCCGCCTACACCCTCTTCCAGAAGGTGATGCGGCACGACCCCGCCGACGCGAACTGGGTCGGGCGCGACCGTTTCGTGCTGTCCGCGGGTCACTCGTCCCTGACCCTCTACACCCAGCTGTACCTGGCCGGCTTCGGCCTGGAGCTGGCGGACCTGGAGTCCTTCCGCACCTGGGGCTCCAAGACCCCCGGCCACCCGGAGTACGGCCACACCACCGGTGTGGAGACCACGACCGGCCCGCTGGGCCAGGGTGTCGCCAACGCGGTGGGCATGGCGATGGCCGCCCGCTACGAGCGCGGCCTGTTCGACCCGGAGGCGGCCGAGGGCGAGTCCCCGTTCGACCACTTCGTCTACTGCATCGCCGGTGACGGCTGCCTGCAGGAGGGCATCTCCGCCGAGGCGTCCTCGCTGGCCGGCCACCAGAAGCTCGGCAACCTGGTGCTTTTGTGGGACGACAACCACATCTCCATCGAGGGCGACACCGAGACCGCCGTCTCCGAGGACACCTGCAAGCGGTACGAGGCCTACGGCTGGCACGTGCAGCGCGTCGCCCCGAAGCCGGACGGCGACCTGGACCCGAACGCGATCTACGACGCGATCGAGGCGGCGAAGAAGGTCACCGACCGGCCGTCCTTCATCGCCATGCGCTCGATCATCGCCTGGCCGGCCCCGCACGCCCAGAACACCGAGGCCGCGCACGGCTCGGCGCTCGGCGACGACGAGGTCGCGGCCACCAAGCGGGTCCTGGGCTTCGACCCGGAGAAGTCCTTCGAGGTCTCCGACGAGGTCATCGCGCACACCCGCAAGGCCCTGGACAAGGGGCAGGCGGCCCGCGCGGTGTGGGAGAAGTCCTTCCAGCAGTGGCGGGACAACAACCCGGAGCGCGCCGCCGAGTACGACCGCGTGGCCAAGGGTGAGCTGCCGAAGGGCTGGGAGGAGAAGATCCCGGTCTTCGAGGCGGGCAAGAGCCTGGCGACCCGTGCCGCGTCCGGCAAGGTGCTCCAGGCGCTCGGCGCGGTGGTCCCGGAGCTGTGGGGCGGCTCGGCCGACCTCGCGGGCTCGAACAACACGACGATCGACAAGACGTCGTCCTTCCTCCCGGCGGGCAACCCGCTGCCGGAGGCGGACCCGTACGGCCGCACCGTCCACTTCGGCATCCGCGAGCACGCGATGGCCGCGGAGATGAACGGCATCACGCTCCACGGCAACACCCGCGTCTACGGCGGAACGTTCCTGGTCTTCTCCGACTACATGCGCAACGCGGTACGGCTGTCCGCGCTGATGCACCTGCCGGTGACGTACGTGTGGACGCACGACTCCATCGGTCTGGGCGAGGACGGCCCGACCCACCAGCCGGTCGAGCACCTGGCCGCGCTGCGCGCCATCCCGGGCCTGAACGTGGTCCGTCCGGCCGACGCCAACGAGACGGCGATCGCCTGGCGCGAGATCCAGCGCCGCTGGACGAAGGAGTTCGGCAAGGGCCAGCCGCACGGTCTGGCGCTCACCCGCCAGGGCGTGCCGACGTACGAGCCCGACGACGACGCGGCCAGGGGCGGCTACGTGCTGTTCGAGGCCGAGGGCGGCGAACCGCAGGTGGTCCTGATCGCCACCGGCTCCGAGGTGCACGTGGCCGTGGAGGCGCGTGAGGCGCTCCAGGCCGACGGTGTGCCGACCCGTGTGGTGTCCATGCCGTGCGTGGAGTGGTTCGAGCAGCAGGACCAGGGGTACCGGGACAGCGTCCTGCCCCCGTCCGTGAAGGCCCGGGTCGCGGTCGAGGCCGGGGTCGGACTGACCTGGCACAAGTACGTGGGGGACGCCGGCCGCATCGTCTCCCTGGAGCACTTCGGTGCGTCGGCGGACGCCAAGGTGCTCTTCGAGGAGTACGGCTTCACCGCCGAGAACGTGGCATCCGCGGCGCGGGAATCCCTCGCCGCCGCACAGCGCTGACGCTCACATACGACACGTAGTAGGAGATGCAATTCCATGACAGACGCACTCAAGCGCCTCTCCGACGAAGGCGTGGCGATCTGGCTGGACGACCTGTCGCGCAAGCGGATCACGTCCGGCAACCTCGCCGAGCTGATGGACCAGCAGCACGTCGTGGGCGTCACCACCAACCCGTCGATCTTCCAGAAGGCGATCTCGCAGGGCGACGGCTACGACACGCAGCTCACCGACCTCGCCGCCCGCGAGGTCACGGTCGAAGAGGCCATCCGCATGATCACCACGGCGGACGTCCGGGACGCCGCCGACATCCTGCGCCCGGTGTTCGACAACACCGGCGGCAAGGACGGCCGGGTCTCCATCGAGGTCGACCCGCGTCTCGCCCACAACACCCGGGCGACGGTCGCCGAGGCCAAGCAGCTGGCCTGGCTGGTGGACCGGCCCAACACGCTGATCAAGATCCCGGCCACCGAGGCCGGCATCCCGGCGATCGCCGAGACCATCGGCCTGGGCATCAGCGTCAACGTCACGCTGATCTTCTCGCTGGAGCGCTACCGCAAGGTCATGGACGCCTTCCTGACCGGCCTGGAGAAGGCCAAGGAGCGCGGCCTGGACCTGTCCCGAATCCACTCGGTGGCGTCCTTCTTCGTGTCCCGCGTGGACACCGAGATCGACAAGCGGATCGACGCGCTCGGCACCGACGAGGCCAAGGCCCTGCGTGGCAAGGCCGCCGTCGCCAACGCGCGCCTGGCCTACCAGGCGTACGAGGAGGTCTTCGGCACCGACCGCTGGGCCGCCCTGGAGAAGGCCGGCGCCAACAAGCAGCGTCCGCTGTGGGCGTCGACCGGTGTGAAGGACAAGGCGTACAGCGACACCATGTACGTCACCGACCTGGTCGCGCCGAACACGGTCAACACCATGCCGGAGGCGACGCTGTTCGCCACCGAGGACCACGGCGAGATCGGCGGCAACGCCGTCGCCGGGACGTACGAGCAGGCCCGCGCCGACCTCGACGCGCTCGAGAAGCTCGGGATCTCCTACGACGAGGTGGTCCAGCTCCTGGAGGACGAGGGCGTCGAGAAGTTCGAGGCGTCCTGGAACGACCTGCTGAAGTCCACGGAGGCGGAGCTCAAGCGCCTCGCTCCCTCGAAGGGCTGACAATTGTCGAGCAGCAATCCGCTGCGTGACCCCGCAGACCGACGGCTCCCGCGCATCGCGGGGCCGTCGGGTCTGGTCATTTTCGGCGTCACCGGCGATCTGTCCCGCAAGAAGCTCATGCCCGCCGTGTACGACCTCGCCAACCGGGGTCTGCTGCCGCCGGGCTTCTCGCTCGTCGGGTTCGCCCGCCGCGACTGGGAGCACGAGGACTTCGCCCAGGTCGTGCACGACGCCGTCAAGGAGCACTCCCGCACCCCGTTCCGCGAGGAGGTCTGGCAGCAGCTCATCCAGGGGATGCGCTTCGTCCAGGGCACCTTCGACGACGACGAGGCGTTCGAGCGGCTGCGCGGCACCATCGAGGAGCTGGACAAGGCACAGGGGACGGGCGGCAACTTCGCCTTCTACCTGTCGGTGCCGCCGAAGTCCTTCCCGGTGGTCATCCAGCAGCTGAAGAAGCACGGGCTGGCCGACCAGTCGAGCGGTTCCTGGCGGCGCGCGGTGATCGAGAAGCCGTTCGGCCACGACCTGAGGTCGGCCGAGGAGCTGAACGCGATCGTCCACGAGGTCTTCGCCCCGGACCAGGTCTTCCGCATCGACCACTACCTGGGCAAGGAGACCGTCCAGAACATCCTGGCGCTGCGCTTCGCCAACACGATGTTCGAGCCGATCTGGAACCGGTCCTACGTGGACCACGTGCAGATCACGATGGCCGAGGACATCGGCATCGGCGGCCGGGCCGGCTACTACGACGGCATCGGTGCCGCCCGCGACGTCATCCAGAACCACCTCCTCCAGCTGCTCGCGCTGACCGCGATGGAGGAGCCGGCCTCCTTCGACGCGGACGCGCTGGCGGCGGAGAAGACCAAGGTGCTGGGCGCGGTCCGGCTCCCCAGGGACCTGGGCCGCGACACCGTGCGCGCGCAGTACGCCTCCGGCTGGCAGGGCGGCGCCAAAGCCGTCGGCTACCTCGAAGAGGACGGCATCGACCCCAAGTCGAAGACCGACACCTACGCGGCGATCAAGGTCGGCATCGACAACCGCCGCTGGGCGGGCGTCCCCTTCTACCTGCGCACCGGCAAGCGCCTGGGCCGCCGGGTCACGGAGATCGCGGTGGTCTTCCAGCGGGCGCCGCACTCCCCCTTCGACACCACGGCCACCGAGGAACTCGGCTCGAACGCGATCGTCATCCGCGTCCAGCCCGACGAGGGCGTCACCGTCCGCTTCGGTTCCAAGGTGCCGGGCACGTCGATGGAGATCCGGGACGTGTCGATGGACTTCGCCTACGGCGAGTCCTTCACGGAGTCCAGCCCGGAGGCGTACGAGCGGCTGATCCTGGACGTGCTGCTGGGCGACGCCAACCTCTTCCCGCGCACCGAGGAGGTCGAGCTGTCCTGGAAGATCCTCGATCCGATCGAGGAGTACTGGGACGCGCACGGCACCCCGGCCCAGTATCCGGCCGGCACCTGGGGGCCCGCCGAGGCGGACGACATGCTGGAGCGAGACGGACGGAGCTGGCGCCGGCCATGAAGACAGACCTCACGGACACCACCGCCAGCAAGATCAACAAGGCGCTGGTGCTGGGCCGCCGGGCCATCGGCACCCCGGCCATCGGCATGGTGCTGACGCTGGTCATCGTCACCGACGAGGAGAACGCCTACGACGCGCTGAGGGCCGCGAGCGACGCCGCGCACGAGCACCCCTCGCGCACGCTCGTCGTCATCAAGCGCGTCTCGCGCTCCCCCCGGGACCGCACCAAGTCCCGGCTGGACGCCGAGGTCCGCCTCGGTGCGGACGCGGGCACCGGCGAGACGATCGTGCTGCGGCTGTACGGCGACGTCGTCGACCACGCCCAGTCGGTGGTCCTGCCGCTGCTGCTGCCGGACGCGCCGGTCGTGGTCTGGTGGCCGGTGAACGCGCCGCTGGACCCGGCCAGGGACCCGCTGGGCGCCCTCGCCCAGCGCCGGGTCACCGACACCTACGCCTGCGAGGAGCCGATACGGGAGCTGGTGGCCCGTGCGGAGGCCTACGCACCGGGCGACACGGACCTGTCGTGGACCCGCATCACGCCGTGGCGCTCGATGCTGGCGGCGGCCCTCGACCAGGTCGACTGCGAGGTGCAGTCGGTCGCGGTGGAGGGCGAGGAGTTCAACCCGAGCTGCGAGCTGCTGGCGATGTGGCTCGCGGACCGGCTGGACGTGCCGGTGCGGCGCACGGTGTCGAACGGGCCGGGTCTGACGGCGGTCCGGATGGACACCGACTGCGGTCCGGTCGTCCTGGACCGGGCCGACGGCACGCTGGCGAACCTCTCCATCCAGGGCCAGCCGTCCCGCGCGGTCGCGCTCAAGCGCCGTGAGACGGCCGAGCTGATCGCGGAGGAGCTGCGCCGTCTGGACCCGGACGACACGTACGCCTCGGCGCTGCGGTACGGCGTGGACCGGCTGAACGCGCCGGCCCAAGGTGACCCGGCCGGCGAGGGCGCCCTCGCGGCCGCCGCTCCCGTCGGGACGGTCGCGAAGGCTTCCGCGAAGGACGCGGCGCAGGACAAGACACCGGTGAGGAAGGCGGCGGCGAAATGAGCGACACCCCGCAGCTGGTCGTGCACCGCGACAAGGAGCTGATGGCCGAGGCCGCGGCGGCCCGCCTGATCACGAAGATCGTGGACGCGCAGGCCTCCCGGGGCAGCGCGTCCGTGGTCCTGACCGGCGGCCGCAACGGCAACGGCCTGCTCTCGGCGCTGGCCGGCTCCCCGGCCCGGGACGCGATCGACTGGGGCCGGCTCGACCTGTGGTGGGGCGACGAGCGCTTCCTGCCGGAGGGCGACCCGGAGCGCAACGTCACCCAGGCGCGCGAGGCCCTGCTGGACGCGGTGCCGCTGGACCCGAAGCGGGTGCACGCAATGGCACCGTCCGACGGCCCGCACGGCTCGGACGTGGAGGCGGCAGCGGCGGCCTACGCGCAGGAGCTGGCCACGGCCTCCGTCCCCGAGAACCACGCCGCGGTCCCGTCCTTCGACGTCCTCCTCCTGGGCGTCGGCCCGGACACCCACGTGGCGTCGCTCTTCCCGGAGCACCCGGGCGTCCGGGAGACGGAGCGCACGGTGATCGGCGTCCACGGCTCGCCCAAGCCGCCACCCGTCCGCATCTCCCTGACGCTGCCCGCGATCCGCGCCGCCCGTGAGGTGTGGCTGCTGGCGGCGGGCGAGGACAAGGCGAACGCGGTGGCGATGGCCCTGTCGGGCACGGGCGAGATCCAGGCCCCGGCAGCGGGCGCCCGGGGCCGCACCCGCACCCTGTGGCTGCTGGACGCGGCGGCGGCGTCACAACTGCCGAGGTCGCTGTACCCACCGGCGTCGGCGTAATCAGCCCGTCCGGCGCTTGAGGACGAGGCCGTTCAGGCCGAAAGCGGGGGTCTGGGGGCGGCAGCCCCCAGGGACGGGTACGGGAAGGGGCGGCGGGGGCGAAAACCTCCCCGCCGCACCCACCCCCCGGTCACTTCACGGACCCCGCCATGACCCCCTGCACGAAGTGCCGCTGGAACGCGAAGAACACCACCACCGGCACCACCAGGGACAGGAACGCCCCCGGCGCCAGCACGTCGATGTTGCTGCCGAACTGGCGGATCTGCGACTGGAGTTCCACCGTCAGCGGCTGCGACGAGCTGTCCGCGAAGAGCAGCGCGACCAGCATGTCGTTCCACACCCACAGGAACTGGAAGATGGCGAGGCTGGCGATGGCCGGCTTGCCGACCGGCAGGACCAGCCGCGTGAAGATCCGCCACTCGTTGCCGCCGTCCATGCGCGCGGCCTCCAGCATCTCCTTGGGCATCTCGGCGAAGTAGTTCCGCAGCAGGAACACCGCGAACGGCAGCCCGTAGGCGACGTGGAAGAGCACGACGCCCGGGACGGTGCCGAACAGGCCCAGCTGTCCGAAGAGTTTGGCGACCGGCAGCAGCCCGATCTGCACGGGCACCACCAGCAGCGCGACGACGACCAGGAAGATCGTCTCGCGCCCCGGGAAGTCCAGCCAGGCGAAGGCGTACCCGGCCAGCGCCCCGACGACCACGACGAGCACGGTCGTCGGCACGGAGATCAGCACCGTGTTCCAGAAGGCCCGGGTGATGCCGGAGTTGCCGAGGAGCGCCGAGTAGTTGTCCAGGGAGAGCTGTCCCGGGCTCGCCAGGGCCGTCCACCAGCCGCCCTTCGCCGTGTCCTCGGACGACCGCAGCGAGGACAGGAACAGCCCGGCCAGCGGCGTCATCCACACCAGCCCGACGAGCACGAGGAAGGCCTGGACGATCCCGTTGCCCAGATACCGCCGGACGGCGTTCATCGCTGACTCCTCATCGCTGACTCCTCTTGAAGCGGCGGACGTTGAAGACCATGGCCGGGACGACGAGCAGCAGGAGCAGCACACCCAGCGCGCTGCCGAGTCCCTGGTTGTTGCCGCCGCCGAACGACACCAGCCACATCTGCGTCGCGAGCACCGTCGCGTCTTCCTGCACGGGCCCGGGCGCGATGATGTAGACGAGGTCGAAGACCTTCATCACGTTGATCACGAGGGTGATGAAGACGACCGTGAGGACCGGTGCCAGCAACGGCACGGTGATCCGCCGGAAGATCTGCCACTCGTTGGCGCCGTCCATCCGCGCCGCCTCCAGCGCGTCGCGCGGCAGCGAGGACAGTCCGGCGCCGATCAGCACCATCGCGAACCCGGTCCAGATCCACAGGTACGCCCCGATGATGGCGGGCGTGACGAGAGCGGGTCCGAGCCAGGAGACGCCTTCGTAGGGCGGGGCGAAGTTGGAGGCGGGGAGCTTCACCGTGTAGGAGCCCGGCTCCAGCCCGTCGAAGGAGAAGGCGCCGTCGTCGCCGGTGGTCGTGGTGGCGACCGTACGGCCGTCGCGCACCGCTTCGACCGTCATCCCGGGCAGCCCGCTCTCGCGCCGGTCCACCCGGCCCTGCTCCCCTCCCCCGCCGGGCGTGAAGTCCAGGTAGACGACCCCGCGCACCTCGTCGCCGGCGGCGTCCCGTCCCGCCGCCCCGTACGCGGTCCGCGCGCCGGAGGGCAGGTCGTCGGGCGCCACGCCGACCAGGCCGAGGGCCACCGTGTCGCCCGGGGACACGCCCGCGCTCGTCCGGTAGGAGCCGTCCGCCGCCTTGACCAGGCCCCCGTCGCCCTGCCCTTCCCGTGCCCGGGCGCCCGGGTAGCTCGCCGTACCGGCGAAGGCGTCGTGCACGCCGGTCACGGCGGCGTTGAGGACGCCCTTGTCCGGGTCGTGGTCGTAGGCGAGCCGGAAGACGATGCCGGCGGCGAGGAAGGAGACCGCCATCGGCATGAAGAGGAGCAGCTTGAAGGCGGTGGCCCAGCGGACCTTCTCCACCAGGACTGCGAGGATCAGGCCGAGGCCGGTGAGCAGGGTGGGCGCGACGACGACCCAGATCGCCGTGTTGCGGATGGCCTTGAGGGTGGCCGGGTCGCGGAACATCTCGGTGTAGTTCTCGCCGCCCACGAAGCGCGTGCCGGAGGCGTCGAAGAAGCTGCGGCCGACGGAGAACAGCACGGGGTAGACGACGAGGGCGCCCAGCAGGAGCAGCGCGGGCAGGACGAAGAGCAGGGCGACGGCCGCCCGGCGCCGCCGGGGGCGCCGCAGGGGCGCCGGGCCGGGAGCGGCGGGCGGGCTCGCCTCTTTCACCAGGGTGGAGGTCATGACCGGTCGGCCCTCAGCCCTTGTAGGCCTTGGCCGCCGCGGCCTCCAGCTCGGCCGCGGTCGCCTTCGGGTCGGAGGGGTCGCGCAGGAAGTCCTGGAGGATCTTCCACTCGCCGGTGCCCTTGGTGCCGCCGAAGGCCGCGGGTGCCTGGTCGGACATGTCGAAGCGGACCGAGTTCCCGGCGCCGACGAGGGACTCGGCGGTGGCCCGGGTGACGTCGTCGCCGTAGGAGGCGGGGTCGAGGTTCCTGTTCGGGGAGAGGAAGCCGCCCGCCTCGGCCCACACGGCCGCGGCCTCCGGCGTCGCGAGGTACTCCAGGAGGGCCATGCCCGCCTTGGAGTTCTTGCCGTCCTTGAGGACGACGGCCGCGTCACCGCCGCTGACCACGGGCGCCTCGCCGCCGTCGACCGCGGGGAACGGGAAGAAGTTCGCGTCCTTGCCGATCTCCTTGCCGAACTGGTCCTTGGCGACCCCGGCGACGAAGTCGCCCTCGTAGACCATGCCGGCCTCGGGCTTCGGGCCGAACACCTTCTCCACCGAGCCCGGGAAGTCGGTGTTCAGCGCGCCCTTCCGGCCGCCCTCGACGAGCTGCTCGTCCTTGAAGAGCTTGCCGAGGGTGGTGAGCGCCTCGACCACGCTCGCGTCGGTCCACTTCAGTTCGTGGGCGGCGAGGGCGTCGTACTTCTCGGGGCCGGCCTGGGAGAGGTAGACGTTCTCGAACCAGTCGGTCAGCGTCCAGCCGTCCTGCCCGGCGACCGAGAAGGCGGCGAGCCCGGAGTCGGAGACGGTCTGCCCGGCCTTCAGCAGCTCGTCGTACGTCTTCGGCGGCTCGACCCCGGCCTGGGTGAGGGCGTCGGGGCTGTACCAGACGGTCGACTTGTGGGCCGCCTTGAAGTACAGACCGTAGAGCGTGCCGTCGACGGTCCCGTACGTCTGCCAGACGTCCGCGAAGTCGGTGTCGACGGACTTCTGGGCCGTCTTGGACAGCGGCTTCAGCCAGCCGTTGCCGGCGAACTGCTGGAGCACGCCGACCTGCGGGACCATCACGACGTCGGGGGCGTTGCCGCCCTCGATCTTGCTGCCGACGACGGTGGAGACGTTGTCGCCGGTGGAGACGAAGGAGGTCTTCGCGCCGGTCTTCTCGGTGAAGGCGTCCAGCACCTTCTGGAAGTTCTCCTGCTCGGTGCCGGACCAGACGCCGGCCACGGTGACCGACTGTCCGCTGAGCGCCTTGTCGCCACCGCCGGCGGTGACGGGTCCGGAGCCGCCGCAGGCGGTGGCGCCGAGGGCGAGGACGAGGCCGGTGCAGCCGGTGAGCAGGGTGGTGCGTCGTCGCATCATCGTGGAGGTCCCTTCGAAGGGTCGGGTGGAGCGAGGTCAGAGGTCGGCGATCCACCAGGCGGCGGTGGACCCGGGCAGGACGCCGGGCGGACAGGGGCCGTCGCTGGCGAGCAGCGGGGCGCCGGGGACGGGGGCGGGCGTGGGTGCGGTGCCGAAGTTGACGGCGCAGACCAGGCCGTCGCCGCGGACGAAGGCCAGGACGCCGGGCGGGGTGTCCAGCCAGCGCAAGGTGCCCTCACCCAACTGCGGGAGGTCGGAGCGGAGTTGCAGGCCGTCGCGGTAGAGGTGCCAGAAGGAGCGGGTGTCGGCGAGGGCGCGGTCGGTGGCGTACTCGGCGAAGTACTCGGGCTGCGGCAGCCATGGCTTGGCGCTCCCCTCACCGGAGGTGAAGCCGAACGGGGACGCCTGTCCCGACCAGGGCAGCGGCACCCGGCAGCCGTCGCGGACCCGGGCACGGCTGCCGGTGCGGTGGAAGATCGGGTCGGTGAGCACGTCGTCGGGCAGGTCGACGACCTCGGGCAGGCCCAGTTCCTCGCCCTGGTAGATGTACGCGGCGCCGGGCAGCGCGAGCATCAGGAGGGCGGCGGCGCGGGCGCGGGCCGTCCCCAGGCCGCTGCCGTCGGTGGCGGGTTCGCCGTAGCGGGTGACGGTGCGGACCTGGTCGTGGTTGTTGAGGACCCAGGTGACCGTGGAGCCGGTGCCGGCGATGTCCTGCATGGCCTCGGAGACGACCTTGCGGAAGGCGTCGGGGTCCCAGGGGGCGCCGAGGAGGTCGAAGAAGAAGGCCTGGTGGAGTTCGTCGGGCCGGACGTAGCGGGCGTGTTCGCGGGCGCTGGGGACCGACACCTCGCCGACCAGGAGGCGTTCGCGGCCGTCACGGGCCGTGTACTCCTCGCAGACCGCGCGCCAGTGCCGCCACACGTCGTGCACCTCGGGTTGGTTCCAGGCCAGCGGGTTGACCGAGTCGCGGGTGCGGGCGTCGGCCTCCGGGTCCGGGGAGTCGGGCAGCTCCGGGTGCTTGTAGAGGCCGGCGGCGACGTCGATGCGGAAGCCGTCGACGCCCCGGTCCAGCCAGAAGCGGAGTATCCGGTCGAACTCGGCGGCGACCTCGGGGGTGCGCCAGTTCCAGTCCGGCTGTTCGGGCGTGAACATGTGCAGGTACCACTGGCCGGGGCGGCCGTCGGGCTCCGTCACGCGGGTCCAGGCGGGGCCGCCGAACATGGCGTGCCAGTTGTTGGGCGGCTCGTTCCCGTCCGGTCCGCGGCCGTCGGCGAAGTGGAAGCGGGCGCGGGCCGGGCTGTCGGGCGGGGAGGCCAGGGCCTCGCGGAACCACGGGTGTTCGCTGGAGCAGTGGTTGGGGACGATGTCGAGCAGGACCCGGATGCCGAGGCGCCGGGCCGCGGCGACCAGCGCGTCGAACTCGTCGAGGTCGCCGAAGAGCGGGTCGACGCCCCGGTAGTCGGCGACGTCGTAGCCGTGGTCGTGCTGGGGCGAGGGGTAGAAGGGGCTCAACCAGATCCCGTCCACGCCGAGTTTGCGCAGGTAGGGCAGTCCGGTCCGGACACCGGCGAGATCGCCGACGCCGTCGCCGGTGCTGTCGAGGAAGCTGCGGACGTAGACCTGGTAGATCACCGCGTCACGCCACCAGTGGTGCCTGTTCACCCCGAGGACCTGTCTGTTGGGAGCCGTCGCTGTTGTGCATGCATGTTAGGTAGCGGCGTCGCGAAGGTGTCAACGAACAGAACGAGAGCTCCTGAGTGGTTGGGATTACATATGCGGACTTTTCACCGCACTGAGGACACAGATGAGATGTCGGCGTTACCTAACGAGTAGCTAGAAGAGCGGCAGGTTTCAGTGCCGCGAGATGGCGGCCAGCTCGCGCGCCAGCCGTCGCACCGCCGCCTCGGGCGTCTGCCGGCCGGTCATCGCGTCGTGCACGACCGCCTGCACGGCCAGGCTGACCTGGGCGTAGCGCGGGCTCTTGGGGCGCGGGGCGGCGGCGAGCACGCTCTCGCGCAGGGTCGGCAGGTAGGGGAACGCCTCGATCAGCTCGGGGTCCTCGTACAGGTCGGCCCGTACGGGCGGCAGCGCGCCGCGGGTGAGGACCTGGCGCTGCACGCGCTCGCCGGTGAGGTACGCGATGAGGCGCGCGGCCGAGCCGGGGTGCTCGGCGTGGGTGCCGACGGCCAGGTTGGAGCCGCCGAGGACGCTGGTGCCGGGGCCGTCGGGGCCGGGCAGCGGTACGGCGCCGACCTTCCCGGCGACCGCGGAGTCCGGGGCGGAGGCACTGACGTAGGCGTAGGGCCAGTTGCGCAGGAAGAGCAGGCGGCCGTCCTGGAAGGCCTGCTTGGACTCCTCCTCCTTGTAGGTCAGCGCCGCCTTCGGTATCCAGCCCTCGCGCACCCCGCGCGCCAGGAAGCCGATGCCCTCGCGGGCCGCCGCCGAGTTCACGGTGACGCGTGCGCCCTCGTCGCCGAGGATGCTGCCCCCGGCCGAGTAGACGGACTCGGCGGCGTTCACGGTCAGACCCTCGTAGGGCAGGAACTGGCCCGCGTAGCCGTCCAGTCCGTGCTTCGGAGCGATGGTCTCGGCGTACCGCTCCAGCTCGGCCCAGGTGCGCGGCGGGGGGACGCCCTCGGCGGCGAGGACGTCCTTGCGGTACAGGAGCAGGCCGGCGTTGGTGACGTACGGGACGGCGTAGAGCCGGCCGTCGTAGGTCGCGGTGCCGACGACCGGCGGCAGGAAGGTGCCGAGCGGGAAGCGGTCGCGGGGCAGCGGGCGTATCCAGTCGGCGGCGGCGAACTCGGAGGTCCAGTTGACGTCGATGTTGAGGACGTCGAAGCGGTGCCGGCCGCCGTCGCGCAGGTCGGTGGCCATCTGCGCGCGGGTCTCGTCGGCGGAGTCGGGCAGTTCGACGAGGGTGACCCGTTCGCCGGGGTGGGCGCGGTTCCAGCCCTCCAGCAGCGGGCCGAGGTAGCCGGTGAGGTCCCCGGCGGTGGCCAGGGTGAGCGGGCCCCGGCCGCTCGCGGTCCCCTCCTGCGCGCGGGCGCCGGAGGCGGCGTACCCGGCCAGGACGACGAGGAGGACGAGGAGGCCCCTACCGGCGGCGTGGATCCACCGCATAGGTTCCTCCCTGTACACCCTCGTACACCGGTTCCGCCGGCTCGCACCGGCACCGGGCGTCCTCGTCCCGGGTCAGAGGCCATGTATACCTGTTAGGTATGCGCGATACTAGGGCGTGGAGCACATCCGGGGACTCGAACAGAAGCGGGAGGACGGCTGAGTGCGCCTGCACCTCCTGGCTCTCCTGGCCCGCGGCCCGGCCCACGGCTACGAGCTGAAGCAGGACCTTGAGCAACTGCTGGGCTCCGCGTACCCTCAGCCGAACGTCGGCCAGATCTACGTCACCCTCGGCCGTCTCGAGAAGACGGGACTGATCGAGGGCGAGGACGTCGAGCAGTCGAGCCGGCCCAACAAGAAGGTCTACCACCTCACCGACGCCGGGCGCGACGAGCTGCGGGCCTGGTACGAGGAGACGGCGGACGAGCCGCGGGTGCGGGACGAGTTCTTCATGAAGCTCGCCCTGGCTCCGCAGACCGGGCTCGCCGACCAGATCGCCCTGATCAACAAGCAGCGGCGGCAGTACCTGAACACGATGCGGCAGCTGTCGAAGCTGGCCGCCGCCGAAGACCGGGACAACCGCGTCGCCCACCTCCTCATCGAGGGCGCGATGCTGCACCTGCAGGCCGACCTCGACTGGCTGGAACGGTGCCAGGAAGAGCTGGAGGAGCTGGAGTGAGCGCTGGGGCGAGTGCCGACCCCGCTCCCGTGCTGCGCGCCGAGGGCCTGGTCAAGACGCACCACGGCGAGGGCGCCCCGGCGCACGCCGTGCGCGGGGTGGACCTGACGGTGCGGCGCGGCGAGTTCGTGGCGGTCACCGGGCCGTCCGGGGCCGGGAAGTCGACGCTGCTGCACCTGCTCGGCGGGCTCCAGCGGCCGGACGCGGGCAGCCTCTGGCTGGACGGCGCGTGCACGGACGCGTACAGCGAGAAGCGCTGGGCGATCGAGCGCAGAAAGCGGATCGGGATCGTCTTCCAGTTCTTCAACCTGGTCTCGGACCTGTCCGTCGCCGACAACGTGGAGCTGCCCGCCCTGCTCGCCGGGCTGCCGCCGAAGCGGGCGCGCGCCGAGCGGTCGGAGCTGCTGACCGAGCTGGGCCTGACGGGCAAGGAGCGCAGCATGCCCGGCGAGCTGTCCGGCGGCGAGCAGCAGCGGGTCGCGCTGGCCCGGGCGCTGGTCAACCATCCGCCGCTGCTGCTGGCGGACGAGCCCGCGGGCAGCCTGGACAGCAAGGGCACCCGCGAGGTGATGCGGCTGCTGTCCCGCTTCCACCAGCGGGGCCAGACGATCGTGCTGGTCACCCATGACGCGCGGCTCGCCAGCGCCGCCGACCGGGTGATCAGCTTCTTCGACGGTCGGATGGCCGACGACGCCGAGCTGGACGCCGCCGCGCCACCGCGCCGCCGCCCCGGGACGTCCGCAGTCCTGGAACTCAAGGACTGACATGCGGGCGTACGACCACCGCGCGCACCGCGCACCGAAGGGCTGAGGCCGTGCGAGCCACCCTGCGCTGGGCCCACTCCGATCTGCGCACCCACCGGGGCGAGGCGCTGTTCCTCGTCCTCGCCACCGCCGGGATCGTCGCGTCGCTGCTGCTGGCCACGGCCCTGTTCGGGTACGCGACCAACCCCTGGCAGCGGGTCTTCACGCAGGCGCGCGGCGCCCACGTCTGGCTGCACACCGACCGCGCCGCCGACACCGGGAAGCTGGCCGCGCTGGACGGCGTCCAGTCCGTCGCCGGCCCCTACCCCACCGCCTCCGCCACCGTCGCCGTACGCGGCACCCGGGCCTCCGTGGAACTGCGCGGCACCGCCGAGCGGCCCGACGTGGGACGCCCGCTGCTCACCGCCGGGCACTGGCTCGACGCCGGCGACCCCGACGGGGTGGTCCTGGAGACCCGCCTCGCCCGCGCGCTGCTGGCCCAGCCCGGCGACACCCTCACCCTGCCCGGCACCCCGCGGACCCTCACGGTGCTCGGCATCGCCGACAGTCCCGAACGCCGCTACCGGCCGGGCGAGCAGCCGGGCCTGGTGTGGACGCCGCCGGCCGCGGTGCCCGACCCGGGCGGCCAGGTGATCGGCCTGCGGCTGACCGATCCCGGGGAGACGGACTACGCCGTGCAGCGGGCGGTGACCGTGCTGGGCGCCGGGGCGATCGGGCAGGTCTCCACCTGGGAGCGGGCCCGCGCGGAGGCCCAGGGCGACAACCGGCTGCTCGGTCAGGTCCTCGGCCTGTTCGGACTCGGCGCGCTCCTCGCCGCGGGTCTGGCGGTGCACGGGGCGATCGGCACCCGGATCCGGGGGCATCTGCGGGACATCTCGGTGCTGAAGGCGATCGGCTTCACACCGGGCCAGGTCGTACGGGTCTTCCTGCTCCAGCACCTCGCGTACGCGCTGCTCGGCGCGGCGACCGCCGCCGCGCTCACCCAGGCCCTCGGCAGCCGGGTGCCGGGGCGGCTCGGGGACGCGGTCGGGGTGTGGCAGGGGCTGCCCGGGCACACGGTCGCGCTGTTCGTCGTACCGGCGTGCGCGGTGCTGTTCATCGGCGCCACCACCGGCCTCGCGGCGTGGCGGGCGGGCCGGGTGCCGCCGGTTCCGCTGCCGCGCCCGGCGGGGGCGCAGGGCGGCGGGCTGTCCGGGGCGGCTCGGCGGGTGCTGGGGCTGCGGGGGTTGCGGGTGCCGGTGGGAGCCGGGGTACGGGGGCGTGGCGCCCGAGGGCCCGGTGTCAGGGGTTCCGACGGAGCCGGTGCGCCGGGTGCCGACGCGTCGCCCGGGGTGCGCGCGCTGGAGGTGCGCGTGCCGCCCGCGCTCGTGCTCGGCTGGCACAAGGCGTTCGCCCGCCGCCCGCGCTCGTTGGCCACGGTGGCGCGGCTCACGCTGCCGCTGCTGCTGATCGTGGTGGCGATGAGCGCGTGGACCACCATCGACCGCTTCCACAGCCGGCCCGAGCAGATCGGCCTGCCGACCGCGCTGACCGCCCGCGTGGACGCCGGTGCCGATGAGCGCGGCACCCGGGCCCTGCTGGAGCGCGACCCCGGGGTCGCCGCCGCCTACCCGGGCGTCGAGGTGGCCGCCCTCGTGCCGGGACAGACCGCGACGATCGCGCTGCGCGGGCTCGGCACCCGGGCGGACCCCTACCCGTACGCGTTGGCCGAGGGCCGCCGCGCGCACGGGCCGGACGAGGCGGTGGCCGGGCAGGGGCTGCTGGACCTGCTGGAGGTGGAGGTCGGCGACTGGGTGCGGATGACCGTCGGCGACCGGCCGCAGATCCTGCACATCGTGGGCCGCAGCATCGAGCCGGAGAACGCCGGCCGGGTGATCTCGACCTCCCTGGACACCCTCCGGGAGAACGATCCATGGCTCGAACCGGCCCTCTACCAGCTGCGGCTGCACACCGGCGCCGACCCGCACGAGGTCGCCGGGCGGCTCACCGAGGCCGGGCACGGCAGGCTCGACGTGCATGCCGTGGCGAACCCGGCCGACGGGCTCTCCCCCCTGCGCGGGGTCGTCCTCGCACTGGTCGGTCTGATCGAACTGCTCACGGCGATCGGCGGCACCGTCCGGGAAAGTGAACGGGACCTGCTCGCCCTCAAGGCGATCGGGCTCTCCCCGCGCCAGATCACCGGCATCACCGTCACGGCCACGGCCTGCACCGCCCTGGCGGCCGTGCTCCTCGCCGCCGCCCTCGGGCTGCCGCTCGCCCACTGGCTGATCGACGCCCAGGGCGCCTCCAGCGGCATCGGCGCGGGGATCGCCCGGTCACCCTCCCCCGTCCTCCTGGTGGTTGTGGGCGCGGGGGCCGTGCTCGGTGCGGCGGCGCTGGCCGCGGTGCCGTCGGCGCGGGCGGCCCGGCGGCGGCTCGCGGACACGCTGAGCGCGGTGGCCTGACCGGTACCGGCCGGGCCACCGCGCCAACTTCGCTCACTGCCGGCCGCGCAGCTCCCGGTAGGCGGCGAGCCCGAACACGTCGGTCGCGGCGGCCAGTTCCCGGAGCAGAGCCAGCGTCTCGTCGGTGACCAGATGCTTCGAGTAGTCGATGCGCAGGTCGCCGACGCGGAGCGTCCAGCCGGTGCCGCGCCCCGGGTCCGCGGCGAACAGCTCACGCAGCCGCACCTCGCCGAGCTGCTCGCGGTGCTTGGTCAGCGCGGCCCATTCGGGCCTCTGGTGCAGCCTGGTACGGCCGTCTGCGTTCACGTCGGACGTCGGCCGCTAGATCTCGCCGCGCAGTTTCGCGAGTGCCTCGGCGAGGATCGCCTCACCGTCCGCGTCGCTGCGGCGCTCGCGCACGTACGCGAGGTGGGTCTTGTAGGGCTCGGTGCGCGGCGGGTCCGGCGGGTTGTCCCGGTCCTGTCCGGCGGGGAAGCCGCAGCGCGGGCAGTCCCAGGTCTCCGGGACCTGGGCGTCGCTCGCGAAGCTCGGCTGTGTCTCGTGTCCGTTGGAGCACCAGAAGGAGATGCGCAGACGCGGCGCGGACTCGCCGCGCTCGGCCTCGCCCATCGGCCCCGCCCCGACCCGGCTTCCCCGGATCGCGTTGCCACTTGCCACGGTCGTAACTCCCTGCGTGATGGTGCCGCAAAGCGAGTCGGCGTTTCGCTTCGCTGCGAGCGCCTCAGTCTACGTAAGGCCCAACGCGCGTCCAGTGATTGGAGTTACAAGCTCCGATGCGCAGACGCAAGCCCCATGATAGGCCGCGCGGTGGAGCGCGTACCGGACATGGGGCTTTACGTGCGGATGTGCTGACGGGGCAGCGTGACGGGTCAGTTGTTGGCCTTCATGAGCAGGCCGAGCACCACGATGCACGCGAACCAGAGCAGACCGACCACGACGGTGATTCGGTCGAGGTTGCGCTCGGCGACCGAGGAGCCGCCGACGGACGACTGCATGCCGCCACCGAACATGTCGGAGAGACCGCCGCCCTTGCCCTTGTGCATCAGCACCAGCAGCATCAGCAGCAGGCTGAAGACGATCAGGGCGATCGAGAACCCCAAAACCACGGCTGGACCAACTTCCTCGGATTCGGATGAACGACGGTGAACGACGGGGGCACGGTGACAGCAGGCCACCATGCCCCCGCAAGGGTACGACGTATCGCCGCCAGCGCATACTCACTGGTCGATCCGGCTCACGGCCGGGCGGCGGCTACTGGTCGCGGAAGCGGACGATCTTGACGAACTCGTCCGAGTCCAGCGAGGCGCCGCCGACCAGGGCGCCGTCGATGTCGGGCTTCGCCATGATCTCGGCGACGTTGCCGGACTTGACGGAGCCGCCGTACTGGATGCGGACCTTGTCGGCCAGCTCCTGGGAGTACAGCTCGGCGAGCTTGCCGCGGATCGCCGCGCAGACCTCCTGGGCGTCGTCGGCGCCGCAGACCTTGCCGGTGCCGATGGCCCACACGGGCTCGTAGGCGATCACGACGGTCTCGGCCTGCTCGTCCGGGAGGTCCTTGAGACCGCCCTCGACCTGGGCGAGGGTGTGCTCGACGTGGTTGCCCGCCTCGCGGACGTCCAGCTCCTCGCCGACGCACAGGATCGGGGTCAGACCGTGCTTGTAGGCGGCCTTGACCTTGGCGTTCACGATCTCGTCGGTCTCGGCGTGGTACTGCCGGCGCTCGGAGTGGCCGACGGCCACGTACGCGCACTTCAGCTTGGCCAGCATCGGGCCCGAGATCTCACCGGTGTAGGCGCCGCCGTCGTGGGCGGAGATGTCCTGGGCGCCGTACTTGATCTTGAGCTTGTCCCCGTCGACCAGGGTCTGCACGGAGCGCAGGTCGGTGAAGGGGGCGAGGACGGCGACCTCGACGGCGTCGTGGTCCTTGTCCGCGAGGGCGAAGGCGAGCTTCTGGACGTGGGCGATGGCCTCCAGGTGGTTGAGGTTCATCTTCCAGTTGCCCGCCATCAGCGGCGTGCGGGTGGTCATCGGGGTCAGTCCTCCAGTGCGGCGAGGCCGGGGAGCGTCTTGCCCTCGAGGTATTCGAGGGAGGCGCCGCCGCCGGTCGAGATGTGGCCGAATGCGTTCTCGTCGAAGCCGAGCGTGCGCACGGCCGCGGCGGAGTCGCCGCCGCCGACCACGCTGAAGCCCGGGGCGTCGACGAGGGCCTGGGCGACCGCTTTGGTGCCCTCGGCGTAGTCGGGGTGCTCGAAGACGCCCATGGGGCCGTTCCAGAAGACGGTGGCGGCGTCGGCGAGCTTCGATGCGTACAGCTTGCGGGTCTCGGGACCGATGTCCAGACCCTCCTGGTCGGCCGGGATGGCGTCCGCGGCGACGGTGGTGGGGTTGGCCGGAGCCTTGGTCTTCAGGTCCGGGAACTCGGGCGCGACCAGGACGTCGACGGGCAGGACCAGCTCGACGCCGTTCTTCTCGGCGCGCTCGATGTACTCCTTGACCGCGGGGATCTGGTCCTCCTGCAGCAGGGAGATGCCGACCTCGTACCCCTTGGCCTTGAGGAAGGTGTAGGCCATGCCGCCGCCGATGAGGAGCCGGTCGGCCTTGCCGAGCAGCTGGTCGATGACGGCGAGCTTGTCGGAGACCTTGGCACCACCGAGGGCGACCACGTACGGGCGCTGCACGTCGTCGGTGAGCGCCTTGAGCACGCCGACCTCGGTGGCGATGAGGTATCCGGCGTAGTGCGGCAGCCGCTTCGGCAGGTCGAAGACGGACGCGTGCTTGCGGTGCACCGCGCCGAAGCCGTCGCCGACGTAGACGTCCGCGAGGCCGGCCAGCCTGTCGGCGAAGGCGGCGCGCTCGGCGTCGTCCTTGCTGGTCTCACCGGCGTTGAAGCGCAGGTTCTCGATGACGGCGACGCCGCCGTCGGCGAGGCCGGAGACGGCGGCCTCGGCGGAGGTGCCGACCGTGTCCTCGGCGAAGGCGACGTCGGCGCCGAGCAGTTCACCGAGGCGGGCGGCGGCCGGGGCGAGGGAGAAGGCGGGGTCCGGGGCGCCCTTGGGGCGGCCCAGGTGCGAGGCCACGATCACCCGGGCGCCCGCGGCGGCCAGCGCCTCGACGGTGGGCACCACGGCGCGGATGCGGCCGTCGTCGGTGATGGTGGTGCCGTCCAGCGGGACGTTCAGGTCGGCGCGGACGAAGACGCGCTTGCCCGCGACGCCTTCGGAGAGCAGTTCGTCGATCGTCTTCAAGAGGGCTCCTGGATTCTCGGATCGCTCGTGATCCTACGAGGGCTGGTGGCGGCGGACGCGACGCAGGGCTCGGACAGCGCGACCTTGCGCTGCCCGAGCCCTGCTACCGCATGAGGTGCCTTGCCGAAGTGGATCAGAGCTGGTTGCCGACGAAGACCGTGAGGTCGACGAGGCGGTTCGAGTAGCCCCACTCGTTGTCGTACCAGCCGAGGATCTTCACCGACTTGCCCTCCTGGACCATGGTCAGGGAGGAGTCGAAGGTGCAGGAGGCCGGGTCGCCCGTGATGTCCGAGGAGACGATCGCGTCCTCGGTGTAGAACAGGATGCCCTTGAGGTCGCCGTCGTCGGCGGCCTTCTTGAACGCGGCGTTGACCTCGTCCTTGGTGACCTCGCGCTGGAGCTCCACGACCAGGTCGGTGGCCGAGCCGGTCGGGACCGGGACGCGCATCGCGATGCCGTCGAGCTTGCCCTTGAGCTGCGGCAGGACCAGCGCGGTCGCCTTGGCGGCACCGGTGGTGGTCGGGATGATGTTCTCCGCGGCGGCACGGGCGCGGCGCAGGTCCTTGTGGGGGAAGTCCAGGATGCGCTGGTCGTTCGTGTACGCGTGGACCGTCGTCATCAGGCCCTTGACGATGCCGAAGTTCTCGTCGAGGACCTTGGCCATCGGCGCCACACAGTTGGTGGTGCAGGAGGCGTTGGAGATGACGTGGTGGTTCGCCGGGTCGTACTTGTCCTGGTTGACGCCCATCACGATGGTGATGTCCTCGTCCTTGGCCGGGGCCGAGATGAGGACCTTCTTCGCGCCACCGGCGATGTGCTTCTCCGCGTCGGCCTTCTTCGTGAAGATGCCCGTCGACTCGATCACGATGTCGACGCCCAGCTCGCCCCACGGGATGTCGGCCGGGTTGCGCTCGGACAGGACCTTGATGGTCTTGCCGTCGACGGTGATGGTGTCCTCGGTGTGCGAGACCTCCGCCTTGAGGCGGCCGAGGATGGTGTCGTACTTCAGCAGGTGGGCGGTGGTCGCGGTGTCACCCAGGTCGTTGACAGCCACGATCTCGATGTCCGCACCCTGCTCCAGCAGCGCGCGGAAGTAGTTACGACCGATGCGGCCAAAGCCGTTGATGCCTACGCGGATCGTCACGAACCGATCTCCTCGTTGGTACGCCGGCCCGATGTGCCGGCGAGCTGTATTTGGGATGTCCCCGACCACCTCCGACCCTACCTCCCTACGGCGTCGGGGGTGACATCGAGACGGCCCATACCCGGCAGGGCGGTCCGTACCCACCAGTAGGGGTACGGACCGCCCTGGGCGACGGGGACCGATCACCCGATTTCGCTACACCGGGTCAGTCCCCCGCACACCGGAATTCACTCGTCCAGGGCATGCAGCGCCTGCCGGACCAACGCCGCGCGGGCCGCCGGTTCGGCAAGGTGCTCCAGGCCGAAGCCGAGCAGCACGGAGTCGTCGGTGGTGACGGCACCGTAGGTCTGGAACAGGGTCCCGGTGCGGGTCCAGTCCTTCACGACGGCGGGGCTGCCCTCGGGCGGTCCCGAGACCTGCCAGGCGCCCAGCGAGGTCTCGAAGCCCTCGGTCTGCGTCGCCGTGCCGCCGACGACCAGGGATGCCTCGTCGGCGAGGACGCCGCGGCCGCCGCTGCCGGGGTCGGTGACGTAGGCGATCGACAGCTCCAGGGACTTCCCGGCGTAGGCACTCAGGTCGAACTCGACCTGCTTCCAGCCGCCGGAGGAGCCGGTGAGGCTGTTCCACCGGCCGGTGGTGCCGGTCGCGGTGCAGCCCTCGTCGGACAGGGTCAGGTAGTGCGCCAGCCAGGGGTGCCCGGCCAGGTAGAACCCGGCCGCGCACTCGGCGGGCACGGCCGTGCCGGTGGCCCCGTTCGCCTCGGGCAGAGTGGTCCAGTCGTCGGCGCCGGTGACGTGCGCTTCGACCACGGCGTGGTCGTAGCCGCGCTCGGTGTCCCACAGCAGCTGGGTGCGGAGCGTGGGGCGGTCGGAGGCCGTGACTCCGGTGAGGTCGACGGTGCGGGTGAGGCGCTTGTAGGCGTCGTCGGTGTGGACGGCGGCGGCCATCCACTTCCCCGCGTAGGGACCGTACGGGTTGACCGTCCCGGCGAACTTCCCGGCGCCCGCACTCGCGAACTGCGGGTACGTGCCGGGGTCCAGTTCGTCGGAGGTCACGCTGTACGCGCCGGCGGCGTCCAGCGGGTTGCGGGGGGCGTCGCCGAGGGTCCCGCCGGTCCCGTCGAGCTTGCCGGAGCCGGCGAAGCCGGTGGCGCCGGAGGTGGCGGTGCGGGTGTAGGCGCCCAGGTAGTACTGGCTGAAG
Organism: Streptomyces sp. NPDC085944; assembly: GCF_040686295.1. Classification (NCBI taxonomy): domain Bacteria; kingdom Bacillati; phylum Actinomycetota; class Actinomycetes; order Kitasatosporales; family Streptomycetaceae; genus Streptomyces; species Streptomyces sp. NPDC085944. Next base: position 253,673 of record NZ_JBFBJX010000007.1, on the reverse strand, counting down.
TCGTCGGAGAGGGTGCCGCCGCCGAGGTCGACCTCGCCGCCGGCCTGCTCGCCGGCCTCGATCAGCTTGCCGCCCTCGTTGAGGAAGGCCCGGAGCTGGAGCTGGGTGGCGTTGCCGGGCACCGCGGCGCCCGTGTAGTGGACGACCGTGTCGAAGTGGCCGAGGACGCCGAGCGCGTCGGGGGCGCCCTGCGTGGCGACGTCCCAGACGGCGGCGCGTCGGCCGCCGGCCTTGAGGGCGTCCACGTACGTCTGTGTCTGCGTGGCCTTCGCGCCCTCCTCGGCGACGACGAGGACGTCGGCGCGGGCCCGCTCGGCGACCGTGTAGGTGAAGTGCGCGCTCTCGGTGCGCTTGCCGTGCCTGTCGTGCCTGCCGTGCCGGTCGTGAGCACCGCGGGGTGCCTCGCCGGTGAACCAGACCTCGACGCGGTCGCCGGGGCCGGCGCCCCGGACCTCGGCCCGGTACTCGTCGAAGTAGAGGTTGTCCTCGCCGCCGTACGTCTCGCCGCCCCGCCAGGGCCGCAGCTCCGTGTCGTGGGTGCGTCCGCCGTTGACGCGGTATTTCAGTTCCTTGTCGCGCACGGACTTGCGGACGACGACGGAGACCTCCTGGCCGCCGCCGCGGGCGTAGGAGGTGGTGAAGGGGGCCGGGGTGAAGTCGGCGGCGTCCAGGCCGACCGAGGAGGAGGGCCGGTCGGGGTGGGCGGCGGTCTCGGCGACGGAGAGCGCGAAGGGGATGTTCTTGGCGAACTCCTCCTGGATCAGTTTCTCGTCGTCGGGGAAGTTGAAGCCCGACCGGCAGTCGCGCGCGTTCCACTGGTCGTCGGGGTCCACGTCGGAGGCCGTCTGGCAGGTCGACATCTCCGGGGTGAACATCGCCATGCCGTTGACGTTGGCCGCGTGCCCGTCGGCCTCGCCGTTGGTGGTGTACAGCTCCGAGGAGACCTGCGGGTGGTAGCCGGGGATCGCGGAGTTGTCGGGCGTGCCGGCCAGCGCCTTGTAGAGGACGTCGTCCGGGGTGTTGGTGGCCACCTGCCAGCCGACGCCGTAGAGGAGGAGTTCGGCGGCGGAGTGGTAGTTGATCCCGTACGTGAAGCCGATCCGCTTCTGGAAGGCGTCGAGCGCCTTGGTCTCGGGCTCGGAGCCGGGGCTCGCGCCGCGGTAGGTCTCGCTGGTGGGGTTGGGGGACGAGCCCTCGTCGTCGTAGCCCCACTTGTAGGCGAAGTTCCGGTTGAGGTCGACGCCGTCGCCGGTGCCGATGGTGCCGTCGCCGTTGAGGTCGCGCAGGTTCTTGCGCCAGAGGCGGTTGTCGTCGCTCTCGAAGGTGTAGTCGTAGCCGTCGGGGTTGGCCGACAGGACGAACCACAGCTCGGTGGAGTCGACGATCTTCCTGATCCGCCGGTCCTTCTTGTAGTTGTCCAGGTAGTGGTGCATCAGCCGCCGGGTCATCTCCGGGGTGATCCACTCGCGCGCGTGCTGGTTGGACATGTAGAGGACGGACGGCTTCGAGCCGTCCCTCGACTTCTTCGCGTGCTTGGTGAGTTTGAGCGCCAGGATGTCCTGGCCCCGCACGGTCTTCCCGATGGAGACGACCTTGGTCAGCCCGGGGTTCTCCCGGGCGGTCCGCAGGATCTCCTCGCGCAGGCCGCCGCTGCCGCTGTACGGGCGGAAGACGCCGTCGGCGGCGCTCTCGACCCGCTTCTCGGACTGGGCGGACAGGGTGTGCTCGGTGAGGTCGACGCCCTGTTTCTCCAGCGCGCCGGCCTGCTTCTCGGTGAGGTAGAGCTCGACGGCGGCCGTGCCGCGGTCGGGCACCTGCTCGCCGAGTTCGTGGCCGTCCTGGCCGGCAGCCAGCAGCAGGGGTACCTGCTCCTGGGTGACGTCGGCGCGGAAGACCTTCACTTCGTTCGCGTCCGGGGTCGCCGGGTCCGCGGGTTGTGCCTGGGCGACGGGTGCGAAGCTCGCTCCGCCGATCAGGAGCGCGCCGACGGCGAGGATCGATCTCGCTCTTCGTCTCATGAACCCCCCTAGGTGGGGCCTGTCCGACAGGCCTGGGTCCGCCACAGTGGCGAACAGGTGCCAGGCTCATGACAGCTCATGATCGAGTCAAGAGCCCGGCAGGGACACGCCGAAGCCGGTACCGGCCACCCAAGTGGGCGCCGGCACCGGCTTGTTGGTCGTATCCGCTCGTCGGCGGCATCGACTCGCCGACGGCACCGCTCGTCGGCGGTCCTGGCCCGTGCGGTCAGCCGACGAGGTTGTCGGCCAGCTCCTCGCCGAGGTTGGCGTCCGTGCCGGCGATGCCGAGGTCCGAGGCCCGCTTGTCGGCCATGGCCAGCAGGCGGCGGATGCGCCCGGCCACGGCGTCCTTGGTCAGCGGCGGGTCGGCGAGGGCGCCCAGCTCCTCCAGGGAGGCCTGCTTGTGCTCCATGCGCAGCCGGCCCGCGGCGGCCAGATGCTCGGGCACGTCGTCGGCGAGGATCTCCAGGGCGCGCTGGACCCGGGCGCCGGCGGCGACGGCCGCGCGGGCCGAACGGCGCAGGTTGGCGTCGTCGAAGTTGGCGAGCCGGTTGGCGGTGGCGCGGACCTCGCGGCGCAGCCTGCGCTCCTCCCAGGCCAGCACCGAGTCGTGGGCGCCGAGCCGGGTGAGCAGGGCGCCGATCGCGTCGCCGTCGCGGACCACGACCCGGTCCACGCCGCGCACCTCGCGGGCCTTGGCGGGGATCGACAGCCGACGGGCGGCGCCGACCAGGGCGAGCGCCGCCTCGGGCCCCGGGCAGGTCACCTCCAGGGAGGAGGAACGGCCGGGCTCGGTGAGCGAGCCGTGCGCCAGGAAGGCCCCTCGCCAGGCGGCCTCGGCGTCGCAGGTGGCCCCCGAGACCACCTGCGGCGGCAGCCCCCGGATGGGCCGTCCCCGGCCGTCCACCAGGCCGGTCTGCCGGGCCAACTGGTCACCGCCGGCGACCACCCGGACGACGAAGCGCGAACCGCGGCGCAGCCCGCCGGGCGCCATCACGATCAGCTCCGAACCGTGCCCGAAGATCTCCAGGATGTCCTGCTTGAGCCGGCGGGCCGCCCGCGCGGTGTCCAGCTCCGCCTCGATCACAATGCGCCCGCTCACCAGGTGAAGGCCGCCGGCGAACCGCAGAACGGCGGAGACCTCCGCCTTTCTGCAGCAGGTCCGGGTGACGGGGAGCCGGGAGATCTCGTCCTTCACCGCTGCCGTCATCGCCATGGGCCGATCCTTCCATGCATCCGAAAAATACGGTCGTACGCGGCGGCCAGCAGCTCCGGGTCGTGCCTCGGGGTCCCGTCGGTCCGGGCTACCGGAGCCAGCTCGACCGCGGCGCCGAACCGTTTCGCGGCGTCGGTGAGCGAGTCACGGTCGGGCACGGCGGCCTCGTCGGCCAGCACCACGTCCAGGGCGAGTTTAGGGGCGTGTCGTCCCAAAACCTCCAAATGACGCTGCGGTGAGAAGCCCTCAGTTTCTCCGGGCTGCGGGGCGAGGTTCAGCGAGAGCACTCGGCGCGCCTTCGTCTCGACCAGGGCGTCCAGCAGCTCGGGCACGAGCAGGTGCGGGATGACCGAGGAGAACCAGGAGCCGGGGCCCAGCACCACCCAGTCGGCGTCCAGGACGGCGTCGACCGCGTCGGGGACGGCCGGCGGGTCGCTCGGCACCAGGTGCACGGACTGCACCTCGCCCGGCGTGAGCGCCACGGTCGCCTGTCCCCGCACGGTGTCCATCTCGTCGGGCCGCTCCGGGTCGTGGCCCCTGACCAGGGCCTGGAGCTCCAGCGGGACGGCGGACATGGGCAGCACCCGCCCGTGCGCGCCGAGCAGCTTGCCCACCAGGTCCAGCGCCTGGACGTGGTCGCCGAGCTGCTCCCACAGGGCGACGATCAGCAGATTGCCGACCGCGTGTTCGTGCAGGTCGCCCTGGGACTGGAAGCGGTGCTGGATGACGCGGGCCCAGGTCTGGCCCCAGTCGTCGTCCCCGCACAGCGCGGCCAGCGCCTTGCGCAGGTCACCGGGCGGCAGCACGCCCAGCTCGTCACGGAGCCGCCCGCTGGAGCCGCCGTCGTCGGCGACGGTGACGACGGCGGTGAGGTCGCCGGTGATCCGGCGCAGTGCGGCGAGCGAGGCGGACAGGCCCATGCCGCCGCCGAGGGCGACGACCTTGGGCTGGGCGCCCCGGCGGCGCGGCTTGCCACCGCGCGTCTGTTCGGGCCGGGCCGCGCGGGCGTCGGCGGGTCTGCCGCCGCGTCCCTCGGGCACCACCCGGCGCAGCCGGCTCAGCCGCGGAGTGCGTCCTGTCATTCCCCTGTCATTCCCGTCCCATGTCCCGGTGGACGACCACCGTCTCCACGCCCTCGGCGGCGAGCCGGGCGGCGAGCTTCTCCGACATGGCCACGGACCGGTGTTTGCCCCCGGTGCAGCCGACGGCGACGGTCACATAGCGCTTGCCCTCCCGACGGTAGCCCGCCGCGATCAGCTGGAGCAGCTCGGCGTAGCGGTCGAGGAACTCCTTGGCCCCGGGCTGGTTGAGGACGTAGCTCGACACCTCCTCGTTCAGGCCGGTGAAGGGGCGCAGCTCCGGGACCCAGTGCGGGTTGGGCAGGAAGCGCATGTCGACGACGAGGTCGGCGTCGACCGGGAGGCCGTACTTGAAGCCGAAGGACATCACCGTGGCCCGCAGCTCGGGCTCCTCCTCGCCCGCGAACTGGGCGTCCATCTTGGCGCGCAGCTCGTGCACGTTGAGGCTGGAGGTGTCGATCACCAGGTCGGCGTCGCCGCGCAGCTCCCGGAGCAGCTCGCGCTCGGCGGCGATGCCGTCCACGATGCGGCCGTCGCCCTGGAGGGGGTGCGGGCGGCGCACCGACTCGAAGCGGCGCACCAGGGCGTCGTCGGAGGACTCCAGGAAGACGATCCGGCGGGTGACGCCGCGGGCGTCGAGGTCCGCGAGGGACTCGCGCAGGTTGTCGAAGAAGCGTCGGCCGCGGACGTCCACGACCACCGCGATGCGGGCCACGTTGCCCTGGGAGCGGGCGCCGAGCTCCACCATGGTGGGGATCAGCGCGGGCGGGAGGTTGTCGACGACGAACCAGCCCAGGTCCTCCAGACACTTGGCGGCCGTCGAGCGGCCGGCCCCTGACATGCCGGAGATGATCACCAGCTCGGGGATGGCCGCTTCGTGCGCCCCGGCTGTTTCCTTGCCCGTACTCACCTGTGCTCCGTCGTCGCGGGTCTGTTCTCGTGCCGCCGCGGACTGGGTCTGTTCTCGTCCGGCTGCGGCGGACTGCGTCTGTTCTCGTCGGGCTGCGGGCTGTGCCTCGTGCTCGGTCATCTCTCCTGCCCCCGTCGTTCGTCCGGGGTGCCCGCGGACACGGGCTCCCCCGGGGCATCCGCCGTCGTCTCGGGTGCCCCGTCGTCGTCATCCATGATCTCTCCGGTCGCCGTGTTCACGGCGGGCCCGGCCGGGGCGGCCCCGGCCAGGGCCACGGCCACGGTCTCGGCCGTCTTGCGGCCTATGCCGGGCACCTCGCAGATCTGGTCGATCGTCGCCGCCCGCAGCCGCTTCACCGAACCGAAGTGCTTGATCAGCGCCTGTTTGCGGGTCTCCCCCAGACCGGGCACGTCGTCCAGCGGCCCGGCGCGGAAGCGCTTGGCGCGCTTGGTGCGCTGGTAGGTGATGGCGAAGCGGTGGGCCTCGTCGCGGACCCGCTGCAGCAGGTAGAGGCCTTCGCTGGTGCGGGGCAGGACGACCGGGTCGTCCTCGCGGGGCAGCCAGACCTCCTCAAGGCGCTTGGCGAGACCGCACACGGCGATGTCGTCGATGCCCAGCTCGTCCAGCGCCCGCTGGGCGGCCGCGACCTGCGGCTGACCGCCGTCGACGACGACGAGCTGCGGCGGGTAGGCGAACCTCTTGGGCCGGCCGTCGTCGTCCTTGAGGGCCGGGCCGTGGGTGAGCGCCTCGCCGTCGTCCGGGGCGGCCTGGTCGCCCGGGCCGGCTTCGCCGTCGGGGTGCTGCCCACCGTCGGGGTGCTGCCCACCGCCGAGGTGCTGCCCGCCGTCGGGGTGCTGACCGCCGTCGGTAAGTGACTCGCCGTCCGCCCACTCGCCGGTCTTCTCCTTCTCGGCTAGATAGCGGCGGAAGCGGCGGGTGATGACCTCGTGCATGGAACGGACGTCGTCCTGTCCCTCGAAGCCCTTGATCTGGAACCGCCGGTATTCGCTCTTCCGGGCCAGCCCGTCCTCGAAGACGACCATGGAGGCCACGACGTCGTCGCCCTGGAGGTGCGAGATGTCGTAGCACTCGATGCGCAGCGGGGCGCTGTCGAGGTCGAGGGCCTCGGCGATCTCCTCCAGCGCGCGCGAGCGCGTCGTCAGGTCCGAGGCGCGCTTGGTCTTGTGCAGGACGAGGGCCTGCTGGGCGTTGCGCTGGACGGTCTCCATCAGCGCCTTCTTGTCGCCGCGCTGCGGGATGCGCAGCGACACGCCCGAGCCCCGGCGCTCGGTCAGCCACTGCTGGACGGGCTCGACCGGGTCGGGCAGGGCGGGGACCAGGACCTCCTTGGGCACGGCGTCCCCGCTCTCCTCTCCGTACAGCTGCTGCAGGGCGTGCTCGACGAGGGCGCCGGTGGTGATCTCCTCCACCTTGTCGGTGACCCAGCCGCGCTGACCGCGCACACGTCCGCCGCGCACGTGGAAAATCTGGACGGCGGCCTCCAGCTCGTCCTCGGCGACCGCGATCAGATCGGCGTCGGTGGCGTCGGCGAGCACGACCGCGCTCTTCTCCATCGCCTTCTTGAGGGCCCCGATGTCGTCCCGCAGACGCGCCGCCCGCTCGTACTCCATCTCCTCCGCGGCGTCGGCCATCTGCCGCTCCAGGCGGCGCAGGTAGGTGCCGGTGCGGCCGGCCATGAAGTCGCAGAACTCGTCGGCCAGGTCCCAGTGGTCGTCGGGCGTGATCCGGCCGACGCAGGGCGCGGAGCACTTGCCGATGTAGCCGAGCAGACAGGGGCGGCCGGTGCGGGCGGCGTTCTTGAAGACGCCCGTGGAGCAGGTGCGCACCGGGAAGACGCGCAGCAGGAGGTCGACCGTGTCACGGATGGCCCAGGCGTGTCCGTACGGCCCGAAGTAGCGCACGCCCTTCTTCTTGTGGCCGCGCATCACCTGGACGCGCGGGAACTCCTCGTTCATCGTCACCGCGAGGTACGGGTAGCTCTTGTCGTCGCGGTACTTGACGTTGAACCGGGGGTCGTACTCCTTGATCCAGGAGTACTCCAGCTGCAGTGCCTCGACCTCCGTCGACACCACCGTCCACTCCACGGACGCGGCCGTGGTGACCATGGTGCGGGTGCGCGGGTGCAGGTGCGCCAAGTCCTGGAAGTAGTTCGCCAGGCGCTGGCGCAGGCTCTTCGCCTTTCCGACGTAGATCACCCGGCGGTGCTCGTCACGGAACCTGTACACCCCCGGGGTGTCCGGGATCTCTCCCGGCCTGGGGCGGTAGCTGGAGGGGTCGGCCATGACTCACACCCTACTGGCGCGGACCGACACCGCGGCGGGGCTGTGGACGACGGGCCGGACCCCTGTGGACCGTCGGCGGGGAAGACGTTGCGGGGCCGCTCGGTCACGGCGGGTGGCCACCGGGAGGGCGGGCCCGTGCGTTCTCGGCCAGGAGCGCGTGACGGTCGGGCGTCAGGTGTTGTCCGGACTAGGTCAACGCGCTTCAATGCGGGGGGACTCGGGGCCTGAGGCGCGGCGTACGGATGTGAAGACCTCTGCGCCGCGACCGGGGGCGGCCCCGGCCGATCCGTGTCGACGGTCTGACCAGCCGTCGTGAACTTCACAGAAGGGCCCCTGCATGCCGCACGCCACACAGCACGCGGACGTCGCCACGGCGCAACTCGACTCGGCCCTGCGCGGTGGCCCCTTCCACGTCGCGCTGCGCGCGGCGATCGCCGCGCGTGGGCTGCCGCTGCAGCGTGTGCAGCACCATCTTTCGCGCCACGGGGTGAAGGTGGGCGTCACGAGCCTGAGCTACTGGCAGCAGGGGGCCCGGCGCCCGCAGCGTCCGGAGTCCCTGCGGGCCGTGCGGGCCCTGGAGGAGATACTCCAGCTGCCCGAGGAGTCGCTGATACGTCTGCTCGCCGAGTCCGGCGCCGAGATGTCGGACCGCGACCGACGGCCCGCGGGCCGTTCCTACCGCGCCCACCTGGCGGCCTCGGGCGTCCTGGACGGGCTGCTGGCCGAACTGGGGCACCCGTCGCCGGACGGCGGGGTGCACACCCTCGGGCACCACGAACGGATCCGCGTCGGGTCCGGCCGTGAGCTGGCGGGCCGCGAGTCGCACCTCATCGTCCGCGCCCACCGGGACGACGTCGACCGCTTCGTCGCCGTCCACTACGGCGACCCGGGGTGCGTCCCCGCCCGGATGACCGTCCACGCCCTGGAGAACTGCCGCACGGGACGGGTGCGCACCCACCAGGAGACCGGCCTGCTGGTGACCGAGCTGCTCTTCGACACGCGGCTGGGGGCCGGCGACACCCACCTCTTCCGCTACGGGGTCGAGGACGGCACGGCCGGTGTGTCGCGCGAGTACGTCCGCGGGTTCGGTGCCGCGGGCGGGCAGTACGCGCTCCAGGTGCGGTTCGACGCCTCGGCCCTTCCGGTGCGCTGCCACCGGTTCACGCAGCACTCCCCGGCGGCGCCGCGCGGCGGCCGGCAGGAGCTGGCGCTCAGCGGACTGCACCGCTCGGTGCACCTCGTGGAGCCCCGGGTCAGGTCGGGGATGCTGGGGATCGGCTGGGACTGGGAGTAGGACGCCGGGCGCGCCGGGGAGGGCGTCGGCTGCTGCCGGTCGGGCTCCTGCCGGTCAGGACCCCGGGCTCGCGACGATCCGGCCCTGCTTCACCTCGACCGGCAGCTCGATGAGCGGCACGGTCGCCGGGGCGTGCAGCACCTCGCCGGTGCGGGCGTCGAACTCGCTGCCGTGGCAGTTGCAGACGAGCTTGGTGCCCTCCAGCTTCTTGATGGGGCACCCCGCGTGCGTGCACACCGTGCTGAACGCCTTCAGGGAGCCGTCCTCGGCTCGGCTGACCACCACGTTCCCGTCCGGGAACAGCGTCGTCGCGCCCTTGGCCACCTCTCCGTCCGCGCCGAGGTCCACGGGCGCGGTGGGCCTGGCCGGGGCGGCGCCGTCGTCGCCCGGGGAGCAGGCGGCCAGGCCGAGTCCGGCGACGGGCGTGGCGGCCACCGAGCGCAGGACGGTACGGCGACTCGGGGCGGGGCGGCCGGGCATGAGGTCTCCACTGGTCGGTCGGGGGCCGGGCGGGGCGTGAGCGGGAGGTGCGCTGCAGGGCGACGATATCCGGCCGGGCGGGTGGTCCCGCGGGCCGGGTGGCCGGGAGGCGGGTCGCCGTCCGATGTCGCGTAAACGCTTGCGCAAGCGTTTACGCGCCCCTGACCCATGGGGTACGGTCCGGCCGGAGCGGAGCCGTGAGTGAGGGGTCCGGGCGGATCGGGCCGTGAGTGACGGGTCCGGAGCGGGGCCGTGAGCGAAGGGGGTGCGCCGGTGGCGACCATGGCCGATGTCGCACGGAGTGCCGGTGTCTCCGTGGCGACCGTCTCGCACGTCCTCAACGGCACCCGCCCGGTGCTGCCCCACACCCGCCAGGCGGTGCTCGACGCCGTGGAGGAGCTGGGCTACACGCCGAACACCCTCGCCCGCTCCCTGGTGACCTCGCGCACCCGTTCCATCGGGCTCGCGGTGTCGGCGATCAGCAACCCGTACTTCACGGAGATCCTCCAGGGCGTCGAGGCCGGCGCCCTGGAGCACGGTTACGGCCTGCTCATCGCCGACCCGCACGACGACCCCGGGCACGAGCGCAAGGTGGTCCAGCTGCTGCACGAGCGGCGTGTGGACGGCATGATCGTCGCGCCCTCCGCCGAGCCCCGGGACCTGGTCGCCTACCTCACCCGCCACCGGGTGCCGGCCGTGTTCCTCGACCGGGTCGTCGACGTGCCGGAGGCCGAGGACGCCCCGCGCTTCGACCAGGTCTGCGCCGAGGGCGCCGAGCCGACCACGGGGCTGGTGGGTCATCTCGCCGGGCTGGGCCACCGCCGGATCGGCCTGGTCGCGGGCCGGCCGGGGTTCAGCACGACCCGTGAGCGGATCACCGGATACCGGCACGGCCTCGCCGCCGCGGGTCTGCCCTACGACGAGCGGCTGCTGGTCCACGGCGACTCCGAGGCGGCCGGCGGTGAACGGGCCACGGCGCAGTTGCTGTCCCTGGCGGTGCCGCCCACCGCGCTGGTCACCGCCAACAACGCGATGACCATCGGCGCCCTGCGCGCCCTCCGCGAGCGGGGCCTGTCCGTACCCGGTGACCTCGCGCTGTGCTGCTTCGACGACTTCGCCTGGGCGGACCTCTTCTCACCCGGGCTCACCGCCGTCGCCCAGCCCAGCAGGGAGATCGGCGCGCGGGCCGTGCGGCTGCTCCTCGACCGCCTCGCCGCGCCGGACCGGCCGGCGCGGACCGTACGGCTGCCCTGCTCCTTCGCCCACCGCACCTCCTGCGGCTGCGCCGAGCAGCCCCGGCGGCTCCCGGAGCGGTCCGGGCGGCTCGCCGGGCCGTCCGGAGAACCCCATGCGCAAGCCCATGCCAAGGCCAACGAAAGGACCCTCCCGTGATCGTCGTCGCCGGTGAGGCACTGATCGACCTGGTACCGCAGGGCACGGGTGCCCTCGCCGCGCTGCGGCCCGCGCTCGGCGGCGGTCCGTACAACACCGCCGTCGCGCTGGGCCGCCTCGGCTCGCCCGTGGCGTTCTGCTCACGGGTGTCGTACGACGCCTTCGGCGAGGCGCTCCTCGACCGGCTGCGCGAGACCGGCGTGGACGTCTCGCCGGTGCAGCGCGGGGCCGAGCCGACCACCCTCGCCGTGGCCTCGCTCGACGCGGACGGCTCGGCCGCGTACTCGTTCTACGTGGACGGGACCGCCGACCGGCTGTTCTCGCTGCCCGCCGGACTGCCGTCCGGCACCCGGGCCGTCTCCTTCGGGACGTGTTCGCTGGTGCTGGAGCCAGGCGCGAGCGCGTACGAGGAGCTACTGCGCGAGACGGCCGCGCGGGGCGTGTTCACGGCGCTGGACCCCAACATCCGGGCCGGGCTGATCCCGGACCCGGACGCCTACCGGGCCCGGTTCAAGAGCTGGCTGCCGTCGGTGTCGCTGCTGAAGCTGTCCGCCGAGGACGCCGAGTGGCTCGGCGGCACCCCCGGGGAGTGGCTCGCGGCGGGACCGGCCGCGGTCGTGGTCACCCGGGGCGGCGACGGCCTGACCGTGTTCACCCGCGGCGGGGGCGAGTACACGGTGCCGGGGGAGCGCGTCGAGGTGGTGGACACGATCGGCGCGGGCGACACGGTGAACGCGGCCCTGCTGCACGGCCTCGCGGCACGGAACGCCCTCGGCGACGCGGCCGTGGCCGCGCTGGGGCCGGACGGCTGGGCCGGGCTGCTGGGCTTCGCCGCCCGCGCGGCCGCGGTCACCTGCTCCCGGGCGGGCGCGGAACCGCCGTACGCCCATGAGGTCACCGTCTGACGGACGGCGGCGGCGCCGGACCCAGGGGTTCACCCGTGGGTCCGGCGCCGCCGTCCGCTCTCAGGCCTTGCTCGTCCGCGTGGTCTTCTTCGCGGCGGGCGTGGCGGCCTTCTTGGCCGTCTTGGCGGTCCTGGCCGTTTTGGCGGCGGTCGCCTTCTTGGCCGCCGTGGCGGTGACCGCCTTGGTCGCGGTCTTCTTGGCGGCGGCCTTGGTCGCGACCGTCTTCGCCGCCTTGCGCGGCCTGATCACCGAGGCCGCGTCGCTGACCCGGTCGGCGCCGAGGACGTCCCGCAGGAACTTGCCGGTGTGGCTGGCGGGGACACCCGCGACCTGCTCGGGCGTGCCCTCGGCGACCACCAGGCCACCGCCGGCGCCGCCCTCGGGGCCCATGTCGACGACCCAGTCGGCGGTCTTGATCACGTCGAGGTTGTGCTCGATGACGATGACCGTGTTGCCCTTGTCGACCAGGCCGCCGAGAACCGTCAGCAGCTTGCTGATGTCCTCGAAGTGCAGACCGGTGGTCGGCTCGTCCAGGACGTAGACCGTGCGTCCGGTGGAGCGGCGCTGCAGCTCGCTGGCGAGCTTGACGCGCTGGGCCTCGCCGCCGGACAGGGTGGTCGCGGACTGGCCGAGCCGGACGTACCCGAGACCGACGTCCTTGAGGGTCTTCATGTGCCGGGAGATGGCGGGGACCGCCTCGAAGAAGTCGGTCGCCTCCTCGATCGGCATGTTCAGCACGTCGGCGATGGACTTGCCCTTGTAGTGGACCTCCAGGGTCTCCCGGTTGTACCGGGCGCCGTGGCAGACCTCGCACGGGACGTACACGTCCGGGAGGAAGTTCATCTCGATCTTGATGGTGCCGTCGCCCGCGCAGTTCTCGCAGCGGCCGCCCTTGACGTTGAAGGAGAAGCGCCCGGGCAGGTAACCGCGGACCTTCGCCTCCGTCGTCTCGGCGAACAGCTTGCGGATGTGGTCGAAGACGCCGGTGTACGTCGCCGGGTTCGACCGCGGGGTGCGGCCGATGGGCGACTGGTCGACGTGGACGACCTTGTCGACGAGGTCGTCGCCGTCCACGCGCGTGTGCCTGCCCGGGACGTTCCGCGCGCCGTTCAGCTCGCGGGCCAGGTGGGTGTAGAGGATGTCGTTGACCAGCGTCGACTTGCCGGAGCCCGAGACGCCGGTGACGGCGGTGAAGACGCCCAGCGGGAAGGACACGTCGATGTCCTGGAGGTTGTTCTCCCGGGCGCCGTGCACGGTGAGCCGCCGGGAGGGGTCCTGCGGGCGCCGGATGTCGGGCAGCGGGATGGCCTTGCGTCCGGACAGGTACAGCCCGGTCTGCGACTCGGCGTTGTCGAGCAGTTCCTTGACGGAACCGCTGTGCACCACCTTGCCGCCGTGCTCGCCCGCGCCGGGACCGATGTCGACGATCCAGTCGGCGACCTTGATGGTGTCCTCGTCGTGCTCGACGACGATGAGGGTGTTGCCCATGTCCCGGAGTCGGACGAGGGTCTCGATCAGCCGGTGGTTGTCGCGCTGGTGCAGGCCGATGGACGGCTCGTCCAGGACGTACAGCACGCCGACGAGTCCGGAGCCGATCTGGGTGGCCAGCCGGATGCGCTGGGCCTCGCCGCCGGAGAGGGTGCCCGCCGCGCGGTTCAGCGAGAGGTAGTCCAGGCCGACGTCGACCAGGAAGCGCAGCCGCTCGTTGACCTCCTTCAGCACGCGCTCGGCGATCTTCTTGTCGCGGGCGTTGAGCGTCAGCTCGCCCAGGAAGTCCGCGCAGTCGCTGATGGACATCGCCGAGACCTCGGCGATCGACTTGCCCATGACGGTGACCGCGAGCACGAGCGGCTTGAGGCGGGTGCCCGCACAGGTGGGGCAGGGCACCTCGCGCATGTAGCCCTCGAAGCGCTCGCGGCTGGAGTCGCTCTCGGCCTCGCTGTGCCGGCGCTTGACGAAGGGGATGGCGCCCTCGAAGGCCGTGGTGTACCGGCGCTCGCGGCCGTACCGGTTGCGGTAGCGGACCTCGACCTGGGTCTTGTGGCCGTTGAGCAGGGCCTTGCGGGCGCGCAGCGGCAGGCCCGCGAAGGGGATGTCCGTGCGGAAGCCGAGCGCGTCGGCGAGGGCGCCGATCAGGCGGCCGAAGTAGTCCTTGGTGTGCCCGTGCGACCAGGGGTGGATGGCGCCCTCGTCGAGGGACTTGTCCTCGTCGGGGACGATCAGCTCCGGGTCGACCTCCATGCGGGTGCCGATGCCGGAGCAGTCGGGGCAGGCGCCGAAGGGCGAGTTGAAGGAGAAGGAGCGGGGCTCCAGCTCCTCGAAGGACAGGTCGTCGTACGGGCAGTACAGGTGCTCCGAGTACATGCGCTCGCGCTCGGGGTCGTCCTCGGGGAGGTCGACGAAGTCGAGCACGACCATGCCGCCGGACAGGCCGAGCGCGGTCTCCACGGAGTCGGTCAGGCGCCGCTTGGCGGAGTCCTTCACCGTGAGGCGGTCGACGACCACCTCGATGGTGTGCTTCTCCTGCTTCTTCAGCGTGGGCGGGTTGGACAGCTGGACGGTCTCGCCGTCCACCCGCGCGCGGGAGTAGCCCTTGGTCTGCAGGTCGGCGAAGAGGTCGACGAACTCGCCCTTGCGCTCGCGCACCAGCGGCGACAGCACCTGGAAGCGGCTGCCCTCCGGCAGCTCCAGGACCTTGTCGACGATGGCCTGCGGCGACTGGCGCGAGATGGGCCGGTGGCACTCGGGACAGTGCGGCTTGCCGATGCGGGCGAAGAGCAGGCGCAGGTAGTCGTAGACCTCGGTGATGGTGCCGACCGTGGAGCGCGGGTTGCGCGAGGTCGACTTCTGGTCGATGGAGACCGCCGGGGAGAGGCCCTCGATGAAGTCGACGTCCGGCTTGTCCATCTGGCCGAGGAACTGCCGGGCGTAGGAGGAGAGCGACTCCACGTAGCGCCGCTGGCCCTCGGCGAAGATGGTGTCGAAGGCCAGGGAGGACTTGCCCGACCCGGACAGGCCCGTGAAGACGATGAGCGAGTCACGAGGCAGGTCGAGCGAGACGTTCTTCAGGTTGTGCTCGCGCGCGCCACGGACGATGAGACGGTCGGCCACGCCGGTCCGCACCTTTCTTGAGAGAAGTGACAGGGGCGGGGCCCCCGTCTTTCTCAGACTAGGGGGAGCCACTGACAACGCCGGTCGGATTCACCGGTTGTCAACAAACCCCGACTTCCCAGCATGCCCGACGCCACAGTCGACCTTATAGCACGTGCATTCGAATTACGGGCGTCGTCCACAACCTTCACCCGAAGGGGTGGCGCGGTCTAGGGTCAGCAGCATGATTGATCACGCTCATGACCTGGCGTCTGTACGTGACGCTACCGAGCGGCTGCTCACCGCGGTCGGGAAACTGGACAACGCGTCCGTGACGGAGTCGTCACGGCTTCCCGGCTGGAGTCGCGGTCACGTCCTCGCCCACCTCTCCCGCAACGCCGACGCTCTGGTGAACGTCCTCGAAGGGCGCCCCATGTACGTCTCCGGCGAGGCCAGGGACGCCGACATCGAGCGGGACGCCCCGCGCCCCCTCGACGCCCAGCTCGCGGACCTGCGCGAGAGCGCGGCCCGCTTCCAGGGGACGGGGGCGACGCCGGCGGACTGGTCCCGCACCGTGGAGCTGCGGGGCGGCGTCACGGACTCCGCCTCCAGGGTGCCGTTCCGGCGCTGGGCCGAGGTGGAGCTGCACCACGTCGACCTGGGCATCGGGTACGAGCTGGAGGATCTTCCGGCGGAGTTCACCGCGCGGGAGACCGACTTCCTCGCCGCCCGGTTCGCCGGGCACCCGGACGTGCCGCCGACCCGGCTCACGGACGGCACGCGCGCGTGGCGCACGGGACGGGAGGCCGACACCCCGGAGGTCACCGTCACCGGTCCCCCGGCCGGTCTCCTCGGCTGGCTCGCCGGTCGCCGTGCGGGTTCCGCGCTCGCGGTGGAGGGCGGCCCGCTGCCGGCGCTGCCTCCCCTGTAGGCGGGCGGACGGGAGGCGGTCTGCGGGCCGCCCCGGCGCTAGGCTGGCCGTCATGACGTACAGCGGAGAGGTGACGGTCGGCGGACCCGCCGACGTGCACGAGCTCAAGGACCTGATGATCACCAAGGTCGCGGTCGGTCCGATGAACAACAACGCCTATCTGCTGCGTTGCCGGGCCACCGACGAGCAACTGCTGATCGACGCCGCCAACGACGCGCACACCCTGCTCGGCACGATCGGTGACGACGGCATCGCCTCCGTCGTCACCACCCACCGGCACGGCGACCACTGGCAGGCGCTCGCCGAGGTCGTCGCGGCCACCGGCGCCCGCACCCACGCAGGCCGGCTCGACGCCGAGGGCATCCCGGTGCCGACCGACGTCCTGGTGGACGACGGCGACACGATCCGGGTCGGGCAGGTGGAGCTCACCGCACGCCACCTGGTCGGACACACGCCGGGCTCCATCGTCCTGGTCTACGACGACCCGCACGGGCATCCGCACGTGTTCACCGGGGACTGTCTCTTCCCAGGCGGTGTGGGCAACACCTTCAAGGACCCGAAGGCGTTCGCGAGCCTGATCCACGACGTGGAGACCAAGCTCTTCGACACACTCCCGGACGAGACGTGGGTCTACCCCGGGCACGGCGACGACACGACGCTCGGCGCGGAGCGGCCGCACCTGCCGGAGTGGCGGGCGCGCGGCTGGTGACGGTAGGGCGCGCCGGCCGGCGGCGGGCGGTCTCGCGCCGATGAGGGGCAGACGGGCGCGTACGGACGTGCGGGCCCGTGCCCGCGCCCTCGTGCCTCCGTGCGCGCCCCGTGTGAAGCGTTCGCACACACCCGCGGTCCGCGCGCGCTCCCGCCGCGGTGGTGCGGCGCGGTCGACTGGTGGCAGCCCCGCACAGGACCGACGGCTCCTGGGCGGCACGGGCCGCCGGCCTCCCGTTCCCCGCCCTCGGCCGGCGGCCCCGGCGTCTCAGGTCCTGGCCGTACCCGCCCCGGCCAGGGCCGCGATCCGCTCCACGCCGAACACGTACCCCTGCACCCCGCACCCCGCGACCACGCCGTCGGCGCGCTGCGAGACGTAGGAGTGGTGCCGGAACGCCTCACGCTGGTGGATGTTGGAGATGTGGACCTCGACCACCGGCAGCCCGTCGCAGGTGTTGAGGGCGTCCAGGATGGCGACGGACGTGTGCGAGTACGCGGCGGGGTTGATCACGATCCCGCAGTGGTTCAGCCGGGCCTCGTGGATCCAGTCGACCAGTTCCCCCTCGTGGTTGGACTGCCGGAAGTCCACCGTGCCGCCGTGCGCGGCCGCTGCCTTGACGCACAGTGCCTCGACGTCGGCGAGGGTGTCGGAGCCGTAGATCTCCGGCTGACGCTGGCCGAGCAGGTTCAGGTTGGGGCCGTTGAGGATCATGATCGGGGCGGTCGCCAGGGTGCGGGGCACGGTTCCTCCGGTCCGTGAGGGGCGCGGCGGCCCTTGCGCGACCGCTGCTCGGTCCCCGGTTTATCACGGTGCGCCGACGCGCCGGCGGGCCGTACTCTCCGCGTATGACGGTGATCGCGTACCCGCCCAAGCCCTCGCCCGGTGACCGCGTCGCGGTGGTGTCCCCCGCGTCCGGACTGCCGGGACTCTTCCCGCTCCCCTACGAGTTGGGCGTGGCGCGCCTGCGCAAGGAGTACGGTCTCGAGCCGGTCGAGTACCCGGCCACCCGGAAGATGGGCGCGTCGCCCGCCGAGCGTGCCGCCGACCTCCACGCGGCCTTCGCCGACCCCGGCATCAAGGCGGTGTTCGCGTCGATCGGCGGCGACGACCAGATCACCGTGCTGCCACTGCTCGACCGGGAGCTGATCCGGGCCAACCCGAAGCCTTTCTTCGGCATGAGCGACAACACCAACCTGCTCGCCTACCTGCGCAACACCGGGATCGTCGGCTTTCACGGCGCGAGCGTGATGGTGGAGCTGGGCCGTCCCGGCGCCCTGCACCCGCAGACCGCCGACTCGCTGCGTGCCGCGCTGTTCACCCCGGGTCCGTACGAACTGCGGCCCGCCGAGCGCTGGAACGACGTCGACCGCGACTGGGCCGACCCCGCGACCTTCGCGACCGAGCCCGGGGCGCGCCCCGGCGCCGGCTGGTCCTGGGAGAACGCCGACCGGGTGGTCGAGGGACGTACCTGGGGCGGCTGCCTAGAGATCCTCGCCTGGCTGCTGATGGCCGACCGCGAGATCGCGCGCGATCCGGCGGAGTACGACGGTGACGTGCTGTTCCTGGAAACGTCCGAGGAGCTGCCGGCCGCGGAGGAGGTCTTCCGCATCCTGCGCAACATGGGCGAGCGCGGGCTGCTCGGCCGCTTCTCGGCGCTGCTGATGGGGCGCCCGAAGACGTGGTCCTTCCAGCACCCCAACAGCCCCGAGGAGGCCGCCCGGTACGCGGCGGAGCAGCGGGCGGCGGTCCTGCGCGCGATGCGCGCCTATGCTCCGGATGCCGTGATCGTCTTCGACGTGGACCTCGGCCACACCGATCCGCAGGTGGTCGTCCCGTACGGGGGCGCCGTCCGGGTCGACGGACCCGCACGGCGCATCACCGTGACCTACTGAGCCTCCCGCCGGTCTACGGGTTGACGGCCAGCTCCAGATAGGCCGCGAACAGCACCAGGTGGACGCCTCCCTGCAAGGGTGTGGCGTGAGCAGCGCGACGACCACGCCGGGCGGCGAGCGACCCCAGGTGAGAGCGAGCAGCACGACCGCGATCACGGGCGTGACGGTGGTCCACTGTGCGAGGAGCCCCCTGGGACCGGTGACCATGCGGTGATCGTCGCAGAGGGGGACAGGGCCCGCACGCCGGGTCCCCGGGCCTTTCGCCCACCGACTGCGCCGGGCGGGCCGAGGCCGCCGGGCGACGGGGAGCGGGGAGCGGCGAACGGCTTCGCGCCGCTCGCCGCTCCCCGGCCCGGGTGGATCAGGCCTCGACGCTGTCCTTCGGGGCGTCGCCGCTCTCGGCCGCCGCCGCTTCCGCCTGCATCTTGGAGGCGCGGAGGCTGGTGATCGTGGTGATGATCAGGACGGAGCAGATCACGCCGAGCGAGACCGGAATGCTGATCTCGGGGACGTGCACGCCGGACTCGTGCAGGGCGTGCAGCACCAGCTTGACGCCGATGAAGCCCAGGATCACGGACAGGCCGTAGGACAGGTGGACCAGCTTCTTCAGCAGTCCGCCGATGAGGAAGTACAGCTGCCTGAGGCCCATCAGCGCGAACGCGTTGGCCGTGAACACGATGTACGGGTCCTGCGTCAGACCGAAGATCGCCGGAATGGAGTCGAGCGCGAAGAGCACGTCGGTGGTGCCGATGGCGAGCATCACGACCAGCATCGGGGTCATGATCCGCTTGCCGTTCTCCTCGATCCACAGCTTGGTGCCGTGGTACCGGTCGGCGACGCCGAAGCGGCGCTCGGCGGCCTTGAGGAGCTTGTTCTCCTCGAACTCCTCGTCCTCCTCGTCGGCCCGTGCCTCCTGGATGAGCTTCCAGGCGGTGTAGATGAGGAAGGCACCGAAGATGTAGAAGACCCAGGCGAAGCTGGCGAGGATCGCGGCACCCGCGGCGATGAAAATCGCCCTGAGGACCAGGGCGATGAGGACACCGATCAGCAGCACCCGCTGCTGGTACTGCGAGGGCACCGCGAACTTCGCCATGATGAGGACGAAGACGAAGAGGTTGTCCACGCTCAGGGACTTCTCGGTGATGAAGCCCGCGAAGAACTCGCCGGCGGGTTCACCACCGCCGAAGAGGAGCAGGCCGAGCCCGAAGAGGCCCGCCAGGGCGATCCAGACGCCGGTCCAGATGCCGGCTTCCCTGATCGATACGTCGTGCGGCTTGCGGCCGATGAAGAAATCGACCGCGATGAGGGCGGCGAGGCCCACGATGGTCAGGACCCACAGGGTCGTCGAGACTTCCACTACGCCTCCGGCAGTACGTCACACGGCAGATGTCAGCGTCGTCGCTGCCGGAGGTCTCTTCCACCCCGGCCCGGGACGCGTGATGCGCCCGAACCACGGGCCGACGCCCCGGGATCTGGCCTGATCCGTATTGACGGGTACGCCGCAGCAGACAGGGAGTACTCCCCTCCGTACGGACGACAGTACCCCTATCACCAAGGAAAGGTAAAGAGATTTGCAAATAAAGCTCAAAAGGCCAGGTGGGAAGCGGTCATCGTCCCCATGAGCCGCGGGCGGCGGCGACCTGCGCGAGCACCTGCTGGAGCACCTGGCTGCCGGGCGGCACGAGCGGCGGCTCGTAGGTCCAGGCATGTCCGACCCACGGGTCGGCGAGGTGGTCGTCGGCCACCGGCGTCAGCCGCAGCAGCGAGCGCCACAGCGGGTCGAGCAGCGGTCCGAACCCGGCGGACTCCTCGCGGTCGGCGACCATCATCAGGTGGACGCCGACGGCCGGCCCCTCGTCGGCGAGGTAGCGCAGCTGGTTGACGGCCCGGTCGTCGAAGCCGTGCGGGAAGTCGTTGACGATCAGCAGTTGCTGCGAGGTGTCGAGGCCGGGCGGGAGCGCGTCCGGCGCTCCGCCGCGCAGCGCCATCTGCACCAGGTCGACGCGCTGGGTGAGACGGGCCAGCACCTCCGCCGCCCCGGCGGCGCCCTGGGCGGGCGGCGCGGCGAGCACCCCGCTGCGCACCAGCGGCGTCAGCGCCTGCGCCCCCGAACCGGCCGGATCGATGACGTGCAGGGTGAACTCGCCCGCCGGGTAGACGGCGAGCAGCCGGGCGGCGTGGGCGACGGCCGTCTCCAGGCCCAGGCGCCGCATCTCGTGGGGGTCGGCGAACGAACCGTCGAGCGAGGCCGAGCGCCCGCTGTCGATCCACAGGCCGCGCTCGAGCGGCAGCCGGATCAGCATGGGGACGCGTATGCGGTCGGCCTCGGGCAGATGCAGATCGCCGAGCCGCACGGCCATCGGGATCTCCATGGGGACGCGGTAGGCGTGCCAGACGGGGTTGTCCCAGCGCGCGAAGGCGGCCGGCAGGGCGGGTTCGACGACTTCGGCCTCCGCGACGAGCTGGGCGACGTCCCGGTCCAGGACCTCCCTGGCCTGGGACACCAACTGAGCGTGCCGGCCGCGCGCCGCCTCCCGGGCGGCGTCGCCCTGCCCGCCGATCCGGTTGCGCGGGTCGGACAGGGCCTGGTCGAGTTCCTTCTCCATCCGGGAGTCGGCGAAGTCGACGGCGCTGCGGTAGGCGGCCGTGGTGCGGGCCAGGTCCTCGAACATGCCCCACACCTGGTTGTAGAGGCGTTCCTCCATGGACCAGCCGGTGGCGTCACCGGCGACGGGCCGGGCGGGCTGCCCCGGTTCGGCCGGGGGCGCGGCCGGCGGGGGCGGGGGCGGTGCCGCGGTCTGCCGGCGCGGGTGGCTGTAGTCGATGGGGCCGCCTGCGGCCGGCTGACCGGCGGCGGGCTCCCCGGGGCCGACCGGGCCGCCCGCGTACGGCTGCTGCGCTCCGTGCTGTCCCGGCGCCCCGGGCGTCTGCGGGCCGGGGCCGGAGGCCCCCTGGGAGTCGTACGGAGACGTGGGCGGTACGGGCCCCGCGGTGCCGCTCGGGCCGGTCCGGGGCGCGGTGCCGTGCTCCGGCCGGTGCGCCGGGGCGGCGGCCGGCGGAGCCGGTATCGAACGGGCCAGTCCGCTCGCCACCGCCTCGTGGATGATCGCCGCGAGCTGGTGGGCCTGGGGCAGCTTCTGGTCGGTGAGGAGTTCGGCGAGGCCGCCCGCGTACCCCTGGCCGACGGCGCGCACCTTCCAGGCGCCCTGACGCCGGTAGAGCTCCAGCGCGACGACGGCGGACTCGGCCTCCAGACCGGTGAGGGTGTAGTTGGCGACCTCGTCGCCGTCGAGGCCCGTGACGGCGACGAAGGGCGCGGCGACGGCCCCGAACCGGGCCGGGCCACTCCCCCCGGCGGGCAGGGCGAGCAGCACGCTGACGCGGTGCGCGGAATCCGGCACGGCGTCCAGGTCCACCGCGAGACGGTGGTCGGCGGCGGCCTGCCGGGAGACCTCCAGGCCCGGCAGGGTGGGCGCGCCCGGGTGGACCACCCCTTCGACACCGTGGACGGTGCCGTTCTCGTCGCCGAGCGTGGCTCCGGCCAGGACCGGCGTACCGGCCGAGACCCGGATCTCGAGACGCGCCCCGGGAAGCGGGTGGTTCTGTCCCCGCGTCAGCTCGGCCGTCATCGCCTCTCCCCCTGTGTCGTTCGTGCGTCACCCGCGAGGCGCCGTGCGGGCCGGGCCGGTCCCGCGGGCGGGACCGGCCCGTTCGTCTCGGACTGCTGCGGGCCGTCCGCTACAGGACCGGCAGGATCGCCGGCATCAGGTCCTGGAAGGTGCGGCCGTTGGCCGGGGTGCCGATGGCGGTCATCGCCCAGCCCTGGCCCGCGCGGTTCACCTTGGCCATGATCTGCGCCGTGAAGGCACCGCCACCGGCCAGCGTGTAGCGGGCGAGCTCCTGGCCGTTGGTCTCGTCCACCAGCCGGCAGAAGGCGTTCTGCACCTCCTGGAAGGTCTGGCCGGTGAAGGAGTTGACCGTGAACACGATCTGGTCGATGTGGACCGGGACGCGCTGCAGGTCGACGAGGATCGCCTCGTCGTCGCCGCCCTGGCCGACACCGCCGACGAGGTTGTCCCCAGTGTGGCGCACCGAGCCGTCGTCGCTCACCAGGTGGCGGAAGAAGACGACGTCGACCGGCTGCTTGTCCGCGAAGAGGACGGCGGAGGCGTCCAGGTCGATCTCCCGGGTGCGCGAACCGAACAGGCCGCGCCGGGGAGCCGCCTGCCAGCCGAGACCCATGCGCACCGACGTCAGGCTGCCGCCGTCGCTCTTCTGCAGACTGATGGCCTGACCCTTGGTCATGTTGACGGTCACGCGCTGATCCCCTCTCGAACTGTCCCCTGTTGCCGCGGTACCCGCGGTTGACCAGAACCCTACGCAGGGGCACTGGCAGTGACCCACCCCGGTCCGCGCTTTGTGTCGGTCTTGCAACACAGTGCGCTGCCCGGACGGGCCGTCAGGCCAGGCCCGCCTCCTTCATCTGGCGCAGTTCCTTCTTCATCTCGGAGACCTCGTCGCGCAGTCGGGCCGCGATCTCGAACTGGAGGTCGGCCGCGGCGGCCCGCATCCGGGTGGTCAGGTCCTCGATCTGTCCGGCCAGCTCCGCCGCCGGGCGGTCGGTGACCGCCGTCTCCTTGGCCCGCCCCTTGGCCGCCTTGGTCCCACCGGCCTTCTGGCCGCCCAGCGCGGGCACGGGGGCCTTGGCGCCCTTGCCCTCCTCCGCCCGGCGGTAGCCCGAGCCGAGGAGCTGCTCGGTGTCGACGTCCTCGCGGGCGATCTGGGCGACGATGTCGTTGATCTTCTTGCGGAGTGGCTGGGGATCGACGCCGTTCGCCTTGTTGAACGCGATCTGCTTCTCACGGCGGCGGTTGGTCTCGTCGATGGCCTTCTCCATCGCCGGCGTGATCTTGTCCGCGTACATGTGGACCTGTCCGGAGACGTTGCGCGCCGCGCGGCCGATGGTCTGGATCAGGGAGGTGCCGGAGCGCAGGAAGCCCTCCTTGTCGGCGTCGAGGATCGCCACCAGGGACACCTCGGGCAGGTCCAGGCCCTCGCGCAGCAGGTTGATGCCGACCAGCACGTCGTACTCACCGGCGCGCAGCTCGCGCAGCAACTCGACGCGGCGGAGGGTGTCGACGTCGCTGTGGAGGTACCGGACCTGGATGCCGAGTTCCACGAAGTAGTCGGTGAGGTCCTCGGCCATCTTCTTGGTGAGGGTGGTGACCAGGACCCGCTCGTCCTTCTCGGTGCGCGTACGGATCTCGTGCACCAGGTCGTCGATCTGGCCCTCGGTGGGCTTGACGACGACTTCGGGGTCGACGAGGCCGGTGGGGCGGATGATCTGCTCGACGGCGCCGTCCGCCCGGGAGAGCTCGTAGGCGCCCGGGGTCGCCGACAGGTACACGGTCTGCCCGATGCGCTCCTGGAACTCCTCCCACTTCAGCGGGCGGTTGTCGAGCGCGGAGGGCAGCCGGAAGCCGTGGTCGACCAGGGTCCGCTTGCGGGAGGCGTCACCCTCGTACATCGCGCCGATCTGCGGCACGGTGACGTGCGACTCGTCGACGACGAGCAGGAAGTCGTCCGGGAAGTAGTCGAGGAGGGTGTTCGGCGGGGAGCCGGGCGAGCGACCGTCGAAGTGCATCGAGTAGTTCTCCACGCCGGAGCAGGAGCCGATCTGGCGGAGCATCTCGATGTCGTAGGTGGTGCGCATCCGCAGCCGCTGGGCCTCCAGGAGCTTGCCCTGGTTCTCCAGCTCGGTCAGGCGCTCGGCCAGCTCCTTCTCGATGTCGTTGACCGCCCGCTCCAGGCGCTCGGGGCCGGCGACGTAGTGGGAGGCCGGGAAGACGTAGAGCTGCTGGTCGTCGCTGATGATCTCGCCGGTGACGGGGTGGAGCGTGGACAGGGCCTCGATCTCGTCGCCGAACATCTCGATGCGGACGGCCAGCTCCTCGTAGACCGGGAAGATCTCGATGGTGTCGCCGCGCACCCGGAAGGTGCCGCGGGTGAAGGCCATGTCGTTGCGCGTGTACTGGATGTCGACGAAGCGGCGCAGCAGCTCGTCCCGGTCGTGCTCCTCGCCGACCCGCAGGGGGACCATGCGGTCCACGTACTCCTGCGGAGTGCCGAGGCCGTAGATGCAGGAGACGGAAGCGACCACGACGACGTCGCGGCGGGTGAGCAGCGAGTTGGTGGCGGAGTGCCGCAGGCGCTCCACCTCCTCGTTGATCGAGGAGTCCTTCTCGATGTAGGTGTCCGACTGGGGGACGTAGGCCTCGGGCTGGTAGTAGTCGTAGTACGAGACGAAGTACTCGACGGCGTTGTTCGGCAGGAGCTCGCGGAATTCGTTCGCCAGCTGGGCGGCCAGGGTCTTGTTCGGCGCCATGACCAGGGTGGGGCGCTGGACCTTCTCGATCATCCACGCGGTGGTGGCGGACTTGCCGGTGCCGGTGGCGCCGAGCAGGACGACGTCCTTCTCGCCTGCCTGGACGCGCCGGGCCAGCTCGGCGATGGCCGCCGGCTGGTCGCCGCTGGGCTGGTAGGGGCTGACGACCTCGAAGGGCGCCACCGTGCGTTCGATCTGGGAAACGGGCCGCATGGGTTCCACCGTACGACCCCGCACTGACAACCGGTCCCGGTCAGCGGTTCTGCGGGGCGCGGGAGCGCCGGTGGGCGAGGGGGCGACGGGCGCGGCGGGCGGGGTGGTGTGCCGGGTGCCGGAACGTACGCGGGGCCTCGGAGTGGGCGGGGACGCCGGGTTTCCGCTCGACGGGGACGACGGCGGGCCTCCCCATGACCATCAGCGGGTCGAACAGGACGACGA
Organism: Streptomyces sp. NPDC085944; assembly: GCF_040686295.1. NCBI lineage: Bacteria > Bacillati > Actinomycetota > Actinomycetes > Kitasatosporales > Streptomycetaceae > Streptomyces > Streptomyces sp. NPDC085944. The sequence continues at coordinate 228,631 of NZ_JBFBJX010000007.1, read as the reverse complement.
CGCCGGCGAGGAGGAGGAAGGCGAGGGGGCCGATCAGCATGGGGGCGAGCAGTTCGGCGGACGATCCGCCGACGGAGGGCTCGGCCGTGCCGGTGACGTGGACCTGGAGGGCGGCCATCCCGGTGTAGTGCATGCCGGTGACGGCCAGTCCCATGATCAGGGCCGCGCCGACGCTCCACAGGAAGCCCCGGACCTGTCCGGACGCCCACAGGGCGGCGGTGGCGGCGGCCATGGCTATGACGACCGACGCGGCGACGGTGAGCGTGTTGTACGTGAGCTGCCCGTCCAGGTGCATCCCGGCCATTCCGAGGTAGTGCATCGAGGCGATGCCCAGGCCGGTGAGGGTGCCGCCGGTGAACAGCGCCGTCCCGCGCGCGCCCCGGTAGCCGACGATGAAGATCCCGACGCCGACCATGACGATGGCGACGGCCAGGCTGGCGAAGGTCATCAGCCAGTCGTAGCGGATCGGGATGTGCTCGATCGTGAACCCCATCATCGCGACGAAGTGCATGGTCCAGATGCCGGAGCCGATCGCCGCCGAGCCGAGGGCGAGCCATCCGGGGCGCCAGGAACGGCTGACCAGCATGGCCCTGGCGGTGCAGCGCAGGCCGAGGGCGCCACCGAGGCAGGCCATGAGGTAGGCCACCAGCGGTGTGACGAGCCCGTAGCTGAATCCGTCGACCGTGTTGTGCATGTGCGGCTGCCTTTCCGCCTACTTACGCCCCGGTGGTGTCCCGGTTCCTTCCGATGTGCGCCCCCTCCCAGAACCGCGCGAACGATCAGGGTCGAGGCAGAGAGTATGACTTCCACCGGAATGGTCGAACGATTCTCCGGCAAAGAATCACGGTCTCGCCCCAGTTGTGCCGCCTGCGTGAGCGTAGTTGAGCAACTCCATTCAGCCTGTGGCCACTCCACACCCCTCATTTGTTGACTCTCTGATGTCACAGTGGTGCTGTCCGTGATCGTTCGAGGCGAGGAGTACGCATGCACGTACGCGCAGTAGCCGTCACGACCACCGCTCTTCTGGGGGTCGCCCTCACGGCTCCCCTCTCGCACGCCCGGGCCGACGAGGCGGGCGGCGACGGGCCCACGGTCGTCGCCCACCGGGGTGCTTCCGGGTACGCGCCGGAGAACACGCTGGCCGCCGTCGACCGGGCCGCCGAGCTGGGCATCCGCTGGGTGGAGAACGACGTCCAGCGCACCCGGGACGGCGAACTCGTCGTCCTCCACGACGAGAGCCTGGCCCGCACGACCGACGTGGAGGAGGTCTTCCCGGACCGGTCGCCGTGGAAGGTGAAGGACTTCACGGCCGCGGAGATCTCGCGGCTGGACGCGGGAAGCTGGTTCGGGCCCGAGTACGCGGGCGCGCGCGTGCCGACGCTGGAGCAGTACGTGAACCGCGTGGACCACAACCACCAGAAGCTGCTGCTGGAGCTGAAGAGCCCCGGTCTGTACCCGGGCATCGAGCGGCAGACCCTCAAGGTCCTCGCCAACGAGGGCTGGCTCGACCGGCGGCACGTGGCGGGACGGCTCGTCGTGCAGAGCTTCGACGCCGACAGCATCCGGACGGTCCACGACCTCAAGCCCGCCGTCAAGACCGGGTTCCTCGGCACTCCGGCCGTCTCGGACCTGCCGGCGTACGCGGAGTTCGCCGACCAGATCAACCCGTCGCACGGCTCACTGTCCATGGGCTACGTGTCCGCGGTGCACGCGTTCACGGGCCCGCACGGCAGGCCGCTGGAGGTGCTCACCTGGACGGTGAACGACGCGGACACCGCGCGCCGGGTCGCCGGGTACGACGTCGACGGCATCATCAGCAACAAGCCCGACGTGGTGCGGGACGCCGTGGACTGACCCGGGCGCCGTGGAACCGACGGGGCGCTGGCGGTGGCGGGGCGTTGTCAGTGGCGGGCCGTACGGTGGGCGCATGGACAGCCCTGGGCACAACGAGCAGCGGGTCGTGTGGACCGTCGTCGGCACCGACATCGGCCCGCTGCTGCTGGCCGCCACCCGCGACGGCCTGGTCAACGTCGTGTTCCACGCCACCGACGCGGCGCGCGACCGGGCGCTCGACAGGCTCGCGGCCCGGCTGGGCACGGAGCCCGTCGAGGCACCCGGCTCCCCGCTGCTGACCGAGGCGATACGCCAGGTGCGGGCGTACTTCGCGGGCCGGCGGCGCGACTTCGACCTGCCGCTGGACTGGTCGCTGATCTCGGGCTTCAACCGGCGGGTACTGCGCGAGCTGGCGTCCGGCGTCCCCTACGGCTCGGTCGTCGGCTACGGCGACCTGGCCGGCCGGGTGGGTCAGCCGGGCGCCGCGCAGGCGGTGGGCCTGGCCATGGGGGCCAATCCGCTGCCGGTCGTCGTGCCGTGCCACCGGGTCGTGGAGAGCGACGGGGGCATCGGCGGCTTCGGCGGCGGCGTGGACACCAAGCGGCGGCTGCTCGCGCTGGAGGGCGTCCTGCCCGAGCCGTTGTTCTGACGGGCGGCTCGGGCAGGACGTGGCGGGGTGGCCGCTAGTCGTAGTGCCGCGCCTCGACGATGTTGCCGTCCGGGTCGCCGAAGTAGAAGCTCCGCCTGGCCGGGCCGCGGGCGCCGTAGGAGTCGTGCGAGAGGTCCGAGACCGGTACGGACTGCTCCTGCAGACGGGCGCGCAGTGCGTCGAAGTCGTCGGCGGGCAGGGACAGGCAGATGTGGTTGACGGGATGCCCGGCACTGGCGTCGGCTCCCGGGAGCACGCGCATGCGGGCCGCCATGGAGTGCGGCGCGAGGTCGAGGATGGTCTCGTCGTTGATCCGCACGGAGGGGAAACTCACGGTCCCCGCGGTGTACTCGGCGAGCCGCAGTGGCTCGCAGCCGAGGTTCTTCTCGTAGAAGCCGGCCGCGGCGACCGGGTCGCGCACCCACAGGACTACGTGGTCGAGACGTGTCGTGTTGTCTGTCATGGCCCCAGGCTGGTGTCCCGTCCCGGGGGCCGCAACGGTTTTGTTCCGGCGCCCGCGGGGTTTGGCCGGGTCTCCCGCCCGCCAGGGATGAGGGAGAGCGGAGCCGAGGGAGACCGTCGGACGGGAGGCAGGCGCGTGCAGCTGATGGTGTCGGAAGAGGTGCGGGAGGCGCTCGACGCGCGTCGCCCGGTGGTGGCTCTGGAGTCCACGATCATCGCACACGGCCTGCCGCGCCCGCGCAACCTGCTGGTGGCGCGGGAGCTGGAGGAGGCGGTCCGGCGAGAGGGCGCCGTACCGGCGACGATCGCCGTGCTGGACGGACGGCCGCGGGTCGGCCTCGACAAGGAGCAGCTGGAGCGGGTCGCCAACGAGGACGGCATCCGCAAGCTGGGGCACCGGGACCTGCCGCTCGCGGTGGCCCGTGGGGCGAGCGGGGCGACCACCGTGTCGGCGACCGCCCTGCTGGCGGCCCTCGCGGACGTCCGGGTGTTCGCGACCGGCGGGCTGGGCGGGGTGCACCGGGAGTGGACGGTGACCCAGGACGAGTCGGCCGACCTGGGACTGCTGGCCCGCACCCGGATCACGGTGGTCTGCGCCGGCGTGAAGTCGATCCTGGACGTCCCGGCGACCCTGCAGCGGCTGGAGACGCTGGGGGTGGCGGTGGCGGGTTACGGGACGGACCGCTTCCCCGGCTTCTACCTGTCCGACTCGGGACACCCCGTGGACTGGACGCTGGACGAACCGGAGCAGGTGGCGGCGGTCATGCGGGCGCAGGACGCCCTGGACGGACCGCCTTCCGCGCTCGTGGTCGCCAACCCCGTTCCCGAGGCCGAGCAGCTCGATCCCGCGCTCCACGCGCGCGTGCTCGCCGACGCGCTGCACGCGTGTGAGGCGGAGGGTGTCACCGGTCAGGCGGTCACGCCGTTCCTCCTCGAACGCCTGGTACGGCTCACCGACGGCGCCTCGCTGAGCGCCAACCTGGCGGCGGTGCGGGGCAACGTACGGCTCGCGGCCCGGATCGCGGCGGCCTGGACCCGGGTATGAGCACCGCCCCGGACGGTGCGCTGCTGGTCGTCGGGGACGTGGTCACGGACGTCGTCGCCCGTCATCGGGGGCCGCTGGCCGCCGGCACGGACACCGCCGCCTCGATCCGGCGGCTGCCCGGCGGGGCGGGGGCCAACGTGGCCTGCTGGGCCGCGTACGCGGGCTGCGCGGACGTACGGATGCTGGGCCGGGTGGGCGCCGACGCGTCCGCGTGGCACGAGCGGGAGCTGGCGGCGTGCGGGGTGCGTCCACTGCTCGTCGTCGACGCGACGGCGCCCACGGGCACGGTGATCTGCCTCGTCGACACCGGTGACTCGGCCGAGCGGACGTTCCTGACGGACAGCGGGGCTTCGCTGCTGATCGGGCCGGACGACTGGTCGGACGCACTGCTGGACGGGGTCGGCCGGCTGCACCTGTCGGGGTATCTGCTCTTCTCGGCGCCGGGCCGCGCCCTGGTGTCGGTCGTCCTGGCGGCGGCACGCGCGCGCGGGGTGCCCGTCAGCCTGGACCCCGCGTCGGCCGGGTTCCTCGCCGAGCTGGGCGTCGGCCGGTTCCTCGGCCTGGTCGAGGGCCTGGACGTGCTGCTGCCCAGCCGTGACGAGGCGTGCCTGCTCACCGGCCTGCCCGACGCGGCGGACGCGGCCGCGAAGCTCAGCCGGCACGTTCCGCTGGTGGTCGCCAAGCTGGCGGCGGACGGGGCGCTGGTGGCCCGGTCCGGCACCGTGGGCGCACGGGTCGCCGCCGTCGCGGCGTCGCCGCGGGACAGCACGGGCGCCGGTGACGCCTTCACCGGCGCGTTTCTCGCCGCGCTGCTCGGGGGCGCGGAGCCCGAGGCTGCGGCGGCCGCCGGGTGCCGGGCGGGCGCGCGGGCGGTCGAAGGGGTGGGCGGGAGACCTCCGCGAACGGCCGGCCCGCGAGCGGCCGAGGGACAACGGCAGTAGCCGCCTTGCGGCGAGTGGGGAAGCGGTCACCCCTTGCGACGGGTTGCGGCGGTCCCTTCAGGTGATGGGCGGCCGCCGGTCACCCCTTGCGCCCCCACGCCGAGATCATCGGTGCCGTCGCGAGGTCCATGCCCCCGGCCGCGACGTTCGCGAGGTGGCGGTCGATGTCGTCGTGGGAGGCCACCCCCGCGGAGACCAGCTGGTCGCGGATCTGTCGTACGGTCGCGGACTCCAGGGCGGCGCACGCGAGCGAGGTGACCGGGAAGTACGCGTCGGCCTCCACCCGGCGCAGGCCCGCCTCCCTGAGCAGCCGGGGCAGCCTGCGGCCGTAGGACAGGTCGGCGCCCCGCCGGGACAGCAGTTGGCGGAAGCCGTGCCGGAGCCTGTTCGCCAACTCCTGCTCGGGGCCGTGCTCGTCGGGGCAGAGCAGCGGCTGGAGCGCCGGGTCGGCGTCCTCGACCAGGAGGCGGCCGCCCGGGCGCAAGGACTGGATCATGGACCGCAACGCCCGCTCCCGGTCGGGGACGTGGACGAGTACGAGCCGGGCGTGCACGAGGTCGAAGCCGTCCCCCGGCGGTTCCTCCGCGCCGACGTCGTGCACCCGGACCTCGACGGGCGGCCGGCCCGCGGGGGCGACCCGTGAGGTGTCGATGTCCGTCGCAAGGACCTTGCCGGTCGGCCCCACCCGTTTGGCCAGCCACGACACCACGGAGGTGCTTCCGGCCCCGACCTCCCAGCAGCGCCACCCGGGGCCGACGCCGAGCGCCTGGAGGTGCCGGAACGTGGTGGGGTCGAAGAGTGTGGCGAAGGCGTCGAAGCGCTCCGCAGCCTCGGCCTGAGCGTTGTCGAGGAGGTATCCGTCGGTTCGCGTCATGCTGGGATCATCCCAGTTGTCCGCCTTGCCCGAAGGGGGCGACGCTCCGGCGTCAGCAGCCCCCGGGTCAGCCGTTCCAGGCGGGACGGCGTGGATCGTCGGCGCGCACCAGGACGTCGGCGGTGCCGGAGGGGTCGCTCTCCTCGTCGTAGCGCTCGAAGGCCGGCAGGGTCCAGTGCTCGGACTCGGGGGTGCGGCGGCGCAGCGCGCCGGGGGTGAGGACGAGGTGGACGCTCAGGTCCAGGGGGAACCAGTGGCGCAGCAGGAAGGGGCCGTGGAGCAGCAGCACACCGCCGGCGGGCAGCCGGGCGCGGGGGCTGCGGGTGGCGCGGTCGGTGACCGGGTCCCACAGGTCGGGCAGGACCCGTCCGTCGCCGCCGGGGCCGACGGGGTCGAAGACCTCGCGCCACAGGGCGCCGGTGTCGTACCAGCCGTTGTAGTAGGACTCGACGTCCTGATGTCCGTACTCCAGACGGAGCGAGGCGGGCCGCAGGAAGCCCCCCGTTCCCACGACGAGGGAGGGGCGGCCGCGCACGCGCAGCGCCTCGCCGATGCGGTCGGCGAGGTCGCCGGGGCGGGCGGCCGGGGCGCCGTCGAGGGCGACGCGCGTCCAGGCGCTGCCGTCGGCGGGCTCCAGGCCGAGCAGGCGCTCGGCGAGCCGGTCGCCGAGCCGGTCCCAGGTGATCGCTTCCAGTCGCACCCGCCCATGATGCGTCACCCGGCCAGTCCCCCGTCGTGCCGGTCGCCCCGGTCGCCTGGACGCTCGCGCATGGGCGCGCGGCGCTCGGCCATGGTCACCGTGCCGGTGCGGCGGTTGACTCGGGGGACGACGGCGGGCGGCCACCGGGCCGGCGGCCACTCGACGGGTGGGAGTGGGCAGGACATGACCGAGGGACCGTACTTCGTGCTGACGGTGCTGGGCGTGCTGGGGACCGGTGTGACGGCCGGTGTCTTCTGTGCCTTCTCCACCTTCGTCATGCGGGGGCTCGCCGCGCTGCCGCCCGCGCAGGGGGTCGCCGCGATGAACGCGATCAACACGGCCGCGGTACGGCCGGCCTTCATGTCGGTGTTCCTCGGGACGGCGGTGCTGGCCGCGGTGATCGCCGTGGTGACGTTGGTGGTGTGGCCCGAGGAGGCGGCGGTGGAGCTGTTGCTCGGCAGCGCGCTGTACCTGGTGGGGGCGTTCGGGGTCACGGCCGGCGCCAACGTGCCGCGCAACACCGCGCTGCTCCGGCTGGAGCCGGGCTCCGCGGAGGCGGCCGGCCGCTGGCCCGGCTACGTCAGGGAGTGGACGGCGTGGAACCACGTCCGTGCGGTTGCCTCGGCCGCCGCGGCGGTCGCGTACGTACTGGCCCTCGCCTGAGCCCTCGGCCGTCACCCGTCAGTCGGCAGCCGTCAGTCGGCAGCCGTCGGCCGGCGACCGTGGTCCGCCGCGACGGGTCAGGGCTTGCGGGCCACCGCCCCGTAGCCCGGGATGACGCCGCCCTCCTGGCCGGCGACCGGGTCGCCCGGTTCGGGGTGCCACAGGTGCGGCACCTCGACGCCGGGTTCGACCAGGTCGAGGCCGGTGAAGAAGCGGGTGGACTCCTCGCGCGAGCGCAGGGCCAGGGTGACTCCGGCGGCCCGGAGCTGCTCGGTGGCCGCCCGCGACTGCTCGGGAGTAAAGTCGGCCGTCGCATGGGTCATCACCAGGTGGCTGCCGGAGGGCAGCGCGTCCAGCAGCCGGCGGACCAGGTCGTGCGCCCCGTCCTCGTCGGAGACGAAGTGCAGCAGGGCGACCAGGGACAGCGCGATCGGCCGGTCGAAGTCCAGGACCTTCCTGGCACCCTCCAGGGCGGCGTCCGGGTCCCGGACGTCGGCCTGGAGGTACTCGGTCCTCCCCTCGGGCGTGCCGCGCAGCAGGGCCGCCGCGTGGGCCGGCACGAGGGGGTCGTTGTCGCAGGAGACGACGCGGGCGTCGGGCCTGACCTCCTGGGCGACCTGATGCAGGTCGGGCTCGGTCGGGATACCGGTGCCGACGTCGAGGAACCGCCGTGTGCCGTGGGCCGCCAGCCATCGGGAGGCCCGGTGCATGAAGGCGCGGTTGACCCGCGCCATCACCGGCACCCTCGGGTCCAGGGTGAGCATCTGCCGGCCCATCGCCTCGTCGGCCGGGTAGTTGTCCTTTCCGTCGAGATACCAGTCGTACATCCGCGCGGGGTGCGGCTTGCTCGTGTCGATCCCGGCGGTGGGACGTTGCCCGGCCGTGACGCACTCCCAGGTGTTGAGTTCTCGTCGCGATGGGTGATCGACTCAGTGCCAAACAGCTTAAAAACAACAAACAAGGGGGCGCAGGATTCAGGACAGCAGGAAGTCCGCCTCTCCCGCCTTCGCTCCCTCGATGAACGCCGTCATCTCGGCCGAGGTGTAGATCAGCGCCGGCCCGTCCGGGTCGGTGGACTGCCGTACCGCGATCCGGCCGTCGGCGAGCTTCATCGCCTCCAGGCAGTTGCCTCCGTTACCGCCGCTCCACGGCTTGTGCCAGCCCTCGCTGCCCAGTTCGCGGGCGGGCATGCCGTTGTAGATCCGCTCACCGCGGGTCAGGGGCGGGCGCTGGGGTTTGATGCGGTTCATTCACAGCTCCTTGCGGAGATCCCGGAGGATCTCCTTCGTGCGATGTGCCGTGGCGGCCTGCGCCGCCATGCGGTCCATGACCTCGAGGTGGGTCGCCACCTCGGCGCGCGCGTCGAGGTAGACGGCGCCGGTCAGGTACTCGCTGTAGACCATGTCCGGGAGTTCCGGCATGGCGAATCGGAACAGCACGAAGGGCCCGTACGTGCCGGGGTGCGGCCCGTTCGCGAACGGGGCGATCTGCAGCGTCACGTTGGGCAGCTTCGCGGCCTCGAGCAGCCGGTCGATCTGGGCACGCATCACCTCCGGCGCCCCGACGGGGCGGCGCAGCGCGGTTTCGTCCATCACGACCCACAGCCGGGGTGCGTCCTTACGGGTGAGCAGTCCCTGGCGTTGCATGCGCAGGTCGACGTGGCGCTCGATGTCGTCCGGCCGGGTCTGTCCGACGGCGCCCGAGCGCAGCACCCCGCGCGCGTAGTCCTCGGTCTGCAGCACCCCGGGGACGAAGTGGGGCTCGTAGGAGCGGATCAGGGAGGCCGCGCCCTCGAGGCTGACGTACAGCGAGAACCAGCCGGGCAGGATGTCGTGGAAGCGCTGCCACCACCCCGGCTTGTTGGCGTCCTCGGCCAGCCGGACGAACGCGTCGGCCTCCTCGTCGCTCACGCCGTAGGCCTTCAGCAGGAGCTGGAGGTACGGGATCTTGAGGGCGACCTCGGCCATCTCCATGCGGCGCACCGTGGCCGGGGCGACGCGGAGGATGCGGGCGGCTTCCTCGCGTTTGAGACCGGCGCGTTCCCGCAGGTCCAGCAGGCGCCGGCCGAGTACGACCTGGCCGACCGTCGGCGCGGACCGCGGCTCGCTCACCGCCCACCTCCTGAAGAGTCCTGAAAAGAGTCCTTGCGTCCCTGTTCCGCTGTCCGGGCAGCCGCGGCGAGCCCGGCGTGTCCTGGTGCGGACAGCCCGGCGGCGCCATTCGAAGACCTGTTCGAATGGCTGAGGCCTCTCGAACAGTCTGAAGTGGCGCCGCTCGACGTGCTGTTGCGAGCAGTGTGCCACGGCCGTCCAGAACGTCACACAGCACTCTGCATTTTTCAGAGTGACACTTGCCAAGTGTTCACGGCGGGGCGATAGTGGCAAGCGTGATTCCGTCCGCGCCCTTAGGAACAGACGCCGCCGTGGGCTCCCTGGGCCTCGGTGCCGCCATGGGAGCCGGCTCCCCGGGAGCCACCGCCGCCGAGCGCCGGTTCCGTTTCGAGCTGGCCGCTCATCCGGGCTCTCCCTCGCAGGCCAGACGCCTGACACGGGCCCGGCTGAGCGGCTGGGCGGTGTGCGAGGACACCTGCGACACCGCGGCCCTGGTGGTCTCCGAACTGGTGACCAACGCGATCGTGCACACGGCGAGCAGGCACATAGTGTGCGAGCTGCACGACGCCGACGATCTGGTCCGCATAGCCGTGCGCGACGAGGGCTGCGCCCCCGGCCAGCCCCACCCCTCGGCCGATCAGCAGCCCGAGGACGAGCACGGCAGGGGTCTGATCCTCGTCGACGCCCTGTGCGACGCCTGGGGGGCGCACGAGCAGGGACCCGGACTGCTGGTCTGGGCCGAGCTGCCGCGCCGGGCCGACGAACCGCTCGCCCCCTCGGTGCCCCGCAACGACCTGGGCTGGGGCGCCCGACCGAAGCCCGGCCCCGCGGACGCCCCGGGGGACGACGGCGAGGCGGAGTCCCGCCGCCGGGAAAGCCGGGAGACACGCCACGGAACGGGGACCGAATGGCTATGAGGGCTGCGTCCGGCATCCGACCGCTGGGCCTGGACACGATGGTCCGCCTCCAGCGCGGACGGCACACCGCCCGGACGTCCGTGAGACTGCCGGTGCCGGACGGCATGACCGCACCGCTGGGCTGCGACGCGGTGGCGGTGCCCGCCCTCCTCGCCCAGCAGGTGCTGCCCCGGCTGCCGCGCGTGGGGTGCGTCTACGCCGATGAGACGCACTGGTGGTGGATCGTTCCGTCCGACTCCGACTACGCCCTTGAGTGGCCGGCGCCCGCGCGCTACGCCACCGGTGCGGTGGTGCCGGGGACCGCCTGCCTCCCCGGCCTCCTGCACCGCTCGGACGGCACGGTTCCCTATACGCCGCCCATCCCGCTGTACCTGGCCCTGTGCCGGCTGACGAACACGACGCCCACCTGGTCGCGGACGGTCAGCGCGTAGGCACCGGACGGCGGCGGTCAGGCCGCGGCGTCACCCGCGCCGTCGCCGCGGCGCACGACGACCAGGAACATGTCCGAGGCGAGGTCCATGACGACCTCGGCGGGCAGGCCCTCCAGACGCCGTGCCTGGGCGAACTCCTCCGCCGGCCAGGATCCCCGCGGTCCGCCGGCGGGAAAGCGTTCGAGCACTGTTCGCCCGTTCACTCCGCACCTCCATGTAGCGCTGCACTCGTAGAGTTGAACGCCAACCATGGAGCGAATGCCTCGCGTGATGAGGGTACTGAGACATAGTTGACACCCGTTCACCGCGAAGGGTGATCCGCGCCTCGGCCGTTCGGCCGTTTTCGCCACCGAGCGTGTCAGCCCTCGTACTCGTCGTGGTAGCGGACTCTCCCACTGCCCGCGGGAGCACCGAGAGCCGACGCGCGCCCCTCGGGTTTCTCCCACGGCTCGCGCCGGCCGAGCGCGGTCAGGTCGAGCAGGCTGGTGGTCGAGCCCAGCCCGTCCAGGCCTCGCTCGTACGTCGAGTAGGTGTGGAAGACCCGTTCGCGGTCCCGCAGGAAGCAGCTGAGACCCGGCCGCTCCACCAGCTCGCCCTCGTGCTCGAGGGTCGCCTCGAAGTCGGTGTTGAAGTCGCTGACGTACGACGAGTACCAGGGCAGCGTCCAGCCCATCCGCGCCTTGAACGGCAGGATCCTCGGATACGGCGCCCGGGAGACGGCCGCGAACGACGTGCCGCGGGCCCTGAGGTGGGCGAGGTGGCCGATCTGGTCCAGGAACGCCGAGCAGCTGCGGCAGCCGGCCTCCCATTCGGGCGCGAACATGAAGTGGTACACGACGAGCTGCTCGCGGCCCTCGAAGAGGTCGAGCAGGGTGGCCTTGCCGTCGCCGCCCTCGAACACGTACTCCTTGTCGACCTCCACCATGGGCAGCCCGCGCCGCTCGGCGTTGAGGGCGTCACGCGCGCGGGTGGCCGCCTTCTCCTTTACCAGTAAGGCCTCGCGCGCCGCGCGCCAGTCCGCGCGGGTGACGATCTCGGGCAGCGACATGGCTCCAGCCTCCTGTGCGACATGCGTCGTGCTTCGGTCCGACGGCCGACGGCCCGAAGCGGACGGGCCGTCCGGATGGTGACCGAAGGGCGGAGCGGAACTCATCGCTGCCCGGCAAGATTCTTTTCAAGAGGCCGTTGAAGACGCTCCGAACAGGCCTTCCCGGTGCCGTACTCCTGGATGCGCCGCCCGTGCCCCCGATCGGTCAGGGCGGGCAGCCGCTTGGCCAGCTCCCGGACCACCTCGGGAACGTCCACGGTGAGCAGCTCGCGGTCCCGCATGAGGACCCGCCCGTCGACGATCGTCGTGCGCACGTCGGCGGAGCGTGCGCTGTGCACCAGCGTGGCGGCGAGGTCGTGACCGGGCTGGGTGTGCGGGCCGGTGAATTCGACGAGGATCAGGGCGGCGCGCCGCCCCGGTGCGATGCGGCCGACGGCGTCCCCAGCCCGACCGCCTCGGCACTCTGCAGGGTGGCGTGGTGGAGCGCCTGGCGGGAGGTCGGCCAGCGGGGGGCGCTCTCGGTGGACTTCTGGATCAGGGACGTGAGCGCCATCGACTCCCACACGTCGAGGGAGTTGGTGGAGGCGGCGCCGTCGGTGGCGAGCCCCACGGGGACGCCGATGCCGCGCAGCGCGCGCACCGGTGTGGTGCCGGGCCAGGCGAACTTGAGGTGGCCGCGGGGCGCGGTCGCCACCGCCGTACGGCCGCCCGCGCGCGCGAGGAGCGGCAGGTCGCGCTCGGTGATGCCGGTGCCGTGGGCGATGAGCACGTCGGTGTCGAGAATGCGGTGCGTTCCAGGACCTCGATCGGGGTGACTCCGTGCCGGGCGAGGCTGGTGTCGGTCTGGTCGCGGTTCTCGGCGGCGTGCAGATGCACGGGCAGGCCGTGGTCGCGGGCTAGTTCCGCGGTCGCGGTGAGGTCGGCGTCGGTCACCGTGTAGGGGGCGTGCGGGGCGAGGGCGGTGGTGATCCGGCCGCCGGCCCGGCCGCGGCACCGCAGCGCGAACTCCAGTGACGCCTCCCTGCCTTGGGGTCCCTGCGAGGAGAAGTACGCCCGTCCCCGCACCGGTCGACGACCTCGGCCACCCGGTCCATGTGGAAGTAGCTGTCCGCGAAGGTGGTGACCCCGGCGCGGATCATCTCGGCGCAGGCCGGCCGGGCGGCCAGGACCACGTCCCCTGCCGTGAGGTTGGACTCGACGGGCCAGACGACGTCGTTGAACCACTCCTCGGTGGGCAGGTCCTCGGCCAGGCCGCGCAGGGCGACCATCGGCGCGTGCGTGTGGCAGTCGATCAGCCCGGGGAGGGCGACCCGACCGCGTGCGTCGATGCGGTCGGCGGCGGGCACCGCGGCAGCGGCGGCGGCGGTGGTCACGGAGTCGACGATCCCGTCGCGCACGACGACGGCCCGGTCCTGCCCGAAGCCGCCCCGTTCCCGGTCGTCGTGCACGAGGACGGTGCAGCCGGTGACGACGAGATCGGCGGGCTCGGGAGAGGGAGGCGTCATGCCGCCAACGTACGGTGGCGCCGCCCCACCCGTCCGCGCCGCTCGGCGAGTTCGTCCCGCAGGGCGGCGAGCCGTTCGGTGTGCCGGGGGGTGAGCCGCCCGGTGTCGTCGAGGTGCACCGCGCACGCGGTGGTGGTGTCGACGAGCCGTTCGAGGACGGCGGCGACCTCGTCGGTGCCCTCGGAGTGCCGGGCGAGGGCAGGCAGTTCGGCGGCGGCCCGGGCGATGGCGGCGCGGGCCTCGGCGAGGGAGCGGTAGGCCTCGCGGCGCAGGGTCCAGCGGGTGGCGCGGTCGTCGGACTCGCTCAGTACGTGCGTGAGGTAGGCGTGCGCGGCTGCGTCGGCGGCCTCGACGCCCGCCCGGATTCCGGCGCCCCGCTGCCCGGGCATCGGCAGGTGCCCGACGACGAGCACGATCGCGCAGGCCACCAGCGTCTCCCCGATACGGCTCGCGGAGGCCGGCGGTTCGCCGCCGACCATGACCAGGGAGAGGACGAGGACGGTGACGACGGTGGTCTGGGCGGCGAAGTGCCGCGCGGCGACCGGCACCAGGGCACCGCAGACCGCGACGAGGACGACCAGCCCCTCGGGCCGGGGCAGCACGGCCGCGCACCCGGCGAACAGCAGCGCCCCCAGCACCGTCCCGGCCACCCGGCACAGCACCCGGGACACGAGCGGGCCGAGGTCGGGCTTGACGAGGAAGACGGCGGTGGCGGGCAGCCAGTACCAGTGCTGGTGGGAGCCGTACCAGTGCCCGTGGTGCAGCACCTGGGCGACGGCGGCACCGGCACCGAAGCACAGCCCGGCCCGCAGCCCGTACTCCCGTCCGCCCGCGCCGAGCACCACCCGCGCCACGGAGCGCGGCGACCGCCTCCGGACGTGCAGCTCCGGTCCCCTGCCCCGGTCGAAGGCCTCCGCCGCGTGCAGCAGTGCGTCGTCCAGGGCGCGCAGGGCGGGGTCGGACCGGCAGGGCGCGGGCAGCGGCCCGGCGGGGCTGTTGCCGCGGACGGCCGCCGCGAGCCGCCGGGGCCCCTCGGCGGCCCGCGCGGGCACGGCCTGCTCGGCCCACGCGAGCGCGGTCGCGGCCTCGCCCAGGGGCAGCGCGGCCGCGTACTGGGCGTGCAGCCGCCGTTCGGCCGCGGTCGAGGCACGGCGCCGCAGCCGGGGTCCGGCGAGCGTGTCCTGCGCGTGGTCGAGAGCGGCGGTGAGCGCGGCCCGCCGGGCGACGGCGTCCCCGGTACCGATCGCGTCGAGCAGTGCGGCGACGGCCTCGTAGACGTCGGCGACGGCCGCCCGCTCCCCGTCGAAGCGGAAGTCGAGACGGAGGTCACCGGTGAGGGCGGCGGGGGTGGGCAGCACCAGTCGCAGCAGGAGCAGCCATCCGGCCCCGGCGAGGAACGCCGGCACGGTCTGCCAGCCGGGGTCGGGCAGCGGCATCCCGGCGCCCACGGCGCTGCCGACCAGCAGCTGCGTCCCGGTCGCCGAGGCCACCGGCCCGATCGCACTGACGGCTCCGGCGGCCAGCCCGAGCCCGGTCAGCAGCGCGGTGAGCGCCACGGTCCCCAGGTGCGGCCCGGCGTACGTCCCGGCCAGCAGCCCGGCCGCTCCCGCGAGCGCGGGTACGCCGATCCGTCGCACGGAGGTACGGCGACTGCCGGGACGGTCGTTGATGCCGGCCAGCATGGCGGCGATCGCCGCGACGACCCCGAGGGAGGCCCGCCCGGCGACCAGTGCCGCGGTCAGCAGCGGGCCGCCGGCCAGGGCGCCCCGGACCACCGCGTTCCACGGCACGGGACCGCGCTGGGCGTTCAGGGCGTGGCCGAGCCAGGGCGGAAGGGCGTGCGGGGCGCGGCGGGCGGTGCGGAACACGGGATGCGGGGCTCCTGTCGTCCGGTCGAGGGCGGTGGTGAGCCTTCGGACGACGGTGGCCGGGCGGGTGTGCGTGGTGTCGACGACGTGATGCCGAGGACGACGTGATGCCGAGGACGTGGCGTCGACGACGTGATGTCAACGATAAGGGAGCACGTGGGCGGCACGGGAACGCGTGTGTTGCGCGCATGTGACGATCGCGCGCTCGACGGGTCCGGGGGCGCGGCCGTGGGTGACGGTAATTCGGGTGCGCCGGTGCGGGCGGAGGACGGACGATCGGCAGGCTGTCCGTCCGTCTTCCAGGAGTCCACGTGATCCAGCGCGTGACCGTGCCCGGTCTCTTTCCGCCGCCCACCTACTCCCACGCCTCCGTCGTCGAGGCCGGGACCAGACTCGCCCTGCTCGCCGGTTCCGTCCCGCTCGACGCCGAGGGGAAGCTGGTCGGGGAGGGCGATCCGGTCCGTCAGGCGGAGCAGGTGATCGCGAACCTCACCGAGCAGTTGCGTGCCGTCGGCAGCGGCCTGGAGCACGTGGTGTCGACCGACGTGTACGTCGTGAGCGCCGAGACCGCCGCGCTGTCCGCCGTCTGGAGCGTCGTCGAGGCGTCCGGGCTGAGCGCCGGTCCGCACTCCTCGACGCTGCTCGGGGTGGCCTGCCTCGGCTATCCGGGACAACTGGTGGAGATCACCGCGACCGCGGTCGTGCCGGAGGAGGGCCGTCCGTGAGCCCGGGTGACGACACCGACGCGGTCGTGCTGCGGCGCGCCTCGGCCGCCGACGCCCGTGCGGCGGCCGACGTCTGGCTGCGTTCCTTCACCGCCGCGCTCCCGGCCGTGGTCCGGCCCCACTCGGACGCCGAGGTCCGTGCGTGGTTCCGGCACGTGGTGGTGGAGCGGTGCGAGACCTGGGTGGCGGAGGGGGCCGACGGCGCGGTGGCCGGTGTGATGGCGCTGGAGGGCGAGGAGCTGTCTCAGCTGTACCTCGCCCCCGAGCGGCGCGGCCGCGGGATCGGGGACCGGTTCGTCGCCCTGGCCAAGGAGCGCCGGGCGAACGGGCTGTCGTTGTGGACCTTCCAGGTCAACACGCCCGCACGGCGCTTCTACACGCGGCACGGTTTCAAGCCCGTGGAGTGGACGGACGGCGGCCGCAACGAGGAGCGCGAGCCGGACGTGCGCTACGTGTGGCGCCCTTAGGGGGCGTCGTTTGGATCGTGCCGGGGTCGCGGGGTCCGGCACGCGCTCCCCCACTGCCTGAAGGGCGTGGGAGGTGCCCCCAGCGGCGTTGTCGTCGGTTGTCGACGCTCCGCGTTGCCGCCCTCCTCCGCCTTGCAGCCGCACGCTCCCCCACGCTCGGCTTCGCCCGCGCGGGAGGGGCCCCCATCGCCCCCGCTCGGGTCGGCCACACGGCCCCCTTGCCTGGAGCCGACCCGATCCAAACGACACCCCTGGCTAGGCATCACCCTCCGGTGTCGCCGCGCGCGTACTTGTCCGTCGCGGCGATCAGAGCCTCGTCGCCGGCCGTCCCGGCGTCGTGACCTGCCTCGTCCACGACCACCAGCTCACTGTCCGGCCAGGCGTGATGGAGCCGCCAGACGATGCCGAGAAGGTTGCCGAAGTCGAGGCTGCCCTGGACCAGGGTGCCGGGGACGCCCTTCAGCCGGTGCGCGTCCCTGAGGACGACGCCCTCGTCGTTGCCGTCGCCGAGGAAGTGGTCGTTGCCCCAGTAGTGCGTGACGGTGCGCGCGAAGCCCAGGCGGAACTCCGGGTCCCGGAACCGGGCGACCGAGCCGGGCGGTGCCGGAATCGTCGCCGTCTCCCAGTCGGTCCAGGCCCGCGCGGCACGCTCACGGACCGCCGGGTCCGCAGACTCCAGTAGGCGGTTGTAGGCGGCCGCGAGGTTGCCGTCGCGTTGGTCCGCGGGCAGCTCGGCGAGGAATCGCTCGTGGGCCTCGGGGAAGATGTGTCCCAGCCCGCGGGTCAGGAGGGCCACTTCGGCGTTGGAGCCGGTGGCGACCCCCGTCAGCACCAGCTCGGTCACCACCCCGGGATGCGTCTGCGCGTACCGCAGGCCCAGCACGGACCCCCACGACACGCCCCACACCAGCCACCGCCCGATGCCCAGGTGGGTCCGCAGCCGCTCCAGGTCGGCCATGAGGTGGGCGGTCGTGTTGACGCTCATGTCGGTGTCGTGGGCGCCGGCGCGGGGCCGCGAACGCCCGGCGCCGCGCTGGTCGAGGAGGACGATCCGGTAGGCGGCGGGATCGAAGTACCTCCTCAGGCCCGGGCTCGCACGGCTGCCGGGCCCTCCGTGCAGCACCAGAGCGGGCTTGCCCTGCGGGTTTCCGCAGGTCTCCCAGTAGACGCGGTTGTCGTCGCCGACGTCGAGCATGCCGTGGTCGTACGGTTCGATCTCCGGATACAGGCCCATCGGAGCACCGTAGCCGCGGCGGCTGCGGGCGCTCATCCTTTTTTGCGGTGCGGCCTCACCGGGTGGGCAGCTCCGCCGTCTCCGCCGCCGTGCGCAGCACGTCGCGCAGCATCTCGGGGGTGAGTCTGCCGGTGAAGGTGTTGCGCTGGCTGACGTGGAAGCAGCCGTGGAGGTGGAGGTCCGGCCCGTCGGGCGCGTCGAGCGTCACGTGTCCGCCGTGTGCGAAGGCCGGGCGGGGGCGGGGCACGGTCCAACCCGCCCAGGCGAACGCGGGCAGCGCCGCCTGCCAGCCGAAGGCGCCGAGCACGACCACCGCCCGCAGGGTCGGCCTCAGCAGTTCGAGCTCCTGGCCGAGCCAGGCCCGGCAGGTGTCCCGTTCGGCGGGGGTGGGCTTGTTGGCGGGCGGGGCGCAGTGCACCGGGGAGGTGATGCGTACGCCGTACAGTTCGAGGCCGTCGTCCACGCTGACCGCGGTGGGCTGCGAGGCGAGGCCGACGTCGTACAGCGCCTGGTACAGGACGTCACCGGAACGGTCGCCGGTGAACATCCGGCCGGTGCGGTTCCCGCCGTGGGCGGCGGGGGCCAGCCCGAGGATCAGCAGTCGCGCGTCAGGCGGCCCGAATCCGGGTACCGGCCTGCCCCAGTACGTCCAGTCGGCGAACGCCGCCCGCTTGGTGCGGGCCACCTCCTCCCGCCACTCGACCAGTCTCGGGCAGGCCCGGCAGCCCGCGATGCGCTGGTCGAGTACGGGAAGGGCGCCGTTGTCCATGCGTCCACCGTAAGTCCACCACCGCCGGGCCCCGGAAATCACGGCCCGTGCCACTGTGCCGGGCGGTTAAGGTCGAGGCATGGCTTCCGAGCATGACGAAGGCGGGAGCGGCCCGGTGGCCGCCCCGCAGGACGGCGCCGCTGCCACCGCCGCGCCACCGGACCCGAAGACCGCCGCGGCGATCGCCGCGGCCGAGGCCGCCGGGCCGCAGAGCGGCGAGACCGTCCGCGTGGACAGCTGGATCTGGGCCGTCCGGCTGATCAAGACCCGCTCCCTGGGCGCCACCGCCTGCCGCGGCGGCCACGTCCGGGTGAACGGCGAGCGGGTGAAGCCCGCGTACGCGCTCCGCGTCGGCGACGAGGTGCGCCTGCGCCACGAGGGCCGGGAACGCGTCGTCGTCGTGAAGCGGCTGATCCGCAAGCGCGTCGGTGCGCCGGTCGCCGTCCAGTGCTACGTCGACAACTCCCCGCCGCCCCCGCCCCGCGAGGCGGTCGCCCCGGCCGGCGTCCGGGACCGGGGCGCCGGCCGCCCGACCAAGCGCGACCGCCGCGAGATGGACCGCCTGCGCGGGCTGGAGGGCCTGAGCAGCTCCCGAAGGGATGCCGGCAGCAGGCCCTGAGCGCGGCCGTGGCACGCCCGGCGCCGGACCGGGTCAGCCGCGTCGGACCCGGGCCCGCACCAGGCGGCGCAACTCCTCGTGGTGCCCGCGGCGGGCCCGGGCGACGATCAGGAGCGGCACCGTCAGGATGAGCGGTGTCGCCGCGTTCTCGCCGTCGAAGTAGGTGAGCTGGACGACGAACGCGCCCACCATCAGCGCGCTCAGGGCCGTCGCCGCCACCGACTGCAGCACCGGGACCAGCAGGGCGACCGCTCCCGCCAGCTCGAGGACGCCGATCGCGTACATGCCGGCGGTGCCCCAGCCCATCTCGGCGAAGGTGTCGGCCGCCGAGGAGTGCGCGATCAGCTTGGGCAGGGCGCTCGCGACGGCGAAGAACACCGCCAGGAGCACCTGCACCGTGCGCAGGGCGATGCGGAGCCCACGGCCACGGGCCGTAACGGTGCGAGCGGGGGAAGCGGTGGTGTCGGACATGAGGGTCTCCTGTGGTGAGCGGTCCGTGCCGGCTGTCGGGGATACAGACCGCCCGCCGCACCGGAACTCATCGCCGGACCGGCACCGCCCTCACCCACGTCTCGTCGTCGGTGAGATACCGGTCCACCGCGAGTCCCGCCTCCCCCAGTGCCTCCTCGAACTGCTCCCTGGTCAGCGGCCGGGCCCGGAAGGTCTGCGTCCAGACCGCGTCCGGGAACTCGTACTCCGCACGGACCGAATTGACCCCGTCCCCCACCGGGTCCGCCGACAGGATCCGGACGGTGAAGCCGCTGGGGTCCACCCGCTCACGGGGCAGGTTCGAGTGGTAGTCCGCCGCCTCGCGCTGGATCAGTACACAGCCGTCGTCCGTGACATGCCGGGCACAGGTGCGCAGCAGCCCCCGTCTGACCTCGGTGTCCCCGGCGTGGACGAGGAACGACGCCAGCATCACCACGTCGAAGCGCTCGCCGAGGTCGAGATCCTCGATCGGGCTGCACACGGTGCGCGCACCGAGCACGCGCTCCAGCATCTCGGCGGACTCGTCCACCGCGGTGACGGTGAAGCCCCGCTCCAGCAGAGGATGGGTCATGCGTCCCACCCCGCTGCCCAGCTCCAGTATCCGCGCGCCCCCGGGCACGGCGGCGGCGATGATGTCCGGCTCGGCTCCGGCGGGCAGCCGCGAATAGAGCTCGACCGCGCAGCCGTCCGGGGTGATGGCCCCCGGACCCGTGCCCTGGTATCCCTCTCGCATTCTCAGCTCCATGCCCGTCCAACGGCCCGCCCCCGCACACCCGTTCCCCTCCACAGCCGATTCACCCGACCGAGTGAACGCGTCCCGTCGCGCGCTGCGGCCGGCCGCACCGCAGGCCTCGTTTCCCCCGCGCGGCCTGCCGGAGTACGTTCATTACAGGAGTGGTGAACCGATGCGTACGGGCAGTGAACCGGCCACCGCGCGCAGTGCGCTGCGGGCGCGTTTCTGGCTGAGCCTGTGGGGGCTGGTCTGGGCGATCTTCGGCACGGCCGCCTTCGCACTCACGGGACGGTTCGGATGGGCCCTCGCCTGCGGTGTGCTGTGGCTCGTCGCCACGGTCGACCTGACCGTGATCCTGCGGCACATCCGCCAGGGCCCGCACTACCAGCCGGGCCGGAACGTCCCACCGTACCTCCCGCCGAAGCGCTGACGACGGCGACGGCCGGACCACCCCGCCGGAGCCGGGACCGTCAGGAGTCGAACCGCGCCTGCTGCAGGTACTCCGGGTTCGGGTCCAGCGCCGCGGCCAGCCGGAAGTGGCGTCGGGCCTGGTCGGGGCAGCCCCGGCGCTCATAGGTGCGGGCGAGTGCGAAGTGCGCGAACGCGTTGTCCGGCTCCCGCTCCAGGACGATGGTGAACTCCAGCTCGGCCGGTCGCAGTTGCGCCGCCGCGAAGAAGGCACGCGCGCGCAGCATCCGCGCGGCGGTGTTCTCGGGATGGGCGCCGATGACCCCGTCGAGCAGCTTCACCGCGCCACGCGGGTCCCGCGCGGCGAGCAGTTGCTCGGCGGCACGGAAGTCGATGACGTCAGTCTCCGGAGTACGTCCGACAGGACCGCTTGTCTCGGGCACGGCTGAGTCCTTCCCTCGCTGTAAGGGATCAACGCGCGCGGGAGGGCCGCTATTCCGTGCGCCGATCCGAGTGCCGGTCCGAGTGCGCCCTGCGCACCAGGTCGGTCCACACCTCTGCCACGCGGCGCCGCAGCTCCTCCAGCGGTACATCGTTGTCGACGACCACGTCCGCGATCTCCCGGCGCTGCTCTCGCGTCGCCTGCGCGGCCATGCGCGCCCGTGCGTCCTGCTCGGTCATGCCGCGCAGCCGTACCAGCCGGTCGAGCTGGGTGGCGGGGTCGGCGTCCACGACGACCACGAGGTCGTACAGCGGTGCCAGGCCGTTCTCCGTGAGCAGGGGGACGTCGTGGACGACGACGGCGTCCTCGGCGGCGGCCTCTTCGAGCGCGCGGGATCGTTCACCGACCAGGGGGTGCACGATGCCGTTCAGGACGGCCAGCTTCTCCGGGTCGGAGAACACGATCGAGCCCAGCCTGGGCCGGTCCAGGCCGCCGTCCTCGGCGAGGACGTCCTCGCCGAACGCCGCGACGACCGCGGCGAGTCCCGGCGTCCCCGGGGCGACGACCTCGCGCGCGATCCGGTCGGCGTCGACGAGTACCGCGCCGTGCTCGACGAGGAGCCGGGACACCTCGCTCTTGCCGGCGCCGATTCCGCCGGTCAGGCCCACGGACAGCATGACCGCGCCTCCACCTCACCTGTCCCCGCGGGTGCGGGGAGCAACTTACCGACTCCGATACCGCCGGTCAGACCCACCGGATCACCCCCGCTGAAGCGGGGAGAGGTGGGGCGCGCCCATCCGCCAGATTACCGGATCAGCCGTCGCCCTCCCGCTCCGCCAGGAACCGTTCGAACTCGCGGCCGATCTCGTCCGCGGAGGGGATCTCGACGGGCTCGGCGAGCATGTTGCCCCGGGTCTCGGCGCCCGCGGCCGCGTCGTACTGGTGCTCCAGGCCCTGGACGAGGGCGGTGAGCTCCTCGTCGCCCTCCTGGATCTGCCGGTCGATCTCCGTCTGGGTGCGGTGGGCGTCGGTGCGCAGGGAGTGCGCGATGCCCGGCAGCACCAGGCCGGTCGCCGCGGTGATCGCCTCCAGGACGGTCAGCGCCGCGTCCGGGTACGGGGAGCGGGCGATGTAGTGCGGGACGTGCGCGGCGACGCCGAGCACGTCGTGGCCGGCCTGCGCGAGCCGGTACTCGACGAGCGCCTCCGCGCTGCCGGGGACCTGCGCCTCCTCGAAGGGACTGCGGTGGCCCGGCACGAGGTCGGTTCGGGTGCCGTGCGGGGTGATGCCGACGGGCCGGGTGTGCGGGACGCCCATGGGGATGCCGTGGAAGCTCACCGCGAGGCGCACGCCGAGCCGCTCCACGATCTGCCGTACGGCGGCCGCGAACCGCTCCCACTCGACGTCCGGCTCGGGACCCGACAGGATCAGGAAGGGCGCCCCGGTGGCGTCCTGGACGAGCCGGACCTCGATGGTCGGCTCCTCGTAGTCCGTCCACGTGTCGCGCTTGAAGGTCAGCAGCGGCCGACGGGCCCGGTAGTCCACCAGCCGGTCGTGGTCGAAGCGGGCGACGACCTGGTGGGGCAGCGAGTCGAGCACCTGGTCGACGATCTGGTCGCCGGTCTCGCCGGCGTCGATGTATCCGTCGAAGTGGTACAGCATGACCAGTCCGGCAGACTCCTGGGCGAGTGCCATGTCGACGACGGCGAGGCCCTTCGGCTCCCAGGCGTACAAATCCTGCGGATCAAGCACAGTGACCGCTCCCCTCCTTGTGTTCACAAGTGACAACGCCGGTGTGGGGTGGGGCATTCCCGCAGGAGGAACACCGAAGGGGCCGCACCTCGAAAGGTGCGGCCCCTTGGTCAACCACTGTGCTTCAACCGCTGTGGGTCAGCGGCCGGTGTGCAGAGCTTCAGCTCTGGCCGCCGGCCAGCTTCTCGCGCAGCGCGGCCAGCGCCTCGTCCGACGCGAGGGCGCCGGAGTTGTCGCCGCCCTCGGAGGAGTACGAGCCGCCGCCACCGCTGCCGGACGCGGCCTGGGCCGCACCCGCGGTGTCGACACCCTCGGCAGCGGCCTTCTCGTCCGCCTCGCGGGACTTGATGACCTGCGCCTGGTGCTGCTCGAAGCGCTGCTGGGCCTCGGCGTACTGCGTCTCCCAGGCCTCGCGCTGGGTCTCGTAGCCCTCGAGCCAGTCGTTGGTCTCGGGGTCGAAGCCCTCGGGGTAGATGTAGTTGCCCTGGTCGTCGTAGGACGCGGCCATGCCGTACAGGGTCGGGTCGAACTCGACCGCGGACGGGTCGGCACCGAAGGCCTCGTTGGCCTGCTTCAGCGAGAGGCTGATGCGGCGGCGCTCGAGGTCGATGTCGATGACCTTGACGAAGATCTCGTCGTTGACCTGGACGACCTGCTCCGGGATCTCCACGTGGCGCTCGGCCAGCTCGGAGATGTGGACCAGACCCTCGATGCCCTCGTCCACGCGGACGAACGCACCGAACGGCACCAGCTTCGTGACCTTGCCGGGCACGACCTGGCCGATCTGGTGGGTGCGGGCGAACTGCTGCCACGGGTCTTCCTGGGTCGCCTTCAGCGACAGGGAGACACGCTCGCGGTCCATGTCGACGTCGAGGACCTCGACGGTGACCTCCTGGCCGACCTCGACGACCTCGGAGGGGTGGTCGATGTGCTTCCAGGACAGCTCGGAGACGTGGACCAGACCGTCGACGCCACCCAGGTCCACGAAGGCACCGAAGTTGACGATCGAGGAGACGACGCCGGAACGGACCTGACCCTTCTGGAGGGTGGTGAGGAACGTCTGGCGGACCTCGGACTGGGTCTGCTCCAGCCAGGCACGGCGGGACAGGACCACGTTGTTGCGGTTCTTGTCCAGCTCGATGATCTTCGCCTCGAGCTCCTTGCCCACGTAGGGCTGGAGGTCGCGGACACGGCGCATCTCGACCAGGGAGGCCGGGAGGAAGCCGCGGAGGCCGATGTCGAGGATGAGACCACCCTTGACGACCTCGATGACGGTACCGGTGACGATGCCGTCCTCTTCCTTGATCTTCTCGATGGTGCCCCAGGCACGCTCGTACTGGGCGCGCTTCTTCGAGAGGATCAGGCGGCCTTCCTTGTCCTCCTTCTGGAGGACCAGGGCCTCGATCTCGTCACCGACGGCGACGACCTCGTTGGGGTCGACGTCGTGCTTGATCGAGAGCTCGCGGCTCGGGATGACACCTTCGGTCTTGTAACCGATGTCGAGCAGGACCTCGTCCCGGTCGACCTTCACGATGACGCCGTCGACGATGTCGCCGTCGTTGAAGTACTTGATCGTCTCGTCGATCGCGGCGAGGAAGGCTTCCTCGTTACCGATGTCGTTGACCGCAACCTGCGGGGTGGTGGCGGTGGTCTCGGTGCTGCTCGTCATGTGGGAAAGGGCTCCGGTACGGACATTGAAGTCGTAGGTACTGCTTACGCCGGGAGCCCGTTTCGCTCTGCAGAAGCCGGACAGCCAAGGAAGCCTCACCGAAATCCACTGGTGACGCCTCGAGAACCGAGGGGACATACAACAGATGCGAGCGCGACCTGCTACGTCTGAGGTGCGCAGGCCCGCAGCGCAACTTGTAGCATACGGGGGCAGCCGGGCAGGGTCAATGCACGAAGCCGCCCACCCGGGGCGGATCCCCGCATACCCGGCACAAAAGCCGTCTCCCGAGGCCACACGGACCCCTGGATGCCCCTTGTGTGACACGCGGGACGGGCGGCACGGAAGAGCCCGCAGACTAGTACGAGGGAGCCGGTCATCCAAGAGCCCGTAACGTCCGAGGCCGCATTCGGGGCCGACGGAGCCGAAGAACACGAGCCGGAGGCGACCCGGCGTGCCGCAGGTGTCACGGAGAGTTCCAGGGCCAACCGCGGCTGGTGGGACCGGAACGCGGACGAGTACCAGACCGAGCACGGCACCTTTCTCGGCGACGACCGCTTCGTGTGGTGTCCCGAGGGCCTGGACGAGGTGGAGGCCGAGCTGCTCGGCCCGCCGGAGGAGCTGAAGGGCAAGGACGTCCTGGAGATCGGCGCCGGCGCCGCCCAGTGCTCGCGCTGGCTGACCGCCCAGGGCGCCCGTCCGGTGGCCCTGGACCTCTCCCACCGCCAGCTCCAGCACGCCCTGCGCATCGGCGGTTCGTTTCCCCTGGTGTGCGCCGACGCCGCCGTGCTGCCCTTCGCGGACGGCTCGTTCGACCTGGCGTGCTCGGCGTACGGGGCGCTGCCGTTCGTCGCCGACCCGCGGCTGGTGCTGCGGGAGGTGCGCCGGGTGCTGCGGCCCGGCGGCCGCTTCGTCTTCTCGGTCACGCACCCGCTGCGCTGGGCGTTCCCGGACGAGCCGGGCCCCGAGGGGCTGTCGGTGTCCGCGTCGTACTTCGACCGCACCCCGTACGTGGAGCAGGACGACGAGGGTCTCGCGGTGTACGTCGAGCACCACAGGACGCTCGGGGACCGGGTGCGGGACGTGGTGACGTCCGGGTTCCGCCTGGTGGACCTCGTGGAGCCGGAGTGGCCCGACTGGAACACCTCGGAGTGGGGCGGCTGGTCCCCGCTGCGCGGGCATCTGATCCCGGGGACCGCGATCTTCGTCTGCGAGCGCGACTGAGCCGCACCTCCCGGAGCGTGGTGCCACGCGCGCCTGGGAGGGCGGTTTCGCGGACGTACGACACTGGGGGCGTGATCCGTTACGACGCCTTGGACGCGCTGCCCGTGCGCGGTGCCCTGCCCGCGCTGCACGACGCCCTGAAGGGGCACGGTACGGCGGTGCTGGTCGCGCCGCCCGGCACCGGGAAGACCACGCTGGTGCCGCTGGCGCTGGCCGGGCTGCTGGGCGGGAAGGGCGCTCCCGCGCGGCGCGTGGTCGTGGCCGAGCCGCGGCGGATCGCGGCGCGGGCGGCGGCCCGGCGGATGGCGTGGCTGCTGGGCGAGAGGCCGGGCGAACGCGTCGGGTACACGGTGCGCGGTGAACGGGTGGTCGGGCGCCACCCACGCGTGGAGGTCGTCACGACCGGTGTGCTGCTGCAGCGGCTCCAGCGGGACCAGGAGCTGACGGGCGTCGACGTCGTGGTGCTGGACGAGTGTCACGAGCGGCATCTGGACGCGGACACGACGGCGGCGTTCCTGTGGGACGTGCGGCAGACCCTGCGTCCTGAGTTGCGGCTGGTGGCCGCGTCCGCGACGACCGACGCGGAGGGCTGGTCCCGGCTGCTGGGCGACGCGCCGGTCGTCGAGGCGCCGGGCGTGTCGTACCCCGTCGAGGTCGTCTGGGCGCCACCGGCGCGACCCGTGCGGCCGCCGCACGGAATGCGGGTGGACCCGGCACTGCTCACGCACGTGGCGTCGGTGGTGCGGCGGGCGCTGGCCGAGCGGGACGGGGACGTGCTGTGTTTCCTGCCGGGGGTCGGCGAGATCTCCCGTGTGGCCGGGCGGCTGGGGGCGCTCGGGGACGTCGACGTGCTCCAGGTGCACGGTCGGGCGCCCGGCGCCGTGCAGGACGCGGTGCTGGCGCCCGGGGCGCGGCGCAGGGTGGTGCTGGCGACCGCGGTGGCCGAGTCGTCGCTGACGGTTCCGGGCGTGCGGGTGGTCGTGGACGCGGGCCTTGCGCGGGAACCGCGGGTGGACCACGCGCGCGGGCTGAGCGCGCTGACGACGGTACGGGCCTCGCGGGCGGCGGCGCGGCAGCGGGCGGGCCGGGCCGGCCGTGAGGCGCCGGGGGTGGTGTACCGCTGCTGGGCGGAGGCGGAGGACGCCCGGCTGCCGCGGTTCCCGGCACCGGAGATCAAGGTGGCCGACCTGACGGCGTTCGCGTTGCAGGCGGCCTGCTGGGGCGATCCGGACGCGTCCGGACTGGCGCTGCTCGATCCGCCGCCGGGCGGGGCGATGACGGCCGCCCGGTCGGTGCTGGAGGCGGTCGGCGCGGTGGACGCGGCCGGGCGCGCGACGGCACGGGGCACAAGGCTGGCCCGCCTCGGGGTGCATCCCCGGCTGGGCCGGGCCCTCCTGGACGCGGAGGAGCTGAGCGCGGGAGTTTCACGCCGGCCCGCCCCCGAAACGGCGGCGTCTGCCGGCCGCTCCGGTGCGCGGTCGTCGCCGTCTCCTGGCCGCTCGGGCGCGCGGTCTTCGCCGTCTCCCGGCCGCTCCGGCGCGCGGTCCCCGGGCCTGGGGTCCTCGCCGACGAAGACGCCGGACCCCCGACACGCCGACGGCGACACCGCCCGCCCGGTCGTCTCCCGGGCCGAGGGCTCCGGGACCGAGGGCCCCGGGACAGCACACCGCGGTGCGGGTGCACCGCGGACCGGCACCTTCGGGACAGGCCCCACCGAAACTCCCGCCGGAACGAGCACTGCTGGACGACGTGACTCCGGGGCGGCCACCGCGGCGACGGACACCCCCGGGGCGAGGCCCGGTGACACCGACGGTTGCGGGACGGACTCCTCCGGATCAGGTGGTGCCGGGACCGGCCGCCCCGGAGCGCCTGCCTCCGGGGCGGGCGACCGTACCGCTGGCGGGGACCGCGCCGGCGGCTCCCGGACGGGCGGGTCACCGACGGGCGCCTCCCGCGCCGGTGGTCTCCAGGCGGACGATGCCACCGGAGCGGGCACACCCGGGACCCGCGAGGCCTCGGCGGCTGCCTCCGAGGCCGGCGCCCCTGCGGCGGGCGGGGACCGCGCCGGCGGGGACAGGGGCCGTGGGGGTGAGGTGGTGGCCGAGGTGGTGGGGCTGTTGAGTGAGGAGACGCCGCGGGAGTACGGGGACGACCTGGCGGCCGTACTGCGGGCCGCTCGGCGTGCCGGCGACGCGTACGGGGCGCGGTGGCGGGCCGAGGTACGGCGGCTGCGGGGCGCTGTCGAGGGCGCGGGCGACGGGTGCGGGCAGCGGGTCGGGGAGGACGTGCTCGCCGGGCTGGTGGCCGCTCTGGCGTTTCCGGAGCGGGTGGCCAGGAAGGACGGCGGTTCGTACCTGATGGTGTCCGGTACCCGGGCGGAGCTGTCGGAGACGTCCGGGCTGCGTGGGGCGCCGTGGATCGCCGTCGCCGTCGCCGACCGGCCCGTGGGCAAGGGACACGCGCGCGTGCAACTCGGTGCGGTCGTCGACGAGGACATCGCGCGGCTCGCGGCAGGGGCGCTGAAGACCGAACGGGACGAGGTGCACTGGGCCGACGGCGACGTGGTGGCCCGGCGCGTCGAGCGGCTCGGGGCGGTGGAGCTCGCGGTGCGGCCCCTCGCCGACGCCGACCCCGGTCTCGTGCGGGGCGCACTGCTGGAGGGGTTGCGGAGGGAAGGGTTCGGGCTGCTGCGCCGGTCGGCCGACGGCGATCTGCTGCGCGAGCGGCTCGCGTTCCTGCGGCGGCATCTCGGCGAGCCCTGGCCGGACGTGTCCGACGACGCGCTCCTCGCGCGCGTGGACGAGTGGCTGGAGCCCGAGCTGAGCCGGGCCCGGCGGCGGGCCGACCTGGGGCGGATCGACGCCGGCCAGGCGCTGGCACGGCTGCTGCCCTGGGCCTCCGGGGAGGCGGCGCGGCTCGACGAGCTGGCCCCCGAACGGATCGTCGTCCCCAGTGGGTCCAGGATCCGGATCGACTACGCCAACCCCGAACAGCCCGTCCTCGCGGTGAAGTTGCAGGAGATGTTCGGGCTGCAGCGGTCACCGGAGATCGCCGGGGTGCCACTCCTGGTCCATCTCCTGTCCCCCGCCGGCCGTCCCGCCGCGGTCACCGCGGACCTGGCCTCCTTCTGGAAGGACGGATACCGGGGCGTACGGGCGGAGCTGCGCGGCCGGTATCCGAAGCATCCGTGGCCCGAGGACCCGGCCACGGCGGAGCCGACGCGGTACACGAAGGCACGGCTCGGGAGGTGACCGCGGTCGGCGGGGCGGAGAGCGCCCCGCCGGGTGCGGGCGGGACGGCTCCTACGCCGTCGGTTCGGTCGACGGCTGGGCCGAGGGGGCCGTCGACGGGTCGGTGGACGGCTCCGGTGTCGGTTCGGCCGGCTCGGCCACCTTCAGGGTGATGTCGAGGGTGGCGCCGCCCGGCGTGGTGAGCCGGAGGATGTAGGTGCCCTCGGTGTCGTCGGCGTACAGCTTCGGCAGCCGCAGCAGGCCCTCGGCGTCGGTCTGCCGGCCGGTCAGGGTGCGGACGGCCTTGCCGTCGGCGTCCTTGAAGTAGGGGCCCTTGTCGTTCTCGGCCGGGTCGGCGTCCGACTTGACGAGGGTGGCGGTGACGGCGACCTTGTCCGCGACGGCGCCCTTGAGCGTGGCCTTCACCTCCACCTGGTCGGCGAACTCGCCGCCCGGCGTGCACGTCAGCTCCTTCGGACCGGTGCTGGTGAGGGTGTCGGCGACGCGCTCGGTGACGGTGGCCTTGTAGTCGAGGCCCGGGACGGTACGGCCGACCACGGTGGCGCGGACGGTGAACGCACCGGTCTGCTCGCCCGCCACCAGCGCGGGCGCCACGGCCACGCCGGAGGCGTTGGTGGTGACCGCGGCGACCTTCTCGCCACCGGTGAAGGTGGCGTCCGTGTCGCCCAGGACGGTGAAGCGGATGCGCACCTTGCCGACGGCGTCGCCGGCCTTGGTCTCGGCGCGGGTGCTGATCTTCTCGGCGAAGGCGTCGCCCGCGGTCGCGGTGAGGCCCGTGGTGCCGGCGTTCTCCAGATGGTGAACGGTGTCGGTGGGCGTCGGCGTGGGTGTCGGGGCGGGGGTCTCGGTCGGCGGCGCCGGGTCCGTCGGCGGCTTGGTGCTCGGGCTCCCCGGCTTGGTGGGCGTCTCCGAGGCCGGCGGCTTGCTCGGGCTCGGGCTGCTCGGGGTGCTCGGGGTGCTCGGGGCCTGGGATCCGGTGTTCGCGCCCGTGCGGCCCGGCGAGGGGCTGGCGCCCGCGTTGGTGTCGTCGCTGCGGCCGACCGGAAGGCTGCCGGTGCCGTCCGGGATCTCGCGGGTGCCCTTGCGATAGTGCTCCAGCCACGACAGGACCGTGTTCAGGTAGTCCTGCGAGTTGTTGTAGCTGAGGATCGCGCGGTTGAGGTCGGCCTGGTCGGACAGGTCCCAGTCGTAGCGGCACAGGTAGTGGCCGGCGGCGAGCGCGGCGTCGTAGACGTTGTTGGGGTCTTCCTTGCCGTCGCCGTTGCCGTCGCGGCCCGCCCACGCCCAGGTGGACGGGATGAACTGCATGGGTCCGACGGCGTTGTCGTAACTGCTGTTGCCGTCGTAGACACCGTTGTCCGTGTCCTTGATGAGCGCGAAGCCGTTGCCGTCGAGCTGCGGGCCGATGATCCTGCCGATCGTGGTGCCGTTGGCGTCGACGCGGCCGCCGCGGGCCTGACCGGACTCCACCTTGCCGATGGCGGCGAGCAGTTGCCAGGGCAGGTTGCAGCCGGGCTTGGCACGGCGCAGCTCCGACTCGGCCTTCTTGTAGGCGTCGAGGACGGTCGCGGGGATGCCGGCCTCGGACGAGCCCGGGGACGTGGGAGTGCCCGTGGTCGGGGCCGGGCTGGGGCTGTTGAGCGGCGGCAGGTCGGTGTAGTAGGGCGAGTTGCCGGTGGCGCTGTCCGCGGCGGGCGTGTCGGACGTCGGCACGTTGTCGGAAGCGGTCTGTCTGCCGTTGCCGTCGGCCGTCACGTCGGGGGCCTGGGACGCGGACAGGGCCGCGACCGCGACCGCCGCGACGGTGGTGGTGACCGCCGCCTTGCGGAGCCTCCTGTCGAAATGCGCCGCCATAGAGTGAACCCCTCCCCTGAACGCCCACGCGTCCTCGTCCGTCCGACCCGTACGGGGCCGCAGGCGACCCTACGACAACTTGCTTTGCACGGGCACCCGTTCGTGCCCGATATTCACCACTTGCTCATATGAGGAATCGTGGTGGCGCTCGCCCTCCGTCACACGGCCGCCGTGGCTCCGGGGGTGTCAGTACGGAGCCGGGCCTCCGGGTCGTGTGCCCAGGGGGTCGGCGCTCGCGACGAACACGGTGAACGTGCGGGCGGGGCGGGGCCGGGGCAGCAGGGTGAGCGCCAGCGCGAGGTAGCCGCGGGCCAGGTCGGCCCACAGGTGCCAGGCGGGTGTCTCGTGCGGGACGGCGGTCCCGGTGGCCCGGGGGACGAGTCTGCCGCGGAGCACCTTCGCGGTGCGGTGCAGGACCGTCGTGAGGGTGGCGGGGGTGCGGCCGGTACTTGCGCCCGGCGCGAAGACCGGGACCGGGAGGAGTGGCACGCGGGCGGGTCCGTCTGTGCGTGCCCGTGCCGGTGTCGTCCGGTGGTGGAGCATGCGTATACCCATGCCCGCATCCTGGAGGGAGAGCGGGGTCGGGGCGTTTCCTCGGGGGCCACCGGAGTGATGGGGACGGGCGGGCGGGTGGAACGGGGTGCTCTCTGCCCGGCGCGGGCTGTGGGATGCGCGGACGGGGCGGGGTGCGTGTGCTCCGGGAGCGCCTGCGTGGCCGGCCCGGGCGGGGCAGGGTGCGCGACCGGGGCCGACGAGACGGCCGGCCCGGGCGGGGCGGGGCGGGTGCCCACCCGGCGCTACGGGGTGGCCGGCACGGGGCGGGCGGGGGGCGGGGGCGCAACCCGCGTTGCGGGGTGCCTCCCCCAGTGCCTGAACGGCCTGGGAGGTACCCCCAGCGCCCATCCGTGCCGCCCCAGCGGCACGACTGCCCGCAGCGACGGCGACGGCGGCATGGCGGCTGCCCGCGACCGGGGCAACCTGCAGCCCGCGCCGCAGCGACAGCCGCAGCCGCAGCCGCAGCCGCAGCGGAGAGTCAGTGTGCTGCTGATTCCCAGTCGCGGCCCGCGCCCACCGAGACGCCCAGGGGGACCCTGAGCTGTACCGCGTTGGCCATTTCGCGGCGGACCAGTTCCTCTGCCTCGGCGCGCTCGCCGGGTGCGATCTCCAGGACGATTTCGTCGTGGACCTGGAGGAGCATGCGCGAGGCGAGGCCGGCCTCGTTCAGTGCCTTGTCCACGTTGAGCATGGCGATCTTGACGATGTCGGCCGCCGTGCCCTGGATCGGCGCGTTCAGCGCCATGCGCTCGGCCGCCTCGCGGCGCTGACGGTTGTCGCTGTTGAGGTCGGGCAGATAGCGGCGGCGGCCGAAGAGGGTGGCCGTGTAGCCGGTGGCCCGGGCCTCGTCGACGACCCGGCGCAGGTAGTCGCGTACGCCGCCGAAGCGTTCGAAGTAGGCGTCCATCAGGCCGCGGGCCTCGGCCGCCTCGATGTTGAGCTGCTGGGAGAGGCCGAAGGCGGACAGGCCGTACGCCAGCCCGTAGGACATGGCCTTGATCTTGCGGCGCATCTCCGCGTCCACGGCCGACCGCTCGACGGAGAAGACCTGGGCCGCCGCGGTGGTGTGCAGGTCCTCGCCGGAGGTGAACGCCTCGATCAGGCCCGCGTCCTCGGACAGGTGGGCCATCACCCGCAGCTCGATCTGGCTGTAGTCGGCCGTCATCAGCGACTCGAAGCCCTCGCCGACCACGAAGCCGCGGCGGATGGCGCGACCCTCGTCGGTGCGGACCGGGATGTTCTGCAGGTTCGGGTCCGTGGAGGAGAGGCGACCGGTCGCGGCGACCGTCTGGTTGAACGTGGTGTGGATGCGGCCGTCCGCGGCGATCGTCTTGATCAGGCCCTCCACCGTGACCCGCAGCTTGGCCTGCTCACGGTGGCGGAGCATGATCACCGGCAGCTCGTTGTCCGTCTGGGCGGCGAGCCAGGCCAGGGCGTCGGCGTCGGTGGTGTAGCCGGTCTTGGTCTTCTTGGTCTTCGGCAGGTTCAACTCGCCGAAGAGGACCTCCTGGAGCTGCTTGGGCGAGCCCAGGTTGAATTCCCGTCCGGCCGCCGCGTGTGCCTCCTTCACCGCCTGCTGGACCGCTCCCGCGAACATCTGCTCCATGGCCTGGAGGTGCTCCCGGTCGGCCGCGATGCCGTGCCGCTCCATGCGGGCGAGCAGCGCGGACGTGGGCAGCTCCATGTCGCGCAGCAGGTCGGCGGCGCCGACGTCGGCCAGGCGGCCCTCGAAGGCATCGCCCAGGTCGAGGACGGCTCGGGCCTGCACCATCAGCGCCTCGGCCTCGGCGCCCTCGTCCGCGCCGAAGGCGAGCTGTCCGTCGGCCGCGGCGGCGGGGGCCAGCTCGCGGTGCAGGTACTCCAGGGACAGCGCGTCCAGGTCGAAGGAGCGGCGGCCCGGCTTGACCAGGTAGGCGGCCAGCGCGGTGTCCATGTCCACGCCGGCGACGCTCCAGCCGTGCTCGGCGAAGACGCGCATGGCGCCCTTGGCGTTGTGCAGGACCTTCGGCCGGTCCGGGTCGGCGAGCCAGGTCCGCAACGCCGTCTCGTCGGCCTCGTCGGTCTCGGTCGGGTCGAACCAGGCGGCCTTCCCGTCGGCCGCGGCCAGCGCGACCTCGGTGACCGAGCCGGTCCCCAGGGCCCAGGTGTCGACCGTCGCGACGCCGAGCGGCCGGTCTCCGTGCTCGGCGAGCCAGCCGGCCAGCTCACCGGTGCCCAGCACCGTGCCGTCCAGCTGCACGCCGTCCGCGACCACCGGGGCGGCCTCGGCCTCCTCGGCGCCCGGGTCGACGGCGTAGAGCCGCTCGCGCAGGGAGGGGTTGCGGATCTCCAGGGTGTCCAGGATCACCGCGACGCCCTTGCGGTCGTACGCCGTCCGCTCCAGGTCGGTGACCGTCTTCGGCAGCTCGACGCGCCGCTCCAGCTCGGTGAGCCGGCGGTTGAGCTTGACGGACTCCAGGTGGTCGCGCAGATTCTGCCCGGCCTTGCCCTTGACCTCGTCGACGCGCTCGACCAGCTCCGCGAAGGACCCGAACTGGTTGATCCACTTCGCGGCCGTCTTCTCGCCGACGCCCGGGATGCCGGGCAGGTTGTCGGACGGGTCGCCGCGCAGCGCCGCGAAGTCGGGGTACTGGGCGGGGGTCAGTCCGTACTTCTCGAAGACCTTCTCCGGCGTGAAGCGGGTCAGCTCGGAGACGCCCTTGGTCGGATACAGGACCGTGGTGTGCTCGCTCACCAGCTGGAACGAGTCCCGGTCGCCGGTGACGATCAGCACGTCGAAGCCCTCGGCCTCGGCCTGGGTGGCGAGGGTGGCGATGACGTCGTCCGCCTCGAAGCCCTCGACGGCGAAGCGGGGCACGTGCATGGAGTCGAGCAGCTCGCCGATCAGCTCGACCTGCCCCTTGAACTCGTCCGGGGTCTTGGAGCGGTTCGCCTTGTACTCGGTGAACTCCTCGGACCGCCAGGTCTTGCGGGAGACGTCGAACGCCACCGCGAAATGCGTGGGCGCCTCGTCACGCAGGGTGTTGGCCAGCATCGACGCGAAGCCGTAGATCGCGTTGGTCGGCTGGCCCGTCGCGGTCGTGAAGTTCTCCGCGGGCAGCGCGAAGAACGCGCGGTACGCCAGGGAGTGCCCGTCCATGAGCATCAGCCGCGGTCGGCCGCCGGAGGTGCTGTCGGTCTTCTTCGATGCTGTCTTCGCCACGACCCCGATCCTGCCATGTGCCACTGACAGTCGGTGCCGGGATCGCCTGTGGCACCGGCGCGCGATCCGTCGGCGGGTGCTGCGGCTGGTCGCGCCCACGCGGCGGAGCCGCACATCGAGCACAGCCCCGCGCCCCTTCGGGGCGTTCTCCCGCCCGGCGGCAGCAGCCAGCGCTCGTTCCGGCGGCGCAACCACAGCGTGCCGGCCCTGCCCCGCCCCGAGCGGCCTCGCTGCCGTCGGCGCGTGCGAGGATCGGAGACGTACTTCACAACGCGTAAGCGAAGGAGCGCGCGATGGCGACCAAGCCGCCCAAGGGTGATCCGGTTCAGGACGCGCCGCAGGTCACGGAGCCCCAGCATGCGGCGGCGGGTATCCCGGCGATCGGCCACACCCTGCGGGTCGCACAGCGGCAGATGGGGGTGAAGCGGACGGCGCTGACGCTCCTGCGTGTCAATCAGAAGGACGGCTTCGACTGCCCGGGCTGCGCCTGGCCGGAGGGCGACCACCGGCACAAGGCGGAGTTCTGCGAGAACGGCGCGAAGGCCGTGGCCGAGGAGGCCACCCTGCGCCGGGTCACCCCGGAGTTCTTCGCCGCGCACCCCGCCGCCGACCTCGCCACCCGCAGCGGCTACTGGCTGGGCCAGCAGGGCCGGCTGACGCACCCGGTGTACCTGCCGGAGGGCGGTGAGCACTACGAGCCGGTCACCTGGGAACGCGCCTTCGACATCGTCGCGGAGGAGATCGCCGCGCTGGACTCGCCGGACGAGGCCGTCTTCTACACCTCGGGGCGCACCAGCAACGAGGCGGCGTTCCTCTACCAGCTCTTCGCGCGTGAGCTGGGCACCAACAACCTGCCGGACTGCTCCAACATGTGCCACGAGTCGTCCGGCTCGGCCCTGTCCGAGACCATCGGCGTCGGCAAGGGCAGCGTCCTGCTGGAGGACCTCTACAAGTCGGACCTGATCATCGTGGCGGGCCAGAACCCGGGCACCAACCACCCGCGGATGCTCTCGGCCCTGGAGAAGGCCAAGGCGAACGGCGCGAAGATCATCAGCGTCAATCCGCTGCCCGAGGCCGGACTCGAACGCTTCAAGAACCCGCAGACCCCCAAGGGGCTCACCGCGGGCGCCTCCCTCACCGACCTGTTCCTGCAGATCCGCCTCGGCGGCGACCAGGCGCTGTTCCGGCTCCTCAACAAACTGGTCCTCGAGACGGAGGGCGCGGTCGACGAGACCTTCGTCGCGGAACACACGCACGGCTACGAGGATTTCGCCGCGGCCGCCCGCGCCGCCGACTGGGACGAGACGCTCGCGGCGACCGGTCTCACGCGCGCGGAGATCGAGGAAGCACTGCGCATGGTGCTCGCCTCCGAGCGCACCATCGTGTGCTGGGCGATGGGCCTGACGCAGCACAAGCACTCGGTGCCCACCATCCGCGAGGTGGTCAACTTCCTGCTGCTGCGCGGCAACATCGGCCGCCCCGGCGCGGGCGTGTGCCCGGTGCGCGGCCACTCGAACGTGCAGGGCGACCGCACGATGGGCATCTTCGAACGGCCCGCGCCCGCGTTCCTGGACGCCCTGGAGAAGGAGTTCGGCTTCGCACCGCCGCGCGAGCACGGCTACGACGTCGTACGGGCCATCCGCGCACTGCGCGACGGCGAGGCGAAGGTGTTCTTCGCCATGGGCGGCAACTTCGTCTCCGCCTCCCCCGACACGGAGGTCACCGAGGCGGCCGTGCGCCGCGCGCGGCTCACCGTGCACGTGTCGACGAAGCTGAACCGCTCGCACGCGGTCACGGGCGCGCGGGCGCTGATCCTGCCGACGCTGGGCCGCACCGAACGCGACGTCCAGGGGGGCGGCGAGCAGTTCGTGACCGTCGAGGACTCCATGGGCATGGTGCACGCCTCCCGGGGCCGGCTGGAGCCCGCGAGCCGGCAGCTGCTGTCCGAACCCGCGATCGTGTGCCGGCTGGCGCGGCGGGTGCTGGGCGAGGAGAGCCGCACGCCGTGGGAGGAGTTCGAGAAGGACTACGCGACGATCCGCGACCGCATCGGGCGGGTCGTGCCGGGCTTCGGAGACTTCAACGCGCGCGTGGCGCGTCCCGGCGGGTTCGCCCTGCCGCACGCCCCGCGCGACGAGCGCCGTTTCCCGACGGCCACGGGCAAGGCCAACTTCACCGCCGCGCCGGTCGAGTTCCCCGAGCTGCCCGAGGGGCGGCTGCTGCTGCAGACGCTGCGCTCGCACGACCAGTACAACACCACGATCTACGGCCTGGACGACCGGTACCGGGGCATCAGGAACGGCCGCCGCGTCGTCTTGGTCAATCCGGAGGACGCCCGGAAGCTGGACGTCGCGGACGGCTCGTACGTCGACCTGGTGAGCGAGTGGCGGGACGGGGTGGAGCGGCGGGCGCCCGGCTTCCGCGTCGTGCACTACCCGACGGCCCGGGGCTGCGCGGCGGCGTACTACCCGGAGACCAACGTCCTGGTGCCGCTGGACGCCACCGCGGACACCAGTAACACCCCGGCCAGCAAGTCCGTGGTCGTCCGTCTGGAACAATCGGCGACCGACTGAGCGTTCGCTCAGCGAGGTCAAGCCTGACCAGGCGGCCGACCGGTCACCGCGACCGGCCGCCCTGCAGACAGACGGATCGACGAAACGGAGCCGGCCATGGGCGAGCAGCAGCAGGTGCAGTTCCCGCAGGAGGTCATCGACGAGTACGCCGCGCTCGGCGTCGACCTGCCCGCACTGTTCTCCGCCGGGCACCTGGGGACGCGCATGGGCGTCCAGATCGTCGAGGCGTCGGCGGACCGGGTCGTCGGCACCATGCCGGTCGAGGGCAACACCCAGCCGTACGGACTGCTGCACGGCGGCGCCTCGGCCGTGCTGGCCGAGACGCTCGGGTCGGTCGGCTCGATGCTGCACGGCGGCGCCTCCAAGATCGCCGTCGGGGTCGACCTGAACTGCACCCACCACCGCGGGGTCCGCTCCGGCCTGGTCACCGGGGTGGCCACGCCGGTGCACCGGGGGCGTTCGACGGCGACGTACGAGGTCGTGATCAGCGACGAGCAGGACCGCCGGGTGTGCACCGCCCGACTCACCTGCCTGCTGCGGGACGTGAACCCCGGCGACGGGGCCGGGGCGGGCACCGCGGGCTGAGCACCACGCCTGGTGTTCAGGGCGCGGTGCTCAGCCCGCGGTGCGCGGTGCGCCGGCGGCGTGCGGTGCACCGGCGATCACCGGGCGAGGTGCGGCACACCGAGCGGCATGCGGCACACCGGGCGACGTGCGGCGCACCGAGCGGCATGCGGCACACCGGGCGAGGTGCGGCGTACCGAGCCGCGCACCGCGCCGGCCGTGGGCGGACATCCGGAGGCGGCCGTCCGCCCGCCGACAGACACCCCGAAGACGTCCTGTCGGCGCCCGGGCGCCGCACGCCCGGCCCGCGGCACCCGTGCCCGGGCCGTTGCCCCCGCTCGTCCCGGGTCATAGCGTCGGGGCATGGGACGGGGAGGGGCACTCCGGCCGGGACGGGTGGCGCTGACGCTGGTGACGGCCGTCGGGATCGCCGCAGTCGCCGGCTGCGGCGACTCCGGTGACGGAGCGGAGGGTT
This sequence comes from Streptomyces sp. NPDC085944, assembly GCF_040686295.1. NCBI lineage: Bacteria > Bacillati > Actinomycetota > Actinomycetes > Kitasatosporales > Streptomycetaceae > Streptomyces > Streptomyces sp. NPDC085944. Next base: position 190,582 of record NZ_JBFBJX010000007.1, on the reverse strand, counting down.
CCGCCCGTGGCGCGCCCGTCACGTCCGCGTCGTCCGGGCTCCCGCGGCCCCCGCGCCCCTTGTCCGGCGCGCAGTTGTGCGTGAGCGCCGTCGGATACTGGGCGCGCGAGATGCTGGACGGCGGCGAGCCCTACGGCGACTATCAGTCGATGGGACTGTCCAACCGGCAGTACGACATCCTGCGGGAGGTCGTGGACGCGGCGCGGACCGCGAAGCGGAACCAAGGCGTCCGGGCAGCCGGTGAGTTGATCGACCGCCAGGTCCGGCAGGCGTGCACCGACGGGTACCGCGACGGAGGCCCGAGCCGCGGCCCGTGGCAGTCGTGAGCGGCATCGGCCCCGTCGAACCGGGTGAGAACACCCGCGTCCAGGAGGCGCCGCCACCCCGGCCGCGAGGACGGCTCGCACTGCTCTACGAACGCCACCGCCGGACCGTCCTCGCCTCCACCGCCACCCTCGCCGCCCTGGCGGGCGGCGGCTACCTCTGCGCGAGCCGGCCGCAGCCACCCCCCGCTCCCCCGCCGCCGTACCCGTCCCAGGCGATCGACCTCGTCTACGCGGCCCCCGTGACCGACTCCCCGGGGAGCGCGGCCGACACCTTCAGCTTCACGGTGCTGCTCAGCGTGCGGTCGGGACCGCCCGTGACCGTGACGCGACTGACCCAGCCCTACGACGGCCTGTCGGCGACCTCCTCCCCCGCGGCACCTTTCCAGACAAAATCGCATTCGACCCGCAAGATCATTGTCACGCTCCGGGTGACGGAATGTGAAAAAACGCCCCGGAATCCGGGACTCCCTTTCCTGGATGTAACGCTGCGTAATGCGCGCGCAATAGAGGAGCACAGTTTCATCCTGGGCACGCGCTATGCGCGGGACCTCTCCCGGACCCTCGAGGTCGCCTGCAGCAACGATTACAGGTAATCACCAAAACGCCCCAGACACCTGAACACGCCCCGCCGGTCCTGCGGGTTCTCACCATGCGGACAGGGCGAATCGGCCTGAATTCAGCCCTTCTTCTCAGCCAGTACCGCTCTGCAATACCCGGTGTCATAACAAGAGAGTCACAGCCTGAGTCAGACCCTCCTCCACCTTCCCTGCACACGCTTAGAGTCACGGCCAGTCACCGCGCCGTCGGATTGTCATTTCGGCCCCGCGATCGACTCGACCGCCTCCACGGGGAAGCGGCCGCGCCAGGGAAAGGACTGATCGTGCGTCAACGTTCGCTCATCGCCATCACCGCCGCTCTGGCGGCGGGAGCGCTCACCCTCACCGCCTGCGGCTCGCGCGACGACGACGGCGGCTCGGACTCCGGCAACGGCGGCGGTGGCACCACCGTCGTCATCGGCGTCGACGCCCCGCTGACCGGCGACCTGTCCGCGCTCGGCCTCGGCATCAAGAACTCGGCGGACCTCGCGGCCAAGACGGCCAACAAGGAGAAGACCGTCGAAGGCATCACCTTCAAGGTCGAAGCCCTCGACGACCAGGGCCAGCCCTCCGTCGGCCAGCAGAACGCCACCAAGCTCGTCGCCAACGACAAGGTCCTCGGCGTCGTCGGCCCGCTGAACTCCTCGGTCGGCGAGTCCATGCAGAAGGTCTTCGACACGGCCAAACTGGTCGAGGTCTCCCCCGCCAACACCAACCCCTCGCTCACCCAGGGCGTGGACTGGCAGACCAAGAAGGTCCGGCCGTACAAGTCGTACTTCCGTACCGCGACCACGGACGCCATCCAGGGCCCCTTCGCCGCGCAGTACGTCTACAACGACTCCAAGAAGCGCAAGGTCTTCGTCATCGACGACAAGAAGACCTACGGCGCCGGCCTCGCCGCCACCTTCACCCAGGAGTTCAAGAAGCTCGGCGGCAAGGTGGTCGGCACCGAGCACATCAACCCGGACAGCAAGGACTTCAACGCGGTCGCCACCAAGGTCAAGAACTCCGGCGCCGACGTCGTCTACTACGGCGGCGAGTACCCGCAGGCCGGACCGCTCAGCAAGCAGATCAAGGCCGCCGGCGCCAAGATTCCGCTGGTCGGCGGCGACGGCATCTACAGCGCCGACTTCATCAAGCTCGCCGGCGCCAGCGGCAACGGCGACCTCGCGACCTCCGTCGGCGCCCCGGTGGAGGAACTCCCCTCCGCCAAGGAATTCGTCGCGAACTACAAGGCCGAGGGATACAAGGAGGCCTACGAGGCCTACGGCGGCTACTCCTACGACTCCGCCTGGGCGATCATCGAGGCCGTCAAGAAGGTCGTGGAGGCCAACGACGGCAAGCTCCCCAGCGACGCCCGGGCCAAGGTCGTCGACGCCATGCAGGACGTCTCCTTCGACGGTGTGACCGGCAAGGTCTCCTTCGACGAGTTCGGTGACGCCACCAACAAGCAGCTCACCGTGTACGCCGTCGAGAACGGTGCGTGGGGCTCCGTGAGGTCCGGCACCTTCACCGGCTGACCCCGGACACCCGCACCACAGCCCACGAGCCGCGCGGGGCGCTGTTCCACAGGCGCCCCGCGCGGACTCGCATCCGGCCACATCCGTCGATTATCCGAAAGTCTCGGAGGACATGCGGTGAACGAACTGCCGCAGCAGCTGGTCAACGGCCTGCTACTGGGATCCATGTACGGGCTGATCGCCATCGGCTACACAATGGTCTACGGCATTGTCCAGCTCATCAACTTCGCCCACGGCGAGATCTTCATGACCGGCGCCTTCGGCGCGCTCACGGTCTACATCTACATCCTCCCCGACGGCACCTCCATGCTGATCGCCCTGCCCCTGATGCTCCTCGGCGCCATGGTCGTCTCCGTCGCCGTCGCCGTCGGGGCGGAACGGTTCGCCTACCGGCCCCTGCGCGGCGCACCCCGTCTCGCACCCCTCATCACCGCCATCGGCCTCTCCCTCGCCCTCCAGCAGGCAGTGTGGGCCTGGTACCCCGAGGCCAAGTCGGCCCGCACCTTCCCGCAGATCGACGGCGGCCCCTTCCACATCGGCAGCGTCACCCTGCAGACCGGCGACATCTTCCTGTTCATCGCCGCCCCCGTGAGCATGGCCATCCTCGGCTTCTTCGTGATGCGCACCCGCACCGGACGGGGCATGCAGGCCACCGCACAAGACCCGGACACCGCCAAGCTGATGGGCATCAACACCGACCGCATCATCGTGGTCGCGTTCGCGCTCGGCGCCGTCTTCGCCGCCGTCGGCGCCGTGGCCAACGGCCTCAAGTACGGCCAGATCGACTTCAAGATGGGCTTCATCCTCGGCCTCAAGGCGTTCACCGCCGCCGTCCTCGGCGGCATCGGCAACATCTACGGCGCCATGATCGGCGGCATCACCCTCGGCGTCGCCGAGACCCTGGCCACCGCCTACATCGCCGACATCCCCGGCCTGGACAAGTTCGGCAGCCAGTCCTGGTCCGACGTCTGGGCCTTCATCCTCCTCATCCTCGTGCTGTTGTTCAGGCCCCAGGGCCTGCTCGGCGAACGCGTTGCGGACAGGGCGTGACACCGATGACCACACAGACCACCGCGCCGAAGAACGCCGGCGCCCCCGCCCCCGGCGACAACCCCGGCCTCATCGGCATCCCCGCGCACATCGGCCGCGCCCTCGCCACCGGCGGCGGCGTCCTCACCGTCGTCTCCACCTTCCTCGCCTGGACCTGGACCGCCGAGTTCCCCGGCGACCTCACCTACTACGGCTACCCGGGCGGCCTCCAGGTGCTGGTGCTCGTCGCCGGCGCCCTCACCACCCTCATCGGCCTCGCGTCGTACGGCGTCAAGGGGCTGGGCTGGCTCGTGCCCGCCGGCGCCGACGCGGCCCTCAGGTTCGCCGCCCTCGCCGCCTTCGCCACCACCTGGTACACGGTCATCGCGATCAGCGCCCAACTCGGCGGCCTCGTCAACCTGGAGCCCGGCGGCTACCTAGCGGCCGCCGTCACCCTGATCGCCCTGATCGGCTCCCTCGCCCTGCCCGTCGAACGCCCCGAACCCGACCCGTTCGACCCGGACGACACCGGCTGGGAGCGATTCAGGCACAACAGCGCCCACAACTGGCAGACCGTCAAGGCAGCCTTCACCTCCGGCAGCCCGCGCCCCGTACGCGCCCTGCCGTCCTACGCCGAGATCCTGATCATCGTCGCCGTCCTCGCCGCCGGCCTGTTCGTCTTCACCTACGGCATCGGCACCGAGTACGACGAACTCTTCGTCGGCTTCCTCATCACCGCCGGCTTCGGCTTCGCCGCCCTCAACAAGGCCGGCCTGATCGCCCAGGCCGCGCAGATCACCGCACGCCACCAGAACATCACCATCTGCGGCGCCTTCCTCGCGGCCGCCTGCTTCCCCTTCACCCAGTCCGACGACCAGTACGCCACCATCGGCGTCTACATCCTCATCTTCGCCACGGTCGCCCTCGGCCTGAACATCGTCGTCGGCCTCGCCGGACTGCTCGACCTCGGCTACGTCGCCTTCCTCGGCGTCGGCGCCTACGCCGCCTCCATGGTCTCCGGCTCCCCCAGCTCCCCGTTCGACCTGCACCTCCCCTTCTGGGGCGCCGTCCTCGTCGGCGCCGCCGCCTCCCTCGTCTTCGGCGTCCTCATCGGCGCCCCCACCCTGCGACTGCGCGGCGACTACCTCGCCATCGTGACCCTCGGCTTCGGCGAGATCTTCCGGATCACCGCCAACAACCTGGACGGCACCTCGGGCCCCGACGTCACCAACGGCTCCAACGGCATCTCGTCCATCCCCGACCTCAAGATCCTCGGCTTCGACCTCGGGATCACGCACGACATCGGCGGCTTCACCCTCGGCCGGTTCGCCAACTACTTCCTGCTGATGCTCATCATCACGGCCGTCGTCGTCCTCGTCTTCCGACGCAGCGGCGACTCCCGCATCGGCCGCGCCTGGGTCGCCATCCGCGAGGACGAGACCGCCGCCCTCGCCATGGGCATCAACGGCTTCCGCGTCAAACTCATCGCCTTCGCCGTCGGCGCCTCACTCGCCGGACTCGCCGGCACCGTCCAGGCACACGTCACCTACACCGTCACCCCCGAGCAGTACCTCTTCGCCGGCACCACCCCACCCAACTCGGCCTTCCTGCTCGCCGCGGTCGTACTGGGCGGCATGGGCACCATCGCCGGCCCCCTCATCGGCGCCTCGCTGCTCTTCCTCATTCCCAACAAGCTCCAGTTCCTCGACGACTACCAGCTCTTCGCCTTCGGACTCGCGCTGGTCCTGCTGATGCGCTTCCGCCCGGAAGGTCTCATCGCCAACCGGCGCCGAAAGCTGGAGTTCCACGAAGAGGACGAAGCGCCCGCAGTCCTGAGCAAGACAGGGGCCTGACCACCATGACCACCGACACCACCACCAAGGACACCGCACCGGGCGCCCCCGCCCCCGGCACCACCATCCTCGACGCACGCGGTGTCACGATGCGCTTCGGCGGACTGACCGCCGTCAACGGCGTGAACCTCACCGTGAACAGCGGCGAGATCGTCGGCCTGATCGGCCCCAACGGCGCCGGCAAGACGACCTTCTTCAACTGCCTGACCGGCCTCTACATCCCGACCGAGGGCGAGGTCCGCTACAAGAACCAGGTACTGCCCGCCAAATCCTTCAAAGTGACCGCCGCAGGCATCGCCCGCACCTTCCAGAACATCCGGCTGTTCGCCAACATGACGGTCCTGGAAAACGTCCTCGTCGGCCGCCACACCCGGACCAAGGAAGGCTTCTGGTCAGCCGTCCTCCGCGGCCCCGGCTTCCACCGTGCGGAGAAGGAGTCCCGGGAGCGCGCCCTGGAACTCCTGGAGTTCGTCGGACTCGCACCCAAGGCCGACCACCTCGCCCGCAACCTCCCCTACGGCGAACAGCGCAAGCTGGAGATCGCCCGCGCACTGGCCAGCGAACCGGGACTACTGCTCCTGGACGAGCCGACGGCCGGCATGCACCCCCAGGAGACCCGAGCCACCGAAGAACTCGTCTTCGCCATCCGCGACAAAGGCATCGCCGTCCTCGTCATCGAGCACGACATGCGCTTCATCTTCAACCTCTGCGACCGCGTCGCCGTCCTCGTCCAGGGCGAAAAGCTCGTCGAGGGCGACAGCGCCACGGTGCAGGGCGACGAACGCGTCGTCGCCGCCTACCTCGGCGAACCCCTCGCCGACGACCCCGGCGCCGCAGAGACCGCCGAGGTGGAGGCCGCCGAAGCCGACCAGGCACAAGCCGCGGAAACCGCCGAAGCCACGGAGACCGCCGAAGCCGACACCACCACGGACACCGCGGCCGGCAAGGAGAACGACCGATGACCGCACTGCTCGAGGTCGAGGACCTCCGCGTCGCCTACGGCAAGATCGAAGCCGTCAAGGGCATCTCCTTCAAGGTCGACGCCGGCGAAGTCGTCACCCTCATCGGCACCAACGGCGCCGGCAAGACCACGACCCTGCGCACCCTGTCCGGGCTGCTCAAGCCGGTCGGCGGCCAGATAAAATTCGGCGGCAAGTCCCTCAAGAAAGTCCCCGCCCACCAGATCGTCTCACTGGGCCTCGCCCACTCACCCGAGGGCCGGCACATCTTCCCGCGCATGACGATCGAGGACAACCTGCGCCTCGGCGCCTTCCTCCGCAGCGACCGCGCCGGCATCGACAAGGACATCCAGCACGCCTACGACCTCTTCCCCATCCTCGGGGAACGCCGCAAGCAGGCCGCCGGCACCCTCTCCGGCGGCGAGCAGCAGATGCTCGCCATGGGCCGCGCCCTGATGTCCCAGCCCAAGCTGCTCATGCTCGACGAACCCTCCATGGGCCTCTCGCCGATCATGATGCAGAAGATCATGGCGACCATCGCCGAACTGAAGTCCCAGGGCACCACCATCCTGCTCGTCGAGCAGAACGCCCAAGCCGCCCTCTCCCTGGCCGACCACGGCCACGTCATGGAGGTCGGCAACATCGTCCTGTCCGGCAGCGGCCGGGACCTCCTCCACGACGAGTCGGTCCGCAAGGCCTACCTCGGCGAGGACTGACACCACCGGCGGACCGTACACACGGCTGAGGCCCGCGCCCCCCAGGGACGCGGGCCTCACGCGCACATCAAAGCCTCAGCCCTTGGACGCCTTCTTCTCCTCGGCATCCTGGATGACCGCCTCGGCCACCTGCTGCATCGACATCCGCCGGTCCATCGAGGTCTTCTGGATCCACCGGAAGGCGGCCGGCTCGGTCAGCCCGTACTCCGTCTGCAGCACCGACTTGGCACGGTCCACCAGCTTGCGGGTCTCCAGGCGCAGGCTGAGGTCGGCGACCTCCTTCTCCAGCGCCTTCAACTCGGTGAACCGCGAGACGGCCATCTCGATCGCCGGCACCACGTCGCTCTTGCTGAACGGCTTCACCAGGTACGCCATCGCCCCGGCGTCCCGGGCCCGCTCCACCAGGTCGCGCTGCGAGAAGGCGGTCAGCATCAGCACCGGCGCGATGGACTCCTCGGCGATCTTCTCGGCCGCGGAGATGCCGTCCAGCTTGGGCATCTTCACGTCCAGGATCACGAGGTCGGGCCGGTGCTCCCGGGCCAGCTCGACGGCCTGCTCACCGTCACCGGCCTCGCCGACGACGGAGTACCCCTCCTCCTCCAGCATCTCTTTGAGATCCAGCCGGATGAGCGCCTCGTCCTCGGCGATGACGACACGGGTCGTCAGCGGAGGAACGTGCGACTGGTCGTCGTCGGTCACGTCGGCGGGCTGGGGCGACTCGGGGGCGGTCACGTGGGCGCTCCTTGTTCCGGGGCAGGCGGTACTGCTGACAAGAGCGTACCTAGCTGCGATAAGGTGGGGGCACGGCGGGTGACCGTCAACCTCTGTTTTACAGGAAGCCTCGGTAGTCCAGCGGTAGAGACACGGTGCTCAAACCACCGACAGCGTGGGTTCGAATCCCACCCGGGGCACTTTTCCTTCATTTCAAAGGAAGCCTCATCTAAGTGGAGGATCACGTTCGCGTGATCCTTGGCCCTTTCGTCCCTGAAGTCGTGACGACCAGCTCACTGTGGCTTCATGGAACAGCACAGCCCTTCGATCCGCGCACACGCCGTTGCGCTCATGAACCAGGGAATCCCCAACCGCGCGGTTGCCGCACAGCTCAACATCCCGCGAGGGACCCTGGGCTGGTGGCGCAGCGAAGATCGCAAGGCACGCAGCGTCGTGTACGAACAACCAACCGACTGCCCCCGGTGCACGGGCCGCGAGTTCGACGAAGTTGCGTACGCCTACTTGCTCGGCCTCTACCTCGGCGACGGGCACATCGTCTCGAAGCCGGGCCAGCACCATCTGTCCATCTTCTGCAACGCTACGCAGATTGGCCTCATCGCTGAGACCGAAGCTGCCATACGACGAGTCATGCCGCTGCCCGGTGTCCATCAGCGACGCAAACCCGGGTGCGTCGAGGTCAAGTCCTACACCAAGCACTGGTGCTGCATGATCCCCCAACATGGGCCCGGCGTGAAGCATCAGCGCAAGATCGTTCTAGAGCCATGGCAACAAACCATCGTCGACGCTCACCCTTGGGAATTCGTCCGGGGCCTCATCCACTCGGACGGCTGCCGTGTCACCAACTGGACGACCCGGATCGTCGGCGGCGAACGCAAGCGCTACGAATACCCTCGGTACTTCTTCACCAATGTCTCGGCCGACATCCGCCGCCTGTTCACGGACACCCTCGACAGACTCGGCGTCGAGTGGACCCGCTGCAGCCGCCACGGCAACGCGTACAACATCTCAGTAGCCCGCAGAGCCTCCGTAGCGCTCATGGACGTCCATGTCGGCCCCAAGTACTGATCACTCGGGAGCGTCGTCCTCCCCGATGTGGTGCACCCGCACCAGGTTCGTGGTGCCGGACACCCCCGGCGGGGAGCCGGCCGTGATGACCACGACGTCGCCCTTCTCGCAGCGTCCGTAGCGGGTCAGAAGCTCGTCCACCTGGTCGACCATCGCGTCGGTGGAGTCCGCGTGGGGGCCGAGGAAGGTCTCCACGCCCCAGGTCAGGCTGAGCTGGGAGCGGGTCGCCGGTTCGGGGGTGAAGGCGAGCAGCGGGATGGGTGAGCGGTAGCGGGACAGGCGGCGGACGGTGTCGCCGGACTGGGTGAAGGCGACCAGGAACTTGGCGCCGAGGAAGTCGCCGATCTCGGCGGCCGCGCGGGCCACGGCGCCGCCCTGGGTGCGGGGCTTGTTGCGTTCGGTCAGCGGGGGGAGTCCCTTGGCGAGGATGTCCTCTTCGGCGGCTTCGACGATGCGGGCCATGGTGCGGACCGTGTCGGTGGCGTGCTTGCCGACGCTGGTCTCGCCGGAGAGCATCACCGCGTCCGTTCCGTCGATGACGGCGTTGGCGACGTCGGAGGCCTCGGCGCGGGTGGGGCGGGCGTTGTCGATCATCGAGTCGAGCATCTGGGTGGCGACGATGACCGGTTTGGCGTTGCGCTTGGCGAGTTTGATGGCGCGCTTTTGGACGATCGGCACCTGTTCGAGGGGCATTTCGACGCCGAGGTCGCCGCGGGCGACCATGATGCCGTCGAAGGCGGCGACGATGTCCTCGATGTTCTCGACGGCCTGCGGCTTTTCGACCTTGGCGATGACGGGGAGGCGGCGGCCCTCTTCGTCCATGATGCGGTGCACGTCGAGGATGTCGCGTCCGCTGCGGACGAAGGAGAGGGCGACGACGTCGAAGCCGGCCCGCAGCGCCCAGCGGAGGTCGTCCTCGTCCTTCTTCGACAGGGCGGGCACGGACACGGCGACGCCGGGGAGGTTGAGGCCCTTGTGGTCGGAGACCATGCCGCCTTCGATGACCTTGGTGCGCACCCTGGGTCCGTCGACGTCGGTGACCTCGAGGCTGACCTTGCCGTCGTCGACGAGGACGCGTTCGCCGGGGGTGACGTCCTCGGCGAGGCCTGCGTGGGTGGTGCCGCAGATGCGGCGGTCGCCTTCGACGCCTTCTTCGACGGTGATGGTGAAGGTGTCGCCGTGTTCGAGGAGTACGGGTCCTTCAGCGAAATGGCCGAGGCGGATCTTCGGGCCCTGAAGGTCGGCGAGGGTGCCGACGCTGCGTCCGGTCTCGTCGGACGCCTTGCGGACCCGGTGGTAGCGCTCTTCGTGTTCGGCGTGGGTGCCGTGGCTGAAGTTGAAGCGGGCGATGTCCATTCCGGCGTCGACCAGGTCTTTGATCTGGTCGTACGAGTCGGTGGCGGGCCCAAGGGTGCAGACGATCTTTGCTCGGCGCATGGGTCGAGCCTATGACTTACTGCCGGGTAGCGAATTGGCCACGCGTGACCACTCAACAACCTTTGAGTAAAGGGTTATTGACAAGTGTTGAATTGTGCGCGCTGTCGCTCCGATGAGCATTCGGATGGTCCGTCGCCCCTTGACAGGAGGCATGTTCAGGACAGAATCTACGCGCGTCGCCACTGTGTGTACGGGTCACCGAGGAGAATCAGCCATGCCGTTGAACCGCCGGAAGTTCCTGAGCAGGTCCGCCGTGACGGGGGCGGGGGTCGCCCTGGCCGGCGCGGCGGCTGCTCCGGCGGCCGAGGCCGCGGTCCCCGCGCACCGGGGCGGCCGCAGGCCCAAGCGGTACGCGCTGACCGTGCTCGGCACCACCGACCTGCACGGGCACGTCTTCAACTGGGACTACTTCAAGGACGCCGAGTACACGGACGCGGCGGGCAACGCCCAGGGCCTCGGCCGGATCTCCTCCCTGGTGCACCAGGTCCGCGAGGAGAAGGGCCGCCACAACACGCTGCTGATCGACGCGGGCGACACCATCCAGGGCACCCCGCTGGCGTACTACTACGCCAAGGTCGACCCGATCACCGCCGAGGGCGGCCCGGTGCACCCGATGGCGCAGGCGATGAACGCGATCGGCTACGACGCCGTGGCCCTCGGCAACCACGAGTTCAACTACGGCATCGAGACGCTGCGCCGGTTCGAGGAGCAGTGCGACTTCCCGCTGCTCGGCGCGAACGCGGTGGACGCGAAGACGCTGAAGCCGGCTTTCCCGCCGTATTTCATGAAGACGTTCCGGGTGAAGGGCGCGCCGCCGGTGAAGGTGGCGGTGCTGGGGCTGACCAACCCGGGCATCGCGATCTGGGACAAGGCGTACGTGCAGGGGAGGCTGGCCTTCCCGGGTCTGGAGGAGCAGGCGGCCAAGTGGGTGCCGAAGCTGCGTTCGATGGGCGCGGACGTCGTGGTGGTGTCGGCGCACTCGGGCTCGTCGGGCACGTCCTCCTACGGCGATCAGGTCCCGTTCGTCGAGAACGCGGCGGCCAACGTGGCGCGGCAGGTGCCGGGCATCGACGCGATCCTGGTGGGGCATGCGCACGAGGAGATCGCGGAGCTGAAGGTCGTCAACGAGGAGACCGGGAAGGCCGTCGTCCTGTCGGAGCCGCTGTGCTACGCCGAGCGGCTGACCCTGTTCGACTTCGAGCTGGTTTTCGAGCGGGGCCGCTGGCACGTCGAGTCGGTGAAGGCGTCGCTGCGCGACTCCAGCGCGGTCGAGGACGACCCGAGGATCACGAAGCTGCTGAAGGACGAGCACGAGAAGGTCGTGGCGTACGTCAACCAGGTGGTCGGCACCGCCACCGAGACGCTGACGACGGTCGAGGCGCGGTACAAGGACGCCCCGATCATCGACCTGATCACCAGGGTGCAGGAGGACGTGGTCAAGGCGGCGCTGGCGGGCACGGAGTACGCCGCGTTGCCGGTCCTCGCGCAGGCGTCGCCGTTCTCGCGGACCTCCGAGATCCCGGCCGGCGACGTGACGATCCGGGATCTGTCGAGCCTGTACGTGTACGACAACACGCTGGTCGCGAAGCTGCTGACGGGCGCTCAGGTGCGGGCGTACCTGGAGTACTCGGCGGAGTACTACGTGCGGACGGCCGCCGGTGCGCCGGTGGACGTGGACGAGCTGACCAACGCGAACGGCCGTCCGGACTACAACTACGACTACGTGTCGGGGCTGAAGTACGAGATCGACGTCGCGCAGGCGGCCGGTTCGCGGATCAGGAACCTCACGTACGGCGGTGCTCCGCTGGACGACGCGCAGCAGTTCGTGCTGGCGGTGAACAACTACCGGGCCAACGGCGGCGGCGCCTTCCCGCACGTGGCGTCGGCGATGGAGCTGTGGTCGGAGTCGACGGAGATCCGTACGCGGATCGCGGAGTGGGCGACGGAGAAGGGCGTGCTGGACCCGAAGGACTTCGCGTCCGTGGACTGGTCGCTGACGCGGGACGGCGAGCCCGTGTTCTGACCTGCTGCGTGCAGGGCATGTGGGGCGGCCTCAGATTCCGTCCACCAGCGGGGTGAGTACCCGGTGGTGGCGTGCGGACGGGATCTGGGGCCGGCCGTTTTCCAGGCCGAAGGTGGTGAAGGCGGTGCGGCCGGGCAGCGGGTACGGCTCCTGTCCGGTGAGGTCGTTGAGGATGGTCGCGCTGCGCCAGGCGGCGAGGCCGAGGTCGGGCGTGCCGACGCCGTGGGTGTGTGTCTCGGCGTTCTGGACGTAGACGTTGCCGGTGACGCAGGGGTCGAGGACGAGGCGGTGGCGGTCGTCGATGCGGGAGCGTTCGCGGCTGTCGCGCCGCATGTAGGGGTCGAGGCCGGCGAGGAGGCGGCCGAGGGGGCGTTCGCGGTGGCCGGTGGCGAGGACGACGGCGTCGGTGGTGAGGCGGGAGCGGGTCTTCTGCTGTTCGTGTTCGAGGTGGAGTTCGATCTGGGTGGCGCCGATGCGGCCGGCGGTGCGGACGTGGACGCCGGGGGTGAGGGTGGTGTCGGGCCAGCCGCCGTCGAGGGTGCGGCGGTAGAGCTCGTCGTGGATGGCGGCGGTGGTGTCGGCGTCGATGCCCTTGTGGAGTTGCCACTGGGCGGCGACGAGGCGGTCGCGGACCGGTTCGGCCAGGCCGTGGAAGTAGCGGGTGTAGTCGGGGGTGAAGTGTTCCAGGCCGAGCTTGGAGTACTCCATGGGGGCGAGGGCCTCGGTGCGGCCGAGCCAGTGCAGGCGCTCGTGGCCGGTGGGGCGCCGGCGGAGCAGGTCGAGGAAGATCTCGGCGCCGGACTGGCCGGTGCCGATGACGGTGATGTGTCCGGCGGCCTGGAGGGTGTCGCGGTGGCGGAGGTAGTCGGCGGCGTGGACGACGGGGACGGCGGGGTCGTCGACGAGGGGTCTGAGTGGGTCGGGGACGTGGGGTTCGGTGCCGACGCCGAGTACGACGTTGCGGGTGTGGGTGCGGCCCAGGGCCTCGGCCTCCCCGTCGGCGTCGAGCTGGGTGTAGTCGACCTCGAAGAGGTCGCGTTCGGGGTTCCAGCGCACCGCGTCGACCTGGTGGTGGAAGCGGAGGGCGGGCAGGTTCTCGGCGACCCAGCGGCAGTAGGCGTCGTATTCGGCGCGCTCGATGTGGAAGCGTTCGGCGAAGTAGAAGGGGAAGAGGCGTTCTCTGGCCCTGAGGTGGTTGAGGAAGGTCCAGGGGCTGGCGGGGTCCACGAGGGTGACGAGGTCGGCGAGGAAGGGCACCTGGACGCGGGCGCCGTCGATGAGCAGGCCGGGGTGCCAGCGGAAGTCGGGGCGCTGTTCGTAGAAGACGGTGTCGAGGCCGGTGAGGGGGTCGGCGAGGGCCGCGAGGGAGAGGTTGAAGGGGCCGATGCCGATGCCGACGAGGTCGCGCGGGGCGTCGGGGCCGGGGTGCGGGGTGGTGTTCATCGGGGGGTGTGTCCTTCCACGAGGGTCAGGAGGGCGGCGAGGTCCTCCGGTCGGGTGTGGGGGTTGAGGAGGGTCGCCTTGAGCCAGAGCCGGCCGTCGGCGCGGGCGCGGCCGAGGACGGCGCGGCCGGTGGCGAGCAGGGTGCGGCGTACGGCGGCGACGGCGTCGTCGGTGGCGTGCGCGGGCCGGAACAGGACCGTGCTGATGGTGGGCGGGGCGTGCAGCACGAATCCGGGGTGTTCCTCGATCAGGTCGGCGAAGTCCCGGGCGAGGGAGCAGACCGTGTCGACGAGGGCGCCGAGTCCGGTGCGGCCCAGGGTTTTGAGGGTGACGGCGGCTTTGAGGACGTCGGGGCGGCGGCTGGTGCGCGGGGAGCGTTTGAGGAGGTCGGGGAGTCCGGCGTCGGTGTCGTCGTCGGCGTTGAGGTAGTCGGTGCGGTGGTGGAGGGCGGCGAGGTCGTCGGTGTCGGTGACGGTGAGGAGGCCGGCGGGGATGGGCTGCCAGCCGAGTTTGTGCAGGTCGAGGGCGACGGTGTCGGCGGCCTCCAGTCCCGCGAGCCGTGGGCGGTGCCGGTCGCTGAAGAGGAGGCCCGCGCCGTAGGCGGCGTCGACGTGGAGGCGGGCGCCGTGGGCGGCGCAGCGGTCGGCGATCTCGGGGAGCGGGTCGATGAGCCCGGTGTCGGTGGTGCCCGCGGTGGCGGCGACGAGGTGGGGTCCGGGGATGTGGGTGAGCGCCTCGTCGAGGGCGGCGGGGTCGAGGGTGCCGGCGGGGGCGGGGACGACGACGGGTTCGGGCAGGCCGAGGAGCCGGGCGGCGCGGGGCAGGGAGTGGTGGGCGTTCTCGCCGTGGAGCAGCCGCAGGTGGGCGCCGTGCGTCTCGCGGGCGAGCAGGACGGCGAGCTGGTTGGACTCGGTGCCGCCGGTGGTGACGAGGGCGTCGGCGGCGCCGGTCTCGCGGGCGAGGGCGCGGGTGACGAGGGCTTCCAGGGCGGAGGCGGCGGGTGCCTGGTCCCAGGAGTCGAGGGAGGGGTTGAGGACGCTCGCGGCGAGGTCGGCGGCGGCCGCGACGGCCAGTGGCGGGGCGTGCAGGTGGGCGGCGCACAGGGGGTGGGCGGGGTCGGCGGCGCCTTCGGCGAGGGCGGTGACCAGGACGTGGAGCGCGTCGGGGTCGCCGCGGTCGGGCAGGATGTCGCCGGCCGCGTCGGCCACCCGGGCGGCGACGGCGTCGGGGCCGCCCGCGGGCAGCGGGCCGCCGCGTGCGGCCGTGCCGGTGCGCAGGGCGTCGAGCACGGTGTCGAGCAGGGGTCGCAGGGCGTCGGTGCCGTGCGGGCCCGAGGCGAGGGGCGGCAGGCCCATGAGCCGTCCTTGGGGCACGGGGGCTGGGGTTCCAGCTTGTACGCACGGATGCGTGTACGCCCGGACAGCTCAGTGATCCAACCCGAAAGGGGTATTCCGGCGGCCTGTCACCCGGCCTCGCGGCCGTCCCCTCCCTCCGCCCCGCCGGAGAGGGGGCCGGCCGCGTCCGGGCTCAGTCGGTGTTCGCCTCCCGTACCCGCAGGGCGCGGGCCAGGTCGTCGAGCTGGTCGGTGAGCTTGCGGCGCAGGGCGGGGATCGGGTCGGCGTTCGCGAGGCACTCCCGGCCGAGGCGGAGGGTGTCGGTGTCGACGGCGTGGGCGGGGAAGGCCCAGCGTCCGGCGGCGTCGGCGATGGCGGGGCCGCGGCGGGCGGCGAGGGCGACGGCCTCGGTGTAGTAGCGCGGTACGTAGCCGGCCACGAGGTCGGCCTGTTCGGGCTGCCAGAAGCCCTGGGCGGTGGCGGTGAACAGGTAGTTGGACAGGTCGTCGGAGGCGAACATGGCGTCCCAGGCGCGGGCCTTGGCCTCGGCGTCGGGCAGCGCGGCGCGGCAGCGGGCGGCACCCTCCTGGCCGGTGGCGCTCGGGTCGCTCGCCAGCTCGGCGGCGATGGCGGCCTCGTCGGTGGCGCCGAGGACGGCGAGTCGGGTGAGGATGCGCCAGCGCAGCTCGGGGTCGAGTTCGGGCCCGCCGGGCACGGTGCCGTCGGCGAGCCAGGCGGCGATGGTGTCGGGGTGGGCGGCGGTGGAGATGCGGTGGCGTACGGCGATCAGGCGCAGGCCGGGGTGGTCGCCGTCCTCGGTGCGGCGGATGAGGTCGCGGCACAGCTCGGCGAGGGTGTTCAGGGCGGCGGGCCGCTGCTCGGGGGTGACGTAGCGGTCGGCGACCTGGCCGGCTGCGAAGGCGAGGACGCCGTCGACGAGGGCGAGGTCGGTCTCGTGCGGGAGGTGGGTGCGGGCGGTGTCGAGGTAGGTGGTGGCGGGGAGTTCGCCGTCGCGGACGGCGTCCCTCAGGGCGTTCCAGACGACGGCTCGGGTGAGCGGGTCGGGCAGGCCGGACAGGCTCTCGCGGACGGCGTGGAAGGAGTCGGCGTCGAAGCGGATCTTGGCGTAGCTCAGGTCGCCGTCGTTGAGGACGACGAGGGCGGGGAGCTTGCCGATGGGCCGGGGTCCGTCCTGGGGGACGTCGATGTCGAGGCGTTCGCGCGGGGTGAGGCGGCCGTGATCGCCCGGGTCCTGGTCGTAGAGGCCGACGGCGATGCGGTGGGGGCGCTCGCCGGTGCGGTGGACGGTGAGGACGCGGCTGCCGTTGTCGCCGGCGATGGCCGGGGTGAGGGTGTCGACGCCGGTGGTGCGCAGCCAGGCGTCGGCCCAGGCGTGGACGTCTCGGTCGGTGGCGGCGGCGAGGGAGTCGATGAAGTCGGCGAGGGAGGCGTTGGCGAACTTGTGCCGTTCGAAGTGGGTGTTGATGCCGGCCAGGAAGTCCTTCTCGCCGAGCCAGGCGACGAGCTGGCGCAGGGCGGAGGCGCCCTTGGCGTAGGAGATGCCGTCGAAGTTGAGGAGGGCGGAGGCGGTGTCCCGGACGTCCTCGGGGGCGACGGGGTGGGTGGAGGGGCGCTGGTCGGCGTCGTAGCCCCAGGCCTTGCGGGTGACGCCGAAGTCGGTCCAGGTGTCGGTGAAGCGGGTGGCTTCGGCGGTGGTCTGGTAGCCCATGTACTCGGCGAAGGACTCGTTCAGCCAGATGTCGTCCCACCAGCGCAGGGTGACGAGGTCGCCGAACCACATGTGGGCCATCTCGTGGGCGACGACCATGGCGCGGGTCTGGCGCTGGGTCTCGGTGACGGCGGAGCGGAAGACGAACTCGTCGCGGAAGGTGACCAGTCCGGGGTTCTCCATGGCGCCGGCGTTGAACTCGGGGACGAACGCCTGGTCGTAGGAGTCGAAGGGGTAGGGCTCGGTGAACTTCTCGTGGTACCGGTCGAAGCAGGCGCGGGTGACGTCGAGGAGTTCGTCGGCGTCGGCGTCCAGGTGCGGGGCGAGCGAGCGGCGGCAGTGGATGCCGAAGGGCAGGCCGCGGTGCTCGGTGCGCACCGAGTGCCAGGGTCCGGCGGCGACGGCGACGAGGTAGGTGGAGATGAGCGGGGTGGTGGCGGCCTTCCAGCGGCCGTCGCCGGTGTGCTCGGTGATGCCGTTGGCGAGGACGGTCCAGCCCTCGGGGGCGGTGACGGTGAGGTCGAAGACGGCCTTGAGGTCGGGCTGGTCGAAGGCGGCGTAGACGCGCTGGACGTCGTCGAGGAAGAGCTGCGTGTAGACGTAGGTCTCGCCGTCGGTGGGGTCGGTGAAGCGGTGCATGCCCTCGCCGGTGCGGGAGTAGCGCATGGCGGCGTCGACGCGCAGTTCGTGCTCGCCGGGCGCGAGGTTCTTCAGCGCCAGGCGGTTCTCGTCGAGCGCGGCCGGGTCCAGGGGTTGTCCGTCCAGGGTGACGGCGTGCAGCTCCGCGGGCTTGACCTCGACGAACGTGTCCGTGCTGTCCGTGTCGCCGCGGACGGTGAACCGGACGACGGTACGGGAGTCGAAGGTCTCGTCCCCACGGGTGAGATCGAGGTCGATCGCGTAGTGGTGGACGTCGAGGAGCCGGGAACGGGTCTGCGCTTCGTCGCGCGTCAGTACGGACATGCACGACATGCTGCCTGATGCGGTGGGCAGGGCACAGAGGCGGTTCGGTACGCGCGGTATGTCCGCTCCGCCGCGCCGGCCGTCGCACTCTCCCGGCGTGCGCCCCCGAGGCCGGGGGCGCGGCCCGTCTCAGTCGGCGGCCGGTGCGTCGGGGGTGCCGTTGCTCTCGGCGATGCGCTCGTGGTGGTGGATCACCTCGGCGACGATGAAGTTCAGGAACTTCTCGGCGAACGCGGGGTCGAGTTTGGCGCTCTCGGCGAGGGCGCGCAGCCGGGCGATCTGCTGGGCCTCGCGGGCCGGGTCGGCGGGCGGCAGCCGGTGGCGGGCCTTGAGGTGGCCGACCTGCTGGGTGCACTTGAAGCGCTCGGCGAGCATGTGGACGACGGCCGCGTCGATGTTGTCGATGCTGTCCCGCAGCCGGGCCAGCTCCTGGCGGGCGGCGGGTTCGACGGCACCGGTACCGGTGTTGCTGGTGGTCATGGGCGCACACCCTACGGGCGCCGGCCCGGCTGTCGCAGACCGTCTCAGGCGCTGAACGCCGCACGGTCCCGGTGCGGCTCCTACAGTGGGACGAGCAGGACTCAGGGAGCAGGGTTCAGGCGTCTTGGGGGTAGGGCGTGGCGAACGGCGGACCGGTCGAGCACGGCTTCCCGCACCTGGAGACGGTGCGGGAGGCGGTCACGGCGCTGTACCGGCGGTTGTCGTACGACACCGTCCGGACGTTCTCGGCCAGTGTGGCCCCGGTGGACGTGGCGTTCTGCGACACGGACGACCTGTATCTGGGCACGCAGCGGGTGGCCCACGAGCTGGTGCGGCACTACCGGCTGCCGGACGCCCGCATGATCGTCTCCTTCCGCGAGATGACCCACGCGGCGAACGTGGAACTGACGGCGGGACCGGAGTACTTCATCGAGCTGAACGACCGCTTCCGCACGCATCGCCGGGACATCGGGGCGGCGCTCGCGCACGAGGTGATGCACGTCTGTCTGCACCGTCTGGACCTGTCCTTCCCGGGCACCCGGGCCAACGAGATCCTGACCGACACGGCGGCGACGTACCTGGGCGCGGGCTGGCTGCTCCTGGACGCCTACCGGGAGGACGCGGCGTCCTCGCAGAAGCTGGGGTATCTGACGCCGGAGGAGTTCGGCTACGTGCTGGCCAAGCGGGCGCTGGTGTTCGGCGAGGATCCGTCGGTGTGGTTCACCAGTCCGCAGGCGTACACGGCGTACGGCAAGGGGCTGGCCAGGGCGCGCCGGGACGAGCAGCAGCCGCCGCTGACGGCGGCCGGCTGGGCGGGCCGCCGCCGCTACGCCCGGGACCGCCGCCACGCCCAGGATCCGCACGCGGCCGGTGCGGCGGCGGACGGCGACGCGTACGCGTTCACGGCTCAGCCGCCTGGGCAGCTGCGGGTGTCGTTCCCCTGCCCGACGTGTCACCAGCGGATCAGGGTGCCGGTGCGGGGGCGGGTACGGGCGCGGTGCGGGCTGTGCCGGACGGTGCTGGAGTGCGACACGTGATCGGGGGCGCGGGGTGCGGGGGCACTGCTTGAATGCCCGTATGACACAGGCCATCGAAGAACCCTGGGGCATCAGCGTGTTCGGCTCGGGCACGGTGCGGGCCCAGCCGTCGTTCGCGCGGGTGCTGCCGGCGGTGGACGTTGTGGAACCGTCACCGGAAGAGGCCTTCCAGCGGGCCGAGGAGGCGGTGGCCCGGCTGCGGGAGGTACTGCGGCGGCACGGGGTGCCGGACGCCTCGGTCTCGGGTTCCCGGCTGAGCCTCAGCTCGGAGTACGACGGTCACGGCGGCCGCCGCAAGATGATCGGGTACCGGTGCCATGCCTCGTACGCGGTGGAGACCGAGGGGCTGGACGGGCTGGAGCGGCTGATCGCGGACGTGGTCGAGGCGGGCGCGCACCGGATCGACGGCGTCGAGTTCGACGTGCGCGACCGGTCCGCACTCCTCGACGAGGCGCGGCGCAGGGCCGTGGCAGCGGCCCGCCGCAAGGCCGAGGTGTACGCGGAGGCGGCGGACGCGCGGCTGGGGCCGGTCCTGCACATCCAGGACGCGGATCCGGAGCCCGTCGCCGCGTTCCGTGTCTCCGCGGGCGGCGGCCCGCCGGGGGCGCTGGCCCCGGGGGTGGTGGAGGTGTCCGCCCGGGTCGCGCTGGGCTTCTCCCTGCGGCACTGACCCCGGCGCTCAGGCGGGCCGCACGATGCCCTGGGCGCGTGCGGCCGCCAGCCACTGGGGGAACTCCCCCACCAGCCGGTCGTAGAGGTCCGCGTCGGTGACCTTGCGGGGGTCGCGGCCGGCGTGGAAGAAGCCGGCGTTGTCGACGACCCGCTTGCCGGGCACCGGGAGTTCGTCGAGCTTGCGCAGGTAGTCGAACTGGCGGCTGTCCGGGTCGCCGAAGCCGACGAGCTGCCAGAACAGCGGCAGTGCCGCCGCCTTGCACAGGTACCGCTCGGCGGCGAGCCGGTTGATCGGGCCGCCGTCGGTCTGGAAGACGACCAGGGTCGGGTCGGTGGAGCCGCTGTCCAGGTAGTGGTCGACGACGGCGTCCATGGCCAGGTGGTAGCTGGTCTTGCCCATGTGCCCGAGACCGGCCACGATCTGCTCGATCCGCCCCTGGTGGTCGGCGAGCGCGATCTCGGTGACGGCGTCGACGTCGGTGGAGAAGAACACCACCGGCACGGTGCCGTCGTCGTGCAGGGCCTGCCGTCTGGGTCAGGTCGGCTGAGACAGACGGCATCTCCCGACCAACCCGAGCGGGGCGTGGTGCGTGCAGCTGCAAGGCGGAGGAGGGAGTCGACGCGATGGGGGCCCCTCCCGCGCGAGCGAAGCCGAGCGTGGGGGAGTCGGCGACCGACGACAACGCGGCAGATGTGCGTGCCACGCCCCGCGACGCCGGCATGATCCAGACGGCAGGCCCTGGGTGGGCGGACAGGCTCAGCACGCGGTCGGCGAGCGCCTGCACGCTGCCGTCCTTGTAGTACGGCCTCATCGAGCCGGAGTAGTCGACGACGAGGTAGACCGCGGCCCGGGCCCCGTCCATGCCGTGCTTGGTGAGCGACACCCCGGCGGTCTTGTACAGATCGACCAGCGCGGGCGCGCTCTCCCGCACCTTGGTGAGACTGATCGCGGCCATGCGGACTCCCCCTGTCATCCCTGCCGTGCGTCGTACGGGTGCCGAGGGTACGGCACGGCGCACCCCGCCTCCCGGCCGGTCCACCGGCATTCGTTATTTTGTTCGCCGCCGTCCCCCACCGGCTCACCGTCCGCCCGTCCCGAGGAGCCGGCCCCGTGGATTCCGAGTCCACCGACACCACCTGCTACCGACATCCCGCGGTGGTGTGCCACGTCCGCTGCACCCGCTGCGAGCGGTACGTCTGCCCCGACTGCATGCGCGAGGCGCCCGTCGGCCACCAGTGCCCGGAGTGCGTGCGGGAGGGGGCGCGGTCGGTACGGCAGGCCCGGACCCTCGTCGGGGGCCGGATCTCGGCGACGCCCGTGGTGACGTACGTGCTGTTCGCGCTGAACGTGCTGGCGTACCTGGCGGAGCTGGTGCGGCCGGACCTCGTGGACCGGTTCGCCATGGTGGGTTCGCGGCTGGTCGGTCCGGACGGCACCCCTCTGCCCGGCGGTGACGGCGTGTTCCTGGGCTCCGGGCCGCTGCGGGTGGAGGGTGTGGCCGGGGGCGAGTGGGAGCGGATGCTCACCAGCGCTTTCCTGCACCAGTCGCCCTTCGAGGGCACGTTCGGGCTCGTGCACATCACGCTGAACATGGTGGTGCTGTGGCAGTTGGGGCGAGTGGTGGAGCTGATGCTCGGCCGGGTACGGTTCGCCGTCCTGTATCTGCTGTCGGCGCTCGGCGGTTCCGTCCTGGAGCTGGTCCTGGCCGATCCCGGACAGACCTCGATCGGCGCGTCCGGGGCGATCTTCGGGGTGGGGGCCGCGTACTACGTGCTGCACCGCAGGCTGGGTGCCGAGAGGGGGCGGGTCAACCGTTTCCTGGCCGGGCTGCTGCTGTGGCTGGTGGTGTCCGCCTGGTTCACCTCGTGGCAGGGT
The DNA here is from genome assembly GCF_040686295.1 of Streptomyces sp. NPDC085944. Lineage (NCBI taxonomy): Bacteria > Bacillati > Actinomycetota > Actinomycetes > Kitasatosporales > Streptomycetaceae > Streptomyces > Streptomyces sp. NPDC085944. The sequence goes on along the minus strand of NZ_JBFBJX010000007.1, from coordinate 168,792 downwards.
CATCTCGGCGGCCTGCTCGTGGGCGGCGCGCTGGCCCTGTCGTACGCGTACGCGCCCCGCGACGGTCGCCGGGCGGCGGTGCAGGCCGGGGCGGCGGCCGGGCTGGTGGTGCTGCTGGCGGTGACGGCGGCGGTGAAGGTGTCGGAACTGACCGGCGGAAGTGTTCCCCTGTGAGAGGTGTCCCCCTATGAGAGGTGTCCCCCTGTGAAACGTGCCGGAGTGCTGCTCCTCGGGGCCCTTCCCGTGATCGCCGCGGGCGTGTACCTCGCCGTGCCGGACGACCCGGCCGACTCGGCGTCCTCCGCGTCCTCCGCGTCGTCGTCGGCCCCGGCCACCGCCAAGTCGGCCCGCGACGACGCCAAGGACCGGGCCGAGGAGGAACGGGAGGCGGACGACGCGCTCATCGCCGACCTGCCGCCGGGGCTGGCCGCGCCGGCGAAGAAGGAGCTGGCCCAGCAGCTGGTGTCCAGCGCCGAGAACTCGACCACGAAGTGGCGCACCGCCTACGGCAGCATCCAGGACGTCGGCGACGGCGACGGGTACACCGCGGGCATCATCGGCTTCTGCACCGGCACCCACGACCTGCTCATGCTGGTCGAGCGCTACACCGAGGACCACCCGGACAACGGTCTGGCCAAGTTCCTGCCCGCCCTGCGCAAGGTGGACGGCAGCGACTCCCACGAAGGCCTGGACCCGGGCTTCACGGCGGCCTGGCGGGCGGAGGCCGAGGTCCCGGCGTTCCGCGAGGCGCAGGAGGAGGAGCGCGACCGGGTCTACTTCGAACCGGCGGTGCGGCTGGCCAAGCTGGACGGCCTGGGCACGCTGGGCCAGTTCGTCTACTACGACGCGATGGTCTTCCACGGCCCCGACACGGACGCCGAGGGCTTCTACGGGCTGCGCGAGCGGGCCATGGCCGAGGCGAGGACGCCGGGGCAGGGGGGCTCCGAGAAGGCCTACCTGGAGACCTTCCTGGACGTGCGGAAGCAGGCCATGGAGGCCAAGCGCCCGGGCATCGACACCTCCCGCGTCGACACGGCCCAGCGCCGGTTCCTCGCGGCCGGGAACATGCGGCTGGCGACGCCGCTGGTGTGGGAGATGTACGGGGACACCTACCGGGTGCCCTGAGCATGCGACGGCGCCTGCCCTTGGTCCGGTCGGGGACGGGGCAGGCGCCATCAGTGTTCCGCACGCCTTTGTGCGGGACGTTCTTCGGTTGTCCGCCCTCGGGGCGGTTGTCCGCCCCTCGGGGCGGTTGTTCCGTCCGTCAGACCGCGAGGGCGCGGTCGGTCGGGCGGATCGGGGCCGGCAGTTCGCTGGCCCCGGTCAGGAAGCGGTCGGCGCCGCGCGCCGCCGAGCGGCCCTCGGCGATCGCCCAGACGATGAGCGACTGGCCGCGGCCGGCGTCACCGGCGACGAACACACCCGGCACGTTGGTCTGGAAGTCGGCGTCCCGGGCGATGTTACCCCGCGCGTCGAGCTCCAGGCCGAACTGGTCGACCAGACCGTTCTCCTTGTCGGTGCCGGTGAAGCCCATGGCGAGGGTGACCAGCTGGGCCGGGATCTTGCGCTCGGTGCCCGGCTTCGGGGTCAGCTTGCCCTCGACGAACTCGACCTCGCTCATGTGCAGCCACTGGACGTTGCCGTCCTCGTCGCCCTCGAAGTGGGTGGTGGAGACGGCGTAGACGCGCTCGCCGCCCTCCTCGTGGGCGCTGGTGACCTTGTACAGCATCGGGAAGGTCGGCCACGGCTGGCGCACCGCGTCCCGCTCCTCGCCCGGCCGGGGCATGATCTCCAGCTGGGTGACGGAGGCCGCGCCCTGGCGGTGGGCGGTGCCCACGCAGTCGGCGCCGGTGTCGCCGCCGCCGATGACGACGACGTGCTTGCCCTCGGCCGTGATCGGGGGCGCCACGTAGTCGCCCTCCTGGACCTTGTTGGCCAGCGGCAGGTACTCCATCGCCTGGTGGATGCCGTTCAGCTCGCGGCCGGGGACCGGCAGGTCGCGGGCGGTGGTGGAGCCGGCGGCGATGACGACGGCGTCGTAGCGCTTCTTCAGGTCGGTCGCCTTGAGGTCGCGGCCGATCTCGACGCCGGTGCGGAAGCGGGTGCCCTCGGCGCGCATCTGCTCTATGCGGCGGTTGATGTGCCGCTTCTCCATCTTGAACTCGGGGATGCCGTAGCGGAGGAGGCCTCCGATGCGGTCCGCGCGCTCGTAGACGGCGACGGTGTGACCGGCCCGGGTGAGCTGCTGGGCGGCGGCGAGCCCCGCCGGGCCCGAGCCGATGACGGCGACGGTCTTGCCGGACAGGCGCTCGGGGACCTGCGGGGCGACGTCCCCGGTCTCCCACGCCTTGTCGATGATGGAGACCTCGACGTTCTTGATGGTGACCGGCGGCTGGTTGATGCCGAGCACGCACGCCGACTCGCACGGAGCCGGGCACAGGCGGCCGGTGAACTCCGGGAAGTTGTTGGTGGCGTGCAGGCGCTCGGACGCCGCCGACCAGTCCTCGCGGTAGGCGTAGTCGTTCCACTCGGGGATCAGGTTCCCGAGCGGGCAGCCGTTGTGGCAGAACGGGATGCCGCAGTCCATGCAGCGGCTGGCCTGCTTGCTGATGATCGGCAGCAGGGAGCCGGGGACGTAGACCTCGTTCCAGTCCTTGACGCGCTCCTCGACGGGCCGGGTCCTGGCGACCTCGCGTCCGTGGTTCAGAAAGCCCTTGGGATCAGCCATTGGTCGCCGCCTCCATCATCTTCTCGGTGGTCTCGGTCTCGGAGAGACCGGCTCGCTCGGCGGCGTCCTTGGCGGCGAGCACTGCCTGGTACGTGCTGGGGATGAGCTTGCTGAAGCGCTCCACGGCGGCGGGCCAGTCGGCGAGCAGCTTCTCGGCGACGGTGGACCCGGTCTCCTCGGCGTGGCGGCGCACCACGTCGTGCAGCCAGTCCTTGTCGGCGTCGTCCAGGGCGTGGATCGCGTCGACGTTGCCGACGTTGACGTTGTCGCGGTCGAGGTCGACGACGTAGGCGATGCCGCCGGACATGCCGGCCGCGAAGTTGCGCCCGGTCTCGCCGAGGACGACCGCGTGGCCGCCGGTCATGTACTCGCAGCCGTGGTCGCCGACGCCTTCGGAGACGACCAGTGCGCCGGAGTTGCGGACGCAGAAGCGCTCGCCGACCTTGCCGCGCAGGAACATCTCGCCGCCGGTGGCGCCGTAGCCGATGGTGTTGCCGGCGATGGTGGAGTACTCGGCGAGGTGGTCGGCGCCCCGGTCGGGGCGGACGACGATCCGTCCGCCGGACAGGCCCTTGCCGACGTAGTCGTTGGCGTCGCCCTCCAGGCGCAGCGTGATGCCGCGCGGGACGAAGGCGCCGAAGGACTGGCCGGCGGAGCCGGTGAAGGTGATGTCGACGGTGTCGTCGGGCAGCCCGGCGCCACCGAACTTCTTCGTCACCTCGTGGCCGAGCATGGTGCCGACCGTGCGGTTGATGTTGCGGATGGCGACCTGGGCGCGCACCGGGGCGGCCCGGGTGGCGTCCGGGGCGGCCAGCGCGTCGGATGCCAGCTTGATCAGCTGGTTGTCGAGCGCCTTCTCCAGACCGTGGTCCTGGGCGACGGCCTGGTGGCGCACCGCGCCCTCGGCCAGGGCGGGCACGTGGAACAGCGGCTCGAGGTCGAGGCCCTGCGCCTTCCAGTGGTCGACCGCGCGGGTCACGTCGAGGGTCTCGGCGTGGCCGACGGCCTCCTCGATGGAGCGGAAGCCCAGCTCGGCGAGGATCTCGCGGACCTCCTCGGCGATGAACCGGAAGAAGTTCACGATGTACTCGGCCTTGCCGGAGAACCGCTCCCTGAGGACCGGGTTCTGGGTGGCGATGCCGACCGGGCAGGTGTCCAGGTGGCAGACGCGCATCATGACGCAGCCGGAGACGACGAGCGGCGCGGTCGCGAAACCGAACTCCTCGGCGCCCAGCAGCGCGGCGATGACGACGTCGCGGCCGGTCTTGAGCTGGCCGTCGGTCTGGACGACGATCCGGTCGCGCAGGCCGTTGAGCAGCAGGGTCTGCTGGGTCTCGGCGAGGCCCAGCTCCCAGGGGCCGCCCGCGTGCTTGAGCGAGGTGAGCGGGGAGGCACCGGTGCCGCCGTCGTGGCCGGAGATGAGCACGACGTCCGCGTGCGCCTTGGACACCCCCGCCGCGACCGTGCCGACGCCGACCTCGGAGACCAGCTTGACGTGGATCCGCGCCTGCGGATTCGCGTTCTTCAGGTCGTGGATCAGCTGGGCCAGGTCCTCGATGGAGTAGATGTCGTGGTGCGGCGGCGGGGAGATCAGGCCGACACCGGGGGTGCTGTGCCGGGTCTTGGCGACCCAGGGGTAGACCTTGTGGCCGGGCAGCTGGCCGCCCTCGCCGGGCTTGGCGCCCTGGGCCATCTTGATCTGGATGTCGTCCGCGTTGACCAGGTACTCGGACGTCACGCCGAAGCGGCCGGAGGCGACCTGCTTGATGCTGGACCGGCGCGCCGGGTCGTACAGGCGCTCCGGGTCCTCGCCGCCCTCACCGGTGTTGGACTTGCCGCCCAGCTGGTTCATGGCGATGGCGAGGGTCTCGTGCGCCTCCTGGGAGATGGAGCCGTACGACATGGCGCCGGTGGAGAAGCGCTTGACGATCTCGGAGACGGGCTCGACCTCGTCGAGGGGGATCGGCTGCCGGTCCGACGTGAAGCCGAACAGGCCGCGCAGCGTCATCAGCCGCTCGGACTGCTCGTTCACCCGCTCGGTGTACTTCTTGAAGATGTCGTACGTGCCGGAGCGCGTGGAGTGCTGGAGGCGGAAGACCGTCTCCGGGTCGAACAGGTGGGGCTCGCCCTCGCGGCGCCACTGGTACTCGCCGCCGATGTCCAGGGCGCGGTGGGCCGGCGCGATGCCGCTGGCCGGGTACGCCTTGGCGTGGCGGGCGGCGACCTCCTGGGCGACGACGTCGATGCCGACGCCGCCGATCTTGGTGGCGGTGCCGTTGAAGTACTTGGCGACGAAGGCCTCGTCCAGGCCGACGGCCTCGAAGACCTGGGCGCCGCGGTAGGAGGCGACGGTGGAGATGCCCATCTTGGACATGACCTTGAGGACGCCCTTGCCGAGGGCGTAGATCAGGTTGCGGATGGCATGCTCGGTCTCGATGCCGGGCAGGAAGGTGCCCGCGCGGACCAGGTCCTCCACGGACTCCATCGCCAGGTACGGGTTGACCGCGGCGGCGCCGAAGCCGATGAGCAGGGCGACGTGGTGGACCTCGCGGACGTCGCCGGCCTCGACCAGCAGGCCCACCTGGGTGCGCTGCTTGGTGCCGATGAGGTGGTGGTGGACGGCCGCGGTGAGCAGCAGCGAGGGGATCGGCGCGTGCTCGGCGTCCGAGTGGCGGTCGGACAGGACGATCAGCCGGGCGCCGTTCTCGATGGCGGCGTCGGCCTCGGCGCAGATCTCCTCGATGCGCGCGGCCAGCGCGTCGCCGCCGCCGTGCACCCGGTAGAGCCCGGAGAGGGTCGCGGCCTTGAAGCCGGGCATGTCCCCGTCGGCGTTGATGTGGATGAGCTTGGCCAGCTCGTCGTTGTCGATCACCGGGAAGGGCAGCAGGACGCTGCGGCACGAGGCGGCCGTCGGGTCGAGCAGGTTGCCCTGGGGGCCGAGCGAGGAGCGCAGGGAGGTGACCAGTTCCTCGCGGATGGCGTCCAGCGGCGGGTTGGTGACCTGGGCGAAGAGCTGGGTGAAGTAGTCGAAGAGCAGCCGGGGGCGGTCGGAGAGGGCGGCGATCGGCGAGTCGGTGCCCATGGAGCCGATGGGCTCGGCGCCGGCCTTGGCCATCGGCGCGACGATGACCCGCAGCTCCTCCTCGGTGTACCCGAAGGTCTGCTGGCGGCGGGTGACCGAGGCGTGGGTGTGCACGATGTGCTCGCGCTCGGGCAGGTCGGACAGCTCGATCTCGCCGGCTTCCATCCACTCGGCGTAGGGCTGCTCGGCGGCGAGCTGGGCCTTGATCTCGTCGTCCTCGATGATGCGGTGCTCGGCGGTGTCCACGAGGAACATGCGGCCGGGCTGCAGGCGGCCCTTGCGGACGACCTTCGCGGGGTCGATGTCGAGGACGCCGACCTCGGAGCCGAGGACGACGAGGCCGTCGTCGGTGACCCAGTAGCGGCCGGGGCGCAGACCGTTGCGGTCGAGCACGGCGCCGACCTGGGTGCCGTCGGTGAAGGTGACGCAGGCGGGGCCGTCCCAGGGCTCCATCATCGTGGAGTGGAACTGGTAGAAGGCGCGCCGGGCCGGGTCCATGGAGGCGTGGTTCTCCCAAGCCTCCGGGATCATCATCAGCACGGAGTGCGGCAGCGAACGCCCGCCCAGGTGGAGCAGTTCCAGGACCTCGTCGAAGGAGGCGGAGTCCGAGGCGTCCGGCGTGCAGATCGGGAAGATCCGCTCCAGGTCCGCGGAGGAGCCGAACAGGTCCGAGGCGAGCTGGGACTCGCGGGCGCGCATCCAGTTGCGGTTGCCCTTGACCGTGTTGATCTCGCCGTTGTGGGCGACGAAGCGGTACGGGTGGGCGAGCGGCCAGCTCGGGAAGGTGTTGGTGGAGAACCGGGAGTGCACGAGCGCGATCGCGGAGGCGAAGCGGCGGTCGGACAGGTCCGGGAAGAACGGCTCGAGCTGGCCGGTGGTGAGCATGCCCTTGTAGACGATGGTCCGCGCGGACAGCGACGGGAGGTAGACGCCGACCTCGCGCTCGGCGCGCTTGCGCAGCGCGAAGGCGTGGCGGTCCAGGGCGATGCCCTGCGAGGCACCGTCGGACACGAAGATCTGGCGGAAGACCGGCATGGTCGAGCGGGCCGTGGCGCCGAGCATCTGCGGGGCGACCGGTACCTCGCGCCAGCCGAGGACGGTGAGGCCCTCCTCGGCGGCGATGGCCTCGATGCGGGAGACGGCGTCGTCGGTGCCCTCGACCGGCAGGAAGGCGATGCCGACGGCGTACGAGCCGGCCTCGGGCAGTTCGAATCCGGCCACCTCACGGAAGAAGGCGTCCGGCACCTGGGAGAGGATGCCCGCGCCGTCGCCCGAGTCGGGCTCGGAGCCGGTGGCGCCGCGGTGCTCCAGGTTGCGCAGCACGGTGAGTGCCTGGTCGACCAGGGTGTGGGACGCCTCGCCGGTGAGGGTGGCGACGAAACCGACGCCGCACGCGTCGTGTTCGTTGCGGGGGTCGTACATACCCTGCGCGGCAGGGCGAGCATCCATGAAGGACCGGTTCTGGCCATTCGCGGAGTGCTGGGACGGCTGGCGCGGCGTACGCATCGGCTCTCCCGTCGTCGTCATCTGGCATGTGGCAAGTGCCGAGGGACGACGTTGGCCCTCTGCGGTGGTGCAGCAGTCGCTGAAAAATTTGGTGCAGGTTACATGATGGATTGCTTCTCGGTAAACGGGACAATCCGTTCCAGCATGCGGACACCGACGGGGGCGGTGGGGGTTCCGCACCCGCGGTGGCGGCTGTGGGGACCGAAGCGAACAGATCGATGTCCGCCGGCCCGAGGGCGCGCAGCGAGCGTCGTCACCCGCTCCACGGATGCGCGGCAGGCCTCATTGCCCACAGCGCTTACGGCTCATGCCCGGAGATTACGCACTCGAAACCAGCGAGTAACGGCTGCGAGCGGCGACTACTTATACGGAGAGCCGCATAGGTTCGAGCCGGACTATCCTACGGCCGTTCCGAACAGGCTGCCCAGGAGATACGTCACACCGGCCGCCGCGCCGCCGAGGGCGAGCTGCCGCAGGCCGCTGTACCACCAGCTGCGGGCCGTGACCTTGGCGACCACCGCGCCGCACAGGAACAGCCCGGCCAGCGCGAGCAGTACGGCGGGCCACAGCGCACTGGCGCCGAGCAGGAACGGCAGGACGGGGAGCAGGGCGCCCAGCGCGAAGGAGCCGAAGGAGGACACGGCCGCGACGGTCGGCGAGGGCAGGTCGGAGGGGTCGATGCCCAGCTCCTCGCGGGCGTGTATCTCCAGCGCCTGCTCGGGGTCGCTGGACAGCTGGCGGGCGACCTCGCGGGCCAGCTCCGGCTCGACGCCGCGCGCCTCGTAGAGCGCGGCCAGCTCGGCCTCCTCGTCCGCCGGGTGCTTGCGCAGCTCGCGGCGTTCCACGTCCAGCTCGGCCTCGACCAGCTCACGCTGGGAGGCGACGGAGGTGTACTCGCCGGCGGCCATGGAGAAGGCACCGGCAGCCAAACCGGCGAGCCCGCTGATCACCACGGTCTGCTGGCTCGCCGTACCGCCGGCCACACCGGTCATCAGGGCGAGGTTGGAGACCAGTCCGTCCATGGCGCCGAAGACGGCCGGGCGCAGCCAGCCGCCGCTCACGTCGCGGTGGGTGTGGTTGTCGCGGTGCGCCTCGTGCAGCGCCGCCTCGGTCTCGATGATGGCCACAGGGTTCCCCCGGAAAGCTAGTTTGGACTCATTCCACTTTTCAACAACACCCAATCTACGCCGTTCATTTCCGTCCCGCCAGCAAGGAAAGGCTGGGCTTACCTGCGGCTTTACCCCTGCTCACTCATTCGTGATCATGCTTGCTCATATGTCGACCGGGTGACGCTGCGCCCGGTTCGGCTGCGGTGCGCACCGCACCGGGGACAGATGTGCCGAGGGAGAGGAGAGGCCGCATGGCATCCACCGCCTGCATTCCCCCGGTCCCCGCGCCCCAGGGCGCCGTCGGGCTCCGCGACCGGGCCCGGGGCGCGCTGCTCGGGCTGGCCGTCGGGGACGCCCTCGGGGCGCCGGCCGAGAACATGAAGCCCTCGGAGATCCGCGCCCGCTGGGGCCGCATCACGGGCTACGTGGCCGACCGGCCCGCCGGTACCGACGACACGGAGTACGCGATCTTCTCGGGTCTGCTGCTGGCCCGCCACGGCGCCGCGCTCACCCAGGCCCATGTGGAGGCGGCCTGGCACGAGTGGATCGCGGACCGGGAGGAGGGCCCGTTCCGGGGCGCGGGCTTCAGCGAACGCGGCACCCTGGAGAACCTGCGCCGGGGCCTGGCCGCCCCGATCTCCGCCCAGCACCGGCACGCCTGGAGCGACGGACTGGCGATGCGGGCCGCGCCGCACGGTGTGTTCGCCGCCGGGCGCCCGGCGGAGGCGGCCCGGCTGGCGGCGATCGACGGCTCGGTCAGCCACGAGGGCGAGGGCATCTACGGCGGCCAGGCGGTGGCGGCCGGCGTCGCGGCGGCGATGGCCGGGGCGTCGACCGTCGCGGTGGTGGCCTCCGCGCTGGCCGTCGTCCCGGACGACTCCTGGACGGCGCGCTGTCTGCGCCGCGCGATGACGGCGGCCCACCGCGGCGAACGCGCGGTGCGCTCCGCGGTGGTCATCGGCGGCTACCCGTGGACCGACCTGGCCCCCGAGGCCGTCGCCCTCGCCTTCGGCGCGTACGCGGCGGCCGACGGCGACTTCACGGACGCGGTGCTGACGGCCGTCAACATGGGCCGCGACGCCGACACCACGGCCGCGGTGGCCGGCGCCCTGGCCGGCGCGACCCGGGGCGTCCACGCCATCCCGCCCGACTGGGCCGCCGCCATCGGACCGGCCCGCGGCACCTGCCTGCCGACGATGGCCGGCCACCACGTCCTGGAGGTGGCGGACCTCCTGACGCGAGAGGCTCCGCCGGGCGCGGAAAGCCGGGAGGACGTGTCTCGGGGTCCGGCGGGGACGGCGGTGCTCACGGTGCGGGTGCCCAGAGACGCGGAAGGGGTGCCCGGGGACCCGGCGGAGGTGCCGTCGGGCCCGGAGCGCGTACCACCGGGCGCGGGAGCCCCGCCACCGGGAGCGGAGGGAACACCCCGGATCACGGAACAGGGGCCGTCCGACACTGAACCCGCACGACCAGGCGCGGGAGCCCCACCCCCGGGAGCCGTGCGAACACCCCGGAGCACAGAACAACGGCCACCCGCCCCGAAGCCCACACGACCAGGCGCGGGAGCCCCACCCCCGGGAGCCGTGCGAACACCCCGGAGCACAGAACAACGGCCACCCGCCCCGAAGCCCACACGACCAGGCGCG
>NZ_JBFBJX010000007.1:132595-158624 GCF_040686295.1 Streptomyces sp. NPDC085944 | reverse complement strand
GCGGGAGCCCCACCACCGGGTGCGGCACGGAACACGGAACAGCGGCCGCCCACCCCAGAACCCCCACGACCGGGCGTGGGAGCCCCGCCGCCGGACGCCGAGCCGGCGCCGGTGGACACGGCGACGTCGGCGGCGCCTGCGGACGCGGTACGAACGCGGGTGCGGCCGGGCAAGGCGCAGGCACCCCGCGGTGCGCCGCGGGTGGCGAGGGACTCCGGGCGGGCGCCGTCGGAGGCGACCGAGGCGTCGGTGCAGGAGGCGGGGCGGGCGACGCCGGGTCCCGGGACGGCCGCGCCCCTCGTACCGGGCGAAGCTTCCACCGGCGCGCTCCCGCTCGGCGACGGTGGCACCCGGCCCCCGCCCCGCCCGGCCGCGCACCCGCCCGCCCCGGGCGCCCGCGCGGCCGAGGCGACGTCGTGAGCAGGGCGCGCGGTGAGGTCCGGGCGACGGGCGTCACGGCGTACGTCGAAGGGCCCGGTGTGCCGGAGGCCGGCGGGTTCGCGGGGAGCGGGCACCGGCCGGGGGCGGAGCCGGGGCCGGCCGTGGCGTCCGGTGGCACCGTGTCGCTCGCCGACCGCATCGAGGGGCTGCTGCTCGGGCTCGCCGCCGGAGACGCCGCCGGCTGGCCCGCCGCCCGGCACCGGGCCGCCCGGATGCCGGAGTGGACGCGTCGCCTCACCCGCGAGCTGGACACCTTCGCCGAGCAGAACGCGACCACCACCCTCCCCGTCCCCATCGCCCTGAACCAGTCGCCGGAACCGCTGCGCCTCGGCCCCTCGGACGACGCCGAGTGGGCGGCGTTCGCGGCGGAGGCGGTGTTGCGGGCGGGCGACGACAGTCTGCTCGGGGACCTGAGCCGGGACCGCCGGATGCGCGCCGCGATCGACCTGACCTGGAACGCCGTCGCCAGCGACGTCGCCGCGGCGGCCGACCGCGCCCCCGAGGTCGAGTCGGCGGTGCTGCCCCTGCGCGCCCGCATCTCGGTGCGCTCCGGGCTCGGCAACCTCGCAACCGGTCTGCGCCCGCCCGCCACCGGCCACGACAACCCGCACTACTTCGACGACGCCGCCTGCGTACGGGCCTGCGTCCTGGCCGTCGCCCACCCCGGCGCCCCGCGCCCCGCCGCCGACCTCGCCGAGTTCGACGCCCGCTACACCCAGGACGGCGACGGCGTGCACGGCGCCCGGGCCATGGCGGCGGCGCTGGCCTGCGCCCTCGACGGCGCCGACGTGGACGCCTGTACGACGGCCGCGCTCGCGGAGCTCCCCGAGGGGACGGAGATCGGCCGCAACGCCCGCCAGGCCCTGGCCCTCGCGACGGACGCCGAGAGCACCTTCGCCCTGGTCCCGCTCCTCGAGCACCGCATCGTCGACCACGTCTACAGCTACGGCATCGCCGCCGCCGAGACCGTCCCGGTCGCCCTCGCCCTGGCCCGCGCCGCCCGGGGCCGCATCGCCGACGCCGTGCCGGCGGCGGCCTGTCTGTCCCGGGTCGCGGACTCCGGCCCCGCGCTGGCCGGCGCCCTCACCGGCGCACTCGGCGGCGGCACGTCGCTCCCCGCGCCCTGGCGGGAAGCCTGCCGCACCCTGCCCGGCTGCGTACTGCCCCGGCTCACCGGGACCGACCTGGTCGAACTCGCCGCTCTCCTGCACGCCACGCAAGCGTCCCGACCGGAAGGACGAGGCACCGCCCCATGACCTCCACACCCCCGGACCGCGGCACCACCGTGCCCCTCGACGAGCGGGTCACCGGCGCGCTCGTCGGCGCCGCCGTAGGCGATGCGCTCGGCGGCCCCGTCGAGGGCTACTCCCCCGAGCAGATCCTCGAACGCCACGGCGGCCGCGTCCACGGCGTCGTCGGCCCCTGGAGCGGCGACGCCTGGCGCACCGCCCGTCCACTCGCGCCGTACCACAAGGGCGACGGCCACGTCACCGACGACACCCTGATGACGCACGCGCTGGTCCGGGTCTACGGCACGGTCCGCGACCACCTCGACGCGTACGCCATCGCCGAGCACCTGGTCCCCGACCTGATCACGAACCCGCGCTGGATCCCGGAGCTGGAGGCCGAGGCGCTCCCGCTCCAGCGGATCTTCCTCGCCGAGAAGTGGCTGGTCGCGCGTATTCACTACGGCCATGTGGACCCGCGCGAGGCCGGCACCGGCAACATCGTCAACTGCGGTGCCGCGATGTACATGGCCCCGGTCGGCCTGGTCAACGCGGCGAACCCCGTGGCGGCCTACGCCGAGGCCCTGGACGTCGCGGGCGCACACCAGTCGTCGTACGGCCGTGAGGCGGCCGGCGTCTTCGCGGCGGCGGTGGCCGCGGCGTGCGATCCGGGGGCGACCCCGGACTCCGTGGTGGCCGCCTGCCTGGCCCTGGCCAAGGACGGCACCCGGGCGGCGATCGGGGCCGTGTGCGACGTGGCCGCCCACCACTCGGACTTCGAGTCGGCGCTGGCACCGATGCGGGCGGCGGTGGCCCCGTACGACACCGTGGGCCCCGACTACCGCGCCCCCTCGCTGGGCGCCCGCCGCCCCTCGCGCCTGCACGCGATCGAGGAACTGCCCGTCGCCCTCGGCATGCTGCTCGTCTCCGGCGGCGACTTCCGGCACGCCGTGCTCGGCGCGGTCAACTACGGCCGCGACTGCGACTCCATCGCCACGATGGCGGGCGCGCTCGCCGGAGCCCTGGGGTCGCCGGTGCCCGAGGACTGGGCCAAGACCGTCGCGGAGGCGAGCCGCCTGGACCTGTGGGCACCGGCGGCGACGCTCACCGAGGTCGCGCGGGAGGTCTTCGAGCGGGACGTGCGCGGGCGCCGTGCGCACGAGGAGGCGTTCGCCGCGATCGGGGGCGCGGGATGCTCCGGCTGACCTGGGTGCAGCCCGAGGACCTGGTCGGCCACGAGCTGCGCCAGGCGCGGCTGGACGGCCGCGACGCGGCGGCGGTCGCGGCCCGCTGGCGGGCAGCGGGCGGCGGCGAGGCCCCGCCCCGGGCAGGTGCCTCCGCCCGGCCGGTCTCCCCCCGCCTGCGCCGTCTCGCGGAAGACCTCCTGGACGAACTGGCCCGCCTGGCGTGCCCGTCGGCGGACGACGAGCCGACGGAGCTCGGCCGGATCGGAGCGCTGTGCCCCGACTGGCCGTCCCCGCGCCCCGCCGGCGCCGTGTCCCCCGCCCGGCTGGAGGCCGCCTGGCTCGGTCGCGCCGTCGGGTGTCTGCTGGGCAAGCCCGTCGAGAAGCTGCCCCTGACCGGCATCCGTCTCCTCGGGCGGGCCGTCGGCAACTGGCCCCCGACCTCGTACTTCACGGCCCGGGGCGTCCCTGGCGACCTGCTCGCCAGCTACCCCTGGAACCGGCGGTCCGCGCCCACCTCCCTCGCCGAGAACATCGACGGCATGCCGGAGGACGACGATCTCAACTACCCGCTCCTGAACCTGCTGCTCCTCCAGCGCCACGGCAGGGCCTTCACCACCGACGACGTGGCCCGCCTCTGGCTCGACGAACTCCCGCCCGGCCGCACCTTCACCGCCGAGCGCGTCGCCCTCCGCAACCTCCTCACCGGACTCGAGCCCCCGGACACCGCCCGGCACCACAACCCCTTCCGCGAGTGGATCGGCGCTCTCATCCGCGCCGACGTGCACGGCTGGACCAACCCCGGCGACCCGGCCGCCGCGGCCGGACAGGCGCACCGCGACGCGGTCCTCAGCCACACGGCCAACGGCGTCTACGCGGCGATGTTCGCGGCGGCCGTCGTCGCCACCGCCGCCCCCGCCGACGCGCCCGACGTCCACGCCTGTCTGCGCGCGGGCCTCGCGGTCGTACCGCCCGGCTCGCGTCTCGCCGGGGCGGTCCGGCACGCCGTACGGCTCGCCGGCGCGCACGACGACTTCGACACGGTCGTGGACGAGCTCCACGCCGTGCACTCCCCCGCGCACCACTGGGTGCACGCCGTTCCCAACGCCGCCCTGATCGCCGCCGCGCTCACCCACGCGGACGGCGACTTCACCGGCTCGGTCTCGCGCGTCGTCTCCGGCGGCTGGGACACCGACTCCAACGGCGCCACCGTCGGCGGCGTCGCCGGGCTGCTCGCCGGTTCCCCGGCCGCGCTGCCCGAGCACTGGACGGCCCCGCTGAAGAACCGCCTGGCCACCTCCGTCGGCGGGTTCGACGGCACCGGCTTCGACACCCTCGCCCACCTCACCCACCGGGAGGCCACCCGCCCATGTCCGAGCCCGACGTGACCTCTGCGACCGCCGCCTCCCCGGGCCCGCTGGCCGGCCTGCGCGTCCTCGACCTCGCCACCCTCTTCGCGGGGCCGCTCGCCGCCACCATGCTCGGTGACTTCGGCGCCGAGGTGATCAAGGTCGAGCACCCCACCCGGCCCGATCCGTCCCGGGGGCACGGCCCGTCGAAGGACGGGATCGGGCTGTGGTGGAAGCTGCTGGGCCGCAACAAGCACACGATCACCCTGGACCTGTCGAAACCCGCGGGGCGCGCCACCCTCCTCCGGCTCGCCGCCACCGCCGACGTCGTCGTCGAGAACTTCCGGCCGGGCACTCTGGAGAAGTGGGACCTGGGCTGGGACGAGCTGTCCGCCGTCAATCCGCGCCTGGTCCTGACCCGGGTCACCGGCTTCGGCCAGTTCGGCCCGTACGCGCGCCGCCCCGGTTTCGGCACCCTCGCCGAGGCCATGAGCGGCTTCGCCGCGATGACCGGCGAGCCGGACGCGCCGCCGACGCTGCCGCCGTTCGGCCTCGCCGACTCCATCGCGGCGCTGGCGACGGCGTACGCGGTGATGACCGCGCTGGCCGCCCGGGAGCGCACCGGCGAGGGCCAGGTCGTCGACATGGCGATCATCGAGCCGATCCTGACCGTGCTGGGCCCGCAGCCCCTCTGGTACGACCAGCTCGGCCACGTCCAACCGCGCACCGGCAACCGCTCGCAGAACAACGCCCCGCGCAACACCTACCGCACCGCCGACGGCAGCTGGGTCGCCGTGTCCACCTCGGCGCAGTCCGTCGCCGAGCGGGTGATGCGGCTGGTGGGCCGCCCGGAGCTGATCGACGAGCCCTGGTTCACGACGGGTGCCGAGCGGGCCCGGCACGCGGACGTGCTGGACGCGGCGGTGGGCGACTGGATCGCCCGGCACTCCCGCGCCGACGTGCTCGCCGCGTTCGAGAAGGCCGAGGCCGCCGTGGCGCCGGTCCAGGACGTGCGGGACGTGATGGCCGACCCGCAGTACCAGGCCCTGGACACCGTCACCACGGTCGACGATCCCGAGCTGGGCCCGCTGCGGATGCAGAACGTCCTCTTCCGGCTCTCCGCCACCCCGGGCGGGATCCGCTGGGCGGGCCGCCCGCACGGCGCCGACACCGAGGAGGTGCTCACCGGGCTGGGGCTCACCCCGGCGGACGTCAAGGAGCTGCGCGAGGAGGGCGTCGTATGACCGCACCCCTGGCCGCATCGCTGACCGCACCCGCGCTGACCTGGTTGTACGCCCCCGGGGACCGGCCCCGGGTGGTGGCCAAGGCGCTGGCCGCCGGTGCGGACGTGGTGGTGGTCGACCTGGAGGACGCGGTCGCCGCCGACCGCAAGGAGTACGCCCGCGACGCCACGGCCGAGCTGCTCACCGAGCCCCAGCCGGTGCCGGTGCACGTCCGCGTCAACGCCCTGGACGGTCCGCTCGCCGCCCGGGACCTGACGGCGCTGGCCGCACTGCCGGGGCTGTCCGGGCTGCGGCTGCCCAAGGTGACGGCACCGGAGCAGATCACCGAGGTCGCCGAGCGCACCGGCGGGCCGCCGCTGTACGCGCTGCTGGAGACGGCGCTGGGGGTGGAGCGGGCGTACCGGATCGCCGCCGCGCACCCGGCGCTGCGCGGCATCGCCCTCGGTGAGGCGGACCTGAGGGCCGACCTGGGCGTGCGCGGGGACGCCGGCCTGGACTGGTCGCGCTCGCGGGCGGTCGTGGCCGCGCGGGCGGCGGGTCTGGCGCCGCCCTCTCAGACCGTGCATCCGGACACCCGGGACCTGGAGGGCCTGGCGGCGTCGTGCGCCCACGGGCGGGCCCTGGGTTTCCTGGGGCGGGCCGCGATCCACCCCCGCCAGCTGCCGATCATCGAGCGGGCGTATCTGCCGACCGAGCGGGAGCTGGAGGAGGCGGAGACCGTCGTGAAGGCGGCCTCGGTACAGCCGGGCGCGCAGGCGCTGCCGGACGGCCGGTTCGTCGACGCGGCGGTGGTGGCGACGGCCCGGCGCACCCTGTCGCTGGCCAGGCGGCCCACCCTGCCCTGAAAGCTTCCGCCCTGCACGCGCCGAGGGCGCCCGGGGAGTCCCGGGCGCCCTCGGCGGCACGTACGTCGGGCGGGGTCAGCCCTTCTTGGCGGAGTCGGCGCCGTTCTTCACACCCTCGGCGTCCGCCGCGTCCTCGGGGGCCTCGGCCGCCCCGGGGGCGTCGGTCTCCCCCGGGGTGTCCGCGTCCTTGTCCTTCTTCGCGGTGTCCGGGTCGTCGGCGCCGGCCTCCGCGGAGGCCGCCCCCGCGTCCTTCTCCCCGTCGACCCCGGCCTCCCCGGCGGCGGTCTCCGCGCCCGGCTCCACCACGGCCTCCCGGCCCGGTCGCATCCGCGCCGAGAGCACGATGTACAGCACGGCGAGCAGGAACACGAAGAGCGCGGTCCAGTTGTTCAGGCGCAGGCCGAGGATGTGGTGGGCGTCGTCGACGCGCATGTACTCGATCCAGAACCGGCCCGCGCAGTACGCCGCGACATACAGGGCGAAGGCCCGCCCGTGGCCCAACCGGAAGCGGCGGTCGGCCCAGATGACGAGCAGCGCGACGCCGATGCACCACAGCGACTCGTACAGGAAGGTCGGGTGGTAGGTGCCCGGCACCCGACCGTCGGCCGTCGAGGTGATCTCCACGGCCCACGGCAGGTCGGTCGCCTTGCCGTACAGCTCCTGGTTGAACCAGTTGCCCCAGCGGCCGATGGCCTGCGCGAGGACGATGCCGGGGGCGACGGCGTCGGCGTACGCGGGCATCGGGACGCCCCGGCGCCGGGCGCCGATCCAGGCGCCCACCGCGCCGAACGCGATCGCGCCCCAGATGCCCAGTCCGCCCTCCCAGACCTTGAAGGCGTCGACCCAGTCACGGCCCTCGCTGAAGTACAGCTGGTAGTCCGTGATCACGTGGTAGAGGCGTCCGCCGACCAGGCCGAAGGGAACGGCCCAGACCGCGATGTCGGCCACCGTGCCCGGCCGCCCGCCCCGGGCGATCCAGCGCTTGTTGCCGAGCCAGACGGCAACGAAGACGCCGATGATGATGCAGAACGCGTAGCCGCGCAGCGGGATGGGGCCGAGGTACAGCACCCCGCGCGACGGGCTGGGAATGAAGGCAAGTTCCATGGCAAGGTCGACGCTACCGTGTCGGACGGGGAGCGCGGCGGGCAGCCCGGCTACGGGTCCGTAACGAGCGGGCGCGCTACTTGTCGGCGTCCTCCACCATCTGCTTCAGCTTGGCCGGGGTCATGGAGCGGTCCTGGTAGATGTTCTTGCCGTCCAGGAGCACCGTGGGGGTGCCGCTGAAGCCGCCGTCCTGGAAGGCCTTGTTGGACTTCTCCACCCAGCTGTTGTGCCTGCCGTTCTTCACGCACTCCTGGAAGCGGGTGGTGTCGAGGCCGTCGACCTTGCCCGCCAGGTCGAGCAGCTTGCCCTCGTCGGCGAAGGCGTCGTCGGTCTCCGGGGGCTGGTTGTCGTACAGCACGTCGTGGTAGGCGGGGAACTTTCCGGCGTCCTGGGCGCAGGCCGCGGCGTTGGCCGCCTTGCGGGAGCCGGTGCCGCCCATGTTGCCGTCGATGATCGTGGCCAGGTGGTACTCGACCTTGAGCTTCCCCGCGTCGGTCAGCTCGTGGATGGTGTCGCGGTACGCCAGCTCGAAGGCCTTGCAGGCCGGGCAGCGAAAGTCCTCCCAGACGGTGAGCTTCGACTTGGCACTCTCCTCGCCGACGGGGATCGCGAGGCCGTCCTTGCCCTGCGCGCCCGAGGGCACCACGATCGGGCCGGTCGACTCGGTGCCGTCGTCCTTGCCCGCGTTCGCCGCGATCACGCCGATCACCGCCGCGAGTCCCAGGACACAGACCACGCTCGCGCCGACGATCAGCGCACGGCGGCGCTTGTCCCTGGACTTCTGCTTCGCGCGCTCGGCCGCCAGCTTCTCGCGGGCGCTGCGCTTTCCCTGTCGGTTCTTCTCGCTCACACCCCGCAGAACGAACCGGGGAGGCGCAGCGCGCCTCCCCGGTCCCAGGTCCACTCGTACGAGGGACCCCTGTCATGTGCCCGTCCGGCAGGTGCGGGCTCTCACGCCTGTCCGCGCACGCCCTTCGCCAGGTCGGCGGCGAGCGCCCGGACGCCCTCGATGCCGGCCGCGTCGTCGGGCGCGTCCAGCATCCGCTTGACGAAGGCCGAGCCGACGATCACGCCGTCGGCGAAGCCGGCCACCTCGGCGGCCTGGGCGGCGTTGGAGACGCCGAGGCCGACGCAGACGGGGGTGTCGGTGGTGGCGCGGGTGCGCCGCACCAGATCCTCGGCCTGCGCGCCGACCGACTCGCGGGTGCCGGTGACACCCATCAGGGAGGCGGCGTAGACGAAGCCGCTGCCGGCCGCGGTGATCTCGGCGAGCCGCGCGTCCTTGCTGCTGGGCGCGACCACGAAGACCGTGGCGAGCCCGTGCTTGTCCGCGTGTTCCCGCCACAGCGCCGACTCCTGGACCGGCAGGTCGGGCAGGATGCACCCGGCGCCGCCCGCCTCGGCCAGCTCGGCGGTGAAGCGCTCCACGCCGTAGCGGTCGATCGGGTTCCAGTACGTCATGACGAGGATCGGCTTGCCGGTGGCCGCGTGCGCCTCGCGGACGGTGCGCATCACGTCGGCGATCTTCACGCCGCCGCGCAGGGCGATGTCGTCGGCGGTCTGGATCACCGGGCCGTCGAGCACCGGGTCGCTGTGCGGCAGGCCCACCTCGACGACGTCGGCGCCGCCGTCGAGCGCGGCCCTGACCGCCTCGACACCGCCGTCCACGGTCGGGAACCCGGCCGGGAGGTAGGCGATCAGGGCGGCGCGGCCCTCGGACTTCGCGGCCGCGAGGGTGTCGTTCAGCAGCTGTACGTTCCCGCTCACTTGGCGTCCCCCTCGATCTCCGCGGCGCCGGTCTCGTCGGCGGCAACCTCGGCGTCGGTGTCGTACAGCCCGAAGTAGCGGGCGGCGGTGTCCATGTCCTTGTCGCCGCGGCCGGACAGGTTGACCACGATCAGCCCGTCCTTGCCCAGCTCCTTGCCGACCTCCAGGGCGCCGGCCAGCGCGTGGGCGCTCTCGATGGCCGGGATGATGCCCTCGGTGCGCGACAGCAGGCGCAGGGCCCGCATGGCGGCGTCGTCGGTGACCGCGCGGTACTCGCCGCGGCCGGAGTCCTTGAGGTGGGCGTGCTCCGGGCCGATGCCCGGGTAGTCCAGGCCGGCCGAGATCGAGTACGGCTCGGTGATCTGACCCTCGTCGTCCTGGAGGACGTAGGACCGGGAACCGTGCAGGATGCCGGGCTCGCCCGCGGTCAGGGTGGCCGCGTGCTCGCCGGTCTCGACGCCGTGCCCGGCGGGCTCGCAGCCGATGAGGCGGACATCCGTGTCGGGGATGAAGGCGTGGAAGAGGCCGATGGCGTTGGAGCCGCCGCCGACGCAGGCGATCGCGGCGTCGGGCAGGCGTCCGGCCTGCTCCAGGAGCTGGCGGCGGGCCTCGACGCCGATGACGCGGTGGAAGTCGCGGACCATCGCCGGGAAGGGGTGGGGGCCCGCGACGGTGCCGAACAGGTAGTGGGTGCGGTCGACGTTGGCGACCCAGTCGCGGAACGCCTCGTTGATCGCGTCCTTCAGCGTGCGGCTGCCGGACTTCACGGCGATGACCTCGGCGCCGAGCATCCGCATCCGGGCCACGTTGAGGGCCTGGCGGCGGGTGTCGATCTCGCCCATGTAGATGGTGCAGTCGAGACCGAAGAGGGCGCAGGCGGTCGCCGTCGCCACGCCGTGCTGGCCGGCGCCGGTCTCGGCGATGACGCGGGTCTTGCCCATGCGCTTGGTGAGCAGGGCCTGACCGAGCACGTTGTTGATCTTGTGCGAGCCGGTGTGGTTCAGGTCCTCGCGCTTGAGGAAGATCCTGGCTACGCCTGCATGCTCCGCGAAACGGGGCACCTCGGTGAGGGAGGACGGGCGGCCCGTGTAGTGGACGAGCAGGTCGTCCAGTTCGCGGGCGAACTCCGGGTCGGACTTCGCCTTGTCGTACTCGACGGCGACCTCGTCGACGGCGGCGACGAGGGCCTCGGGGATGAACTTGCCTCCGTAGGCGCCGAAGTAACCCTCGGCGGAGGGGACCTGCCCCTCCGGGTCGGGGATGAAGAAGTTGCTGGGCATGCGTGAACCTCACGGTGAGTGTCTGGTGGTGACTGTTCGCCGTGGGGGCGGGGACTGTGTGTCGGCTGCGGACCGGCTGTGGCTGGTCGCGCCCACGCGACGGAGTCGCAGATTCAACGAGGCCCCGCGCCCCTTGTGGGGCGCGTGAGCCATCGCATGCCATTTACCTGCCCCGGCTCGTCCCCGATGACGTACCGCACCCGGCGGCCGTGCACCCTGCGTGCGGGCGCGCGGCAGCCCCGGGGCCGGCAGCCGCGCGCGAGGCGGGCGTAGGGGTCCCGGGGGGCCGGAGTGAGTACGGAGGTCATCGGGGTCAGCCTACCGGCGTGTCAGCCCCGGCCGTGGCGGAGTGCCGGGTGCTCGCCCGCCGCCACCAGGTCGGAGACCGCCGTCTTGGGGTCGCGACCGGTGACCAGGGACTCGCCCACCAGGACGGCGTCGGCGCCCTCGTTGGCGTAGGCGATGAGGTCGTGCGGACCGCGCACGCCGGACTCGGCGACCTTGACGATGTGCGCGGGGATCTCCGGGGCGACCCGCTCGAAGGTGCCGCGGTCGACCTCGAGCGTCTTCAGGTTGCGCGCGTTGACGCCGATGACCTTGGCGCCCGCGTCCACCGCGCGCTCGACCTCGTCCTCGTCGTGCACCTCGACCAGCGGGGTGAGTCCGATGGACTCGGCGCGCTCGATCAGCGACTCCAGGGCCGGCTGTTCGAGGGCCGCGACGATCAGCAGGGCGAGGTCGGCGCCGTGTGCGCGGGCCTCCCACAGCTGGTACGAGGTGACGATGAAGTCCTTGCGCAGGACGGGGATGTCCACACGCGCGCGGACCGAGTCCAGGTCGGCGAGCGAGCCGCCGAAGCGACGCTGCTCGGTGAGGACGGAAATGACGGCGGCGCCGCCCGCCTCGTAGTCGGCGGCGAGACCAGCCGGATCGGCGATGGCCGCGAGCGCGCCCTTGGAAGGGCTGGACCGCTTGACCTCGCAGATCACCTTGACGCCGTCGCCGCGCAGCGCGGCCACGCCGTCCTGGGCGGGGCGTGCCTTGGCCGCGCGCTCCTTGAGCTCGTCGAGGCTGACGCGCGCCTGCCGCTCCGCGAGGTCGGCACGGACTCCGTCGATGATCTCGTCGAGCACACTCACGCGAGCGGCCCCCTTTCAGACGGCAAAACGTGTGGTCACTGTGATGGTATCCGGAGCCGGGCACCGGTCCCGCATCCGCCCGACGCCAGTCCCATTACCTGGACACTCCGTGGATGATCAAGGGATCAGCCAGCCACCGAACGGCAGGTTCCGGACAACGGTGAAAACCACCAGCAACGTCCCCAGCGTCCACAGGTGGACCGGTCCGAGGTCGACCCGCACCGGACGGCCCCGCGCCGCGCGGACCACCCAGACGGTCCACAGCACGGCGAAGCCCAGGTAGGCGAGGACGGCCGGCGCGTTGGCGTGCAGCGCGGCCGTCAGGTCCCCGTGGACGAAGGCGTGCGCGCTGCGCAGGCCGCCGCAGCCGGGGCAGTACACCCCCGTGAAGCGCAGCAGGGGGCAGACGGGGTAGTGGCCCGGCTCGTACGGGTCCACGCTGCCGACGTAGGCGAAGGCCCCGACGACGGCCGCGAGCACCGCGGCGGGAACGGCCAGGCGCAGGGCCGTGCCGCGGAATTGAAGGGTGCTGGTCCGGCTGGGGTTCCCGCTCTCGACGTCCACGCCCCGCATTTTGCCCCCGGCGGCCCCCGCGCGCACCTGAGGGGCGGAACGGCACCCGTGTGCCGATCCACCCCTCAGAAGGTCCGCGACCGCCGTTCGGTCAGCCCTTGGCGCCGGCCTGCGCGTGCTCGCCGGAGACCTGGTGCACGGAGTGGTTCTGCTTCGGCTGGCCGAGGCCCATCATCTTCATGACGTAGCCGACGACACCACCGAGGAGCACGACCGCCATGCCGGCCCAGAAGCCCCACGGCTGGGCCGCCACCATGAACATGCCCGCGATGCAGAAACCGATGAAGGCGATGATGACACCGGTCCAGGCGGCCGGGGTGTGACCGTGGCTGCTGCCCGCCATTGCTTGCTCCTCGTTGCTGTGTGCCATGTCTGAGCAGGACGCTCGCACCCATTGTCCCGCACGGGGGCACGGGCCGTGAGCGGGGGTGCGCCGGCGGGTGAACGCGGGCCCCGGCAGGGGTCAGGCGCTGGTGGGGTCCTCCCCGCGGTCGATGGCCTTCCACAGGTCCTCGGGGCGGTTCGGGTCGACGGTCTGCGGCCTGCGGCGCGGGCGCGGGGTGCCGTCGCGCTCGTAGCGGCCGGACATCGCGGGCCACAGCCGGCCGTAGCGCAGCGCGAGCAGGCCGGCCAGCAGGAGCAGGGCGCCGCCCGCGGCCGCCACGTACGGCCAGGCGGTGTGGGAGAGCGCGTCGACGGTGGCCGAGGTGTCGCCGGCCGCCTTGGCCGCCTGGTCGTCCAGGGCGGAGCCGTCGGATGCGCCGACCAGGGCGGCGACGACGGTGCCCGCGCCGCTGAGCGCGAGCACGGCGGCGACGGCGAAGCGGCCGGCACGGCGGACGGCGAAGACGGCGACGAGCGCGGCGAGGCCGACTATGGCGAGCGCCGCGGGCACGCCCGTGACGTCGCTGCCCTTGGCGGTCAGCGGGAAGGCTCCGCCGGCCACGGTCGCGGTGCCCTCCGCCCATTCCTGCCGGGTGGCGAGCAGGACGACGGCGGCGCCGAGGGCGCCGCACAGCAGGGCGACGGCGAGGCTCCGGCGGCCGGCCCGGGCGGGTCCTGCGGCTGGGGTGCGGGGGTGAGGAACGGCTGTCACGTACTCCACTATCACCCGAACCCCGGGCGAACCGTCACCCGGGGTTCCGAATCTGCGACGTGAGAATCACCCCACCGCTCCCGCGGGTTGGCCTATCGCGTCAGCCGGTTGGCCGTGTGCACGGCCCGCAGCACCGCCGCCGCCTTGTTGCGGCACTCGGTGTCCTCGGCGACCGGGTCGGAGTCGGCGACCACGCCGGCGCCCGCCTGCACGTAGGCCGTGCCGTCGCGCAGCAGCGCCGTGCGGATGGCGATGGCGGTGTCGGAGTCGCCGGCGAAGTCGAGGTAGCCGACGCAGCCGCCGTACAGGCCGCGCCGGGAGGGTTCGAGTTCGTCGATGATCTGCAGGGCGCGCGGCTTGGGCGCGCCGGAGAGGGTGCCGGCCGGGAAGCAGGCGGTGAGGACGTCGAAGGCGGTGCGGTCGGGGGCGACCCGGCCGGTGACCGTGGAGACGATGTGCATGACGTGCGAGTACCGCTCGACGGACATGAAGTCGACGACCTCGACGGAGCCGGGTTCGCAGACGCGGCCGAGGTCGTTGCGGCCGAGGTCGACGAGCATCAGGTGCTCGGCGCGCTCCTTGGGGTCGGCGAGCAGCTCGTCGGCGAGGGCCTGGTCCTCCTGCGGGGTGGCGCCGCGCGGGCGGGTGCCGGCGATGGGGTGCACCAGGGCGCGTCCGTCCTCGACCTTGACCAGCGCCTCGGGGGACGAGCCGACGACGTCGAAGCCGTCGAGGCGGAGCAGGTACATGTACGGGGAGGGGTTGGTGGCCCGCAGCACCCGGTACACGTCGAGGGCGCTCGCCGTGCAGGGCGTCTCGAAGCGCTGGGAGGGGACGACCTGGAAGGCCTCGCCCGCGCGGATGCGCTCCTTGATGTCCTCGACGGCGTCCTGGAATTCGGGGCCGCCCCACCGCGCGGTGTACTCGGGCAGCTCGGAGGGCGGCAGCGCGGCCGGGGGCTGGGCGACCGCGCGGGTGAGGTCGCACTCCATGGCGTCCAGGCGGGCGATCGCGTCGGCGTAGGCCTCGTCGACGCCGGTCTCCAGGTCGTTGTGGTTGATCGCGTTGGCGATCAGCAGGACCGAGCCCTCCCAGTGGTCCATGACGGCGAGGTCGCTGGTGAGCAGCATGGTCAGCTCGGGCAGCTTCAGGTCGTCGCGCTCCCCGGGGCCGACCTTTTCCAGGCGGCGCACGATGTCGTAGCCGAGGTAGCCGACCATGCCGCCGGTGAAGGGCGGCAGGCCCAGGTCGTGGGCGAGGTCGCGCGGGGTGTGCAGGGCCTCCACGGTGGCCCGCAGGGCGGCGAGCGGGTCGCCCTCGGTGGGGACGCCGACGGGCGGGGTGCCCTGCCAGTGGGCCTGCCCGTCCTGCTCGGTGAGGGTGGCGGCGCTGCGGACGCCGACGAAGGAGTACCTGGACCAGGACCGTCCGTTCTCCGCGGACTCCAGCAGGAAGGTGCCGGGGCGCTCCGCGGCGAGCTTGCGGTACAGCGCCACCGGGGTGTCGCCGTCGGCGAGGAGCTTGCGGCTCACCGGGATCACCCGGCGGTCTGCGGCCAGCTTGCGGAAGGTGTCGAGGTCCATGTCATGCGTGACGTCCATGGCGGCAGACCCTACTGATCCGCGCCGGGCGCGCCGGTGCCCGCGGCGTCCTCGGCGAGCAGCACGTCGGCGTCGAAGCAGGTGCGGGCGCCGGTGTGGCAGGCGGCGCCCACCTGGTCGACCTTGACGAGCACGGTGTCGGCGTCGCAGTCCAGCGCCACGGACTTCACCCACTGGAAGTGGCCGGAGGTGTCGCCCTTCACCCAGTACTCGCGGCGGCTGCGGGACCAGTAGGTGCAGCGTCCGGTCGTCAGCGTGCGGTGCAGCGCCTCGTCGTCCATCCAGCCGAGCATCAGCACCTCACCGGTGTCGTACTGCTGGGCGATGGCGGGCACGAGGCCGTCGGCGCTGCGCTTGAGGCGGTCGGCGATCTCCGGGGCGAGGGGGCTGGGCCGCCCGGGGCCGCCGGTGGGGGAGCTGCTGGTCATGCGCCCATTGTGCCGCGCGGGACGGACACGCCTGCGGGACGTCCATTGGGCGGACCCGGCCGGGCGCCGTAGGCTGACTCCATGTCGACTTTCGCCAAGCGTGAACGACTTCTGCTCGCGGATCTGTTGGAGACGGCGGGTCCGGACGCGCCGACCCTGTGCGAGGGCTGGCGGACCCGTGACCTGGCCGCGCACGTGGTGGTGCGCGAGCGGCGTCCGGACGCGGCCGGTGGCGCCCTGATCAAGCCACTGGCGTCCCGGCTCCACCGGGTGCGGGAGGAGTACGGCGCGAAGCCGTACGAGGAGCTGCTCCAGCTGATCCGCACGGGCCCGCCGCGCTTCTCCCCCTTCCAGCTCAAGCAGGTCGACGAGGCGGCGAACACGGTCGAGTTCTACGTCCACGCCGAGGACGTCCGCCGGGCCCAGCCGGACTGGTCGCCGCGCGAGCTGGACCCGGTCTTCCAGGACGCCCTGTGGTCCCGCCTGGAGCGCGCCGCCCGGCTGATGGGCCGGGGCATCCCGACCGGCCTGGTGCTGCGCCGCCCGAACGGCCAGACGACGGTCGCCCACCGGGGCACGCCGGTGGTGACGGCCACCGGCGAGCCGTCCGAGCTGCTGATGTTCGCGTACGGCCGGCAGGACGCCGCGAAGGTGGAGCTGGAGGGCGAGAAGGACGCGATCGCCAGGCTGCGGGAGACGAAGCAGCTCGGGATCTGAACCCCGGTCCGCTCACTTCGGCAGCTCGGCCCGCCGTACGCCGGGCGCGCACAGGGCGACGACCCCGCCGAGGCCGCAGACGGCGGCGCTGACGGCGAAGACCGGACCGGTGCCCCAGACTCCGATGGCGGCGGCGGACAGGGGCATGCTCAGCGGCGCGATCCCCAGGCTGACGATGCCGGAGACCGCCGTGACGCGACCGAGGAGGGCGGGAGCGGACTGGGTCTGGAGCAGGGCCCCGCAGAGCGCGCCGCTGAGGCCCGCGAGCAGCCCGATGAGCAGCGCCGTCCCGACGGCCACTGGAAGGGCGGGGGCCTGGGCCAGCGCGCCGATCGCGACCGCGCCGGGGACGAGGGCGCCGGCGACGACGTACCCGGCGTGCGGCACGCGTCCCCGGACGGTCAGCAGCAGGGCGGCCGCCCCGGCGCCGATCCCGAACCCGGCGAGCACCCAGCCCATGCCGGAGGCTCCCCAGCCGCGTTCGTCGGCGAGCAGGGCCAGACCGATGTTGAGCGGACCGACGAAGCCGAGGTCGCCGAGGGCGATGACCAGCATCAGCGGCCCGAGGACGCGGTGCCGGCGAATGTACCGGAGCCCGTCCCGCAGGTCCCGCCACGCGGTGCCGCCCTCGGCTGTGGCCGTGTCGTCGGGTGGCAGCCCGCGCATCCGTACG
The DNA here is from genome assembly GCF_040686295.1 of Streptomyces sp. NPDC085944. Classification (NCBI taxonomy): domain Bacteria; kingdom Bacillati; phylum Actinomycetota; class Actinomycetes; order Kitasatosporales; family Streptomycetaceae; genus Streptomyces; species Streptomyces sp. NPDC085944. Next base: position 141,957 of record NZ_JBFBJX010000007.1, on the reverse strand, counting down.
GAGACCAGCAGCGGCACCGACACGGCGATCAGTACCCCGGCGAGCGCGAAGGCCGCCGCCGCACCGCCGAGCGCCACGCCGAGGCCGCCGAGCGGGGCGCCCACGACGGAGGACAGGCGGACGGCGAGGCCGCGCATGCCCTGGACGCGGGCGAGCTGGTCCTTGGTGGTGATGCGCGCGGGGAGGGCTCCGACGGCGGGCATGAAGAGGGCGTCCACCGCGCCGAAGACGAGAGCGAGCAGGGCCAGGAGCCACAGTCCGGGGTCGGTGGCGAAGAGCAGCGCGGCCACCGCGAGGACCGCCGCGCACCGTACGGCGTCGCTGCCGATGACGACCCTGCGCGGTCCCAACCGGTCGACGACCACTCCCCCGCCGAGCATGAGCAGCGCACGCGGCACCGCGCTCACGGCTGTGACCATCCCGGCCTCGGCGGGACTGCCCTGCCGCACAGCGGCCCAGGACAGCGCGAGGAAGAAGACGCTGTCACCGAGCATCGACGCGCTGTAGGCCCCGACCCAGCGCAGGACGTTGCCGTCCCGGTGGGCGGGGGCTGAGGCGGCAGCGGGTAGGTGTGCGTCCGTCACGGACGCGGTCGTCTCAGACACGGAAGGGGAATCCGTAGACGTGCAGGGCGACGTTCTCGCGCCCCTCGGTGTCGCCGGCGACTTCGGCGGCTCGGCCCCGCTCGTCGTACTTCTTCGCCAGGGCGAGCAGTTCGGCGGCCAGGTCGGCCAGGTCGGCGGGCGTCAGTCGCAGCAGTGACTCGTTGTCGGGGGCGGCGGAGTTCCACTCGGGGCCCCAGGTGGGGCGTTCGTCGAGGTAGCGGCGGTACATGTCGGCGCGCTGCTCGTGGAAGAGCCGGGTGGCCGCGAGGTGGGCGGCCGCGCGCTCGGGGGCGTCGCGGAAGTTCTCGTCGCGGATGCTCACCCCGTCCGAGGACGGCTGCCACCACCGCTCCCGGCCATCCGCGCTCTGCGGTTCGGCCTCCTCGACCAACCCGTGCTCGGCCAGCTTGCGCAGGTGGTAGCTGACCAGTGAGACGGCCTCGTCCACCTGCTCCGCGAGCTGCGAGGCGGTCGCCGTGCGTGCCACACACAACCCGCGGTAGAGCCGCATGCGCAGCGGATGGGCCAGGGCTTTGAGGGTGCCCAGATCGGTGATGGGGCGGTTCTCCTGACGCGGCATGCGTCCAGGCTAGATCACGAAAGAAAAATTGCGCAATGGATGTTGCGCAATTTTCCTTTCCTAGTCCGACGGAGGGGTGGAGCCCCTCTCGCGACGCCTGACCGCCACCCCCTCCATCAGCACGCCATGTGCGAGCCGGTCGACGGCGACTCCTCGCTCCTGAGCCTCCGCGGCAAGCTCGGCCAGCTCTTCCTCGGTGAACTCGATCGTGATCGCAGCCATACGGGCAGGTGAGAAGCGAGGGCTTCGGCGAGTCCGCCCCCGCCACCAACGAGCGCCTGCTCGAACTACCGAACGGGGTGGCCCGCCTCGCGCAGGGCGGTCTTGACCTCGCCGATCCGCAGATCGCCGAAGTGGAAGACGGAGGCCGCCAGGACCGCGTCCGCGCCCGCCTCGACCGCCGGGGCGAAGTGGGCGAGGCTGCCCGCGCCGCCCGAGGCGATGACCGGGACGGTCACGTGCTTGCGGACCGCCGCCAGCATCTCCAGGTCGTAGCCGTCCTTCGTGCCGTCGGCGTCCATCGAGTTGAGCAGGATCTCCCCCGCGCCCAGCTCGGCCGCCCGGTGGGCCCACTCCACCGCGTCGATGCCGGTGCCGCGGCGGCCGCCGTGGGTGGTCACCTCGAAGGTGCCCGCCTCGGTGCGGCGGGCGTCCACCGACAGCACGAGGACCTGGCGGCCGAACCGCTCGGCGATCTCGCGGATCAGGTCGGGACGGGCGATGGCGGCGGTGTTGACACCCACCTTGTCCGCGCCGGCCCGCAGCAGCTTGTCGACGTCCTCGGCGGTGCGCACCCCGCCGCCGACGGTCAGCGGGATGAACACCTGCTCGGCGGTGCGGCGCACCACCTCGTAGGTCGTCTCGCGGTTGCCCGACGAGGCGGTGATGTCCAGGAACGTCAGCTCGTCGGCGCCCTCGGCGTCGTACACCTTGGCCATCTCGACGGGGTCGCCCGCGTCGCGCAGGTTCTGGAAGTTGACGCCCTTGACGACCCGGCCGTTGTCGACGTCCAGGCAGGGGATGACTCGGACCGCCAGGGTCATGAATCCACGGCTCCTCTATACGCTTCCACTTCGACCGACACCAGGACCCGCGAGTCGATGAAGCCCTCCACGACCAGCAGGGTCGTGGCCGGGCGTACGGAGTCGAACAGCTCCTTGTGGGCACGGCCCACCTCATCGACGTCGCGCGAATGCGCCAGGTACACACGGGTCCGGATCACGGACCCGATGCCGAGGCCGAACTCGCCGATCGCCTCGACGGCGGTGGCGAAGGCCACCTTGGTCTGCTCGTACGGGTCGCCCTCGCCGTAGAGCACGTCGCCCTTGAAGGCCGTGGTGCCCGCCACGACGACCCGGTCGCCCGCCGCCACGGCGCGTGCGAAACCGAAGGACTCTTCCCAGGGACTGCCGCTCTGCACGCGCCGTACGGCTTCGGACGTCATGTCGACACAGCCTCCAGGGCCTCTTCCAGCGTGAAAGCCTTCGCGTAGAGGGCCTTCCCGACGATGGCTCCTTCGACACCGGCCGGGACGAGCCCGGAGATCGCGCGCAGGTCGTCCAGGGACGACACGCCGCCCGAGGCGACGACCGGCCGGTCGGTGGCCGCGCAGACGTTCTTCAGGAGCTCCAGGTTGGGACCCTGGAGGGTGCCGTCCTTGGCGATGTCGGTGACGACGTACCGGGCGCAGCCCTCCTTGTTCAGGCGGTCCAGCGTCTCGTAGAGGTCGCCGCCGTCGCGGGTCCAGCCGCGGCCCCGCAGCGTGGTGCCCCGGACGTCCAGGCCGACCGCGATCTTGTCGCCGTGCTCGGCGATGACCTTGGCGACCCACTCGGGGGTCTCCAGGGCGGCGGTGCCCAGGTTCACCCGGGTGCAGCCGGTGGCGAGGGCGGCGGCGAGGGTGTCGTCGTCGCGGATGCCGCCGGACAGCTCGACCTTGATGTCCATCGCCTTCGCGACCTCGGCGATCAGCGCGCGGTTGTCCCCGGTGCCGAAGGCGGCGTCCAGGTCGACCAGGTGCAGCCACTCGGCGCCGGAGCGCTGCCAGGCGAGGGCGGCCTCCAGCGGGGAGCCGTAGGAGGTCTCGGTGCCCGACTCGCCGTGCACGAGGCGGACGGCCTGGCCGTCGCGGACGTCGACGGCGGGGAGGAGTTCGAGCTTGCTCATCTCTACCGGGCTCATCTCTACAGGGTCTCGATCCAGTTGGTCAGCAGCTGCGCTCCGGCGTCGCCGGACTTCTCGGGGTGGAACTGCGTGGCCCACAGCGCGCCGTTCTCCACGGCGGCCACGAAGGGCTTGCCGTGCGTGGACCAGGTGACCCTGGGCGCGGCGATCAGCGGGTTGTGCGCCTCCTGGGTCCACTCGTGGACGGCGTAGGAGTGCACGAAGTAGAAGCGGGCGTCCGCGTCCAGGCCGGCGAAGAGCTGGGAGTCGGCCGGTGCCTCGACCGTGTTCCAGCCCATGTGCGGCACGACGTCGGCCTGCAGCGGTCCGACCGTGCCGGGCCACTCGTCCAGGCCCTCGGCCTCCACGTCGTGCTCGATGCCGCGCGAGAAGAGGATCTGCATGCCGACGCAGATGCCCATGACCGGGCGTCCGCCCGACAGCCGGCGGTCGACGATCCAGTCGCCGCGGGCGGCCTTGAGGCCGTCCATGCAGGCGGCGAAGGCGCCGACACCGGGGACGAGCAGCCCGTCGGCGTTCATGGCCTTGTCGTAGTCGCGGGTGATCTCGACGTCGGCGCCCGCGCGCGCGAGGGCGCGCTCGGCGGAGCGGACGTTGCCGAAGCCGTAGTCGAAGACGACGACCCGCTTCGGGTTCACCGGGGTCAACTCCAGACCTCCAGCCTCAGGACGCCCGCGAGCAGACACATGCCGGCGCCGATGGAGAGCAGCACGATCAGGCCCTTGGGCATCTGCTGCTTGGCGAAGGAGTAGATGCCGCCGGCCAGGAAGAGGCCGACGACGATCAGTGCGGTGGACGTACCGTTCATGGGTTACAGCGCGCCCTTCGTGGACGGCAGGATGCCGGCGGCGCGCGGGTCGCGCTCGGAGGCGTAGCGCAGGGCCCGGGCCAGCGCCTTGAACTGGCACTCCACGATGTGGTGCGCGTTGCGTCCGTAGGGCACGTGCACGTGCAGGGCGATCTGGGCCTGGGCGACGAAGGACTCCAGGATGTGCCGGGTCATCGTCACGTCGTACTCGCCGATCATCGGCGCCATGTTCTCGGGCTCGGTGTGCACGAGGTAGGGGCGGCCGGAGAGGTCGACGGTGACCTGGGCGAGGGACTCGTCCAGCGGGACCGTGCAGTTGCCGAAGCGGTAGATGCCCACCTTGTCGCCGAGTGCCTGCTTGAAGGCGGCCCCCAGCGCGAGGGCGGTGTCCTCGATGGTGTGGTGGGAGTCGATGTGCAGGTCGCCGTCGGTCTTCACGGTCAGGTCGAACAGACCGTGCCGGCCGAGCTGGTCGAGCATGTGGTCGTAGAAGCCGACGCCGGTGGCGATGTCGGTCTTGCCGGTGCCGTCGAGGTCGATCTCGACGAGGACCGAGGTCTCCTTGGTCGTGCGCTCCACGCGTCCCACGCGGCTCATGTGTTCTGCTCCTTCTTGACTTCACGTACCGCGTCGAGGAACGCGTCGTTCTCCTCCGGGGTGCCGGCGCTGACCCGCAGCCATCCCGGTACGCCGTTGTCCCGGACCAGGACGCCCCGGTCGAGGATCTTCCGCCAGGTGGCGTGGGAGTCCGCGAACCGCCCGAACTGGACGAAGTTGGCGTCGGACTCGGTCACCTCGTAGCCGATGGCGCGCAGTTCGGCGACCAGCCGGTCCCGCTCGGTCTTCAGCTGCTCGACGTACTTCAGCAGCGTGTCCGTGTACTCCAGGGCGGCCAGCGCGGTCGCCTGGGTCACGGCCGACAGGTGGTAGGGCAGCCGTACGAGCTGGACGGCGTCGACGACGGCCGGGTGCGCGGCGAGGTAGCCGAGACGCAGGCCCGCCGCGCCGAACGCCTTCGACATGGTGCGGGAGACGACGAGGTTCGGCCGGCCGTCCAGCAGGGGCAGCAGGGAGGCGCCGTGGCTGAACTCGATGTACGCCTCGTCGACCACGACCATCGACGGCTTGGCCGCCTGCGCCGCCTCGTAGAGGGCGAGGACCGTCTCGGCGGGGACCGCGTTGCCGGTCGGGTTGTTGGGGGTGGTGACGAAGACGACGTCCGGGCGGTGCCCGGCGATCGCCCGCACGGCGGCGGACACGTCGATGGTGAAGTCCTCGTGGCGCGGCCCGGAGATCCAGCCGGTGCCGGTGCCGCGCGCGATGAGGCCGTGCATCGAGTACGACGGCTCGAAGCCGATCGCGGTGCGGCCCGGGCCGCCGAAGGTCTGCAGCAGCTGCTGGATGACCTCGTTGGAGCCGTTGGCCGCCCAGACGTTGCTCACGTTCAGAGGGTGCCCGGAGGTGTTCGTCAGGTACTCGGCGAGCTTCGTGCGCAGCTCGACCGCGTCCCGGTCGGGGTAGCGGTTCAGGTCGCGGGCGGCCTCGCGGACGCGCTCGGTGATCCGCTCGACCAGGGCCTCGGGCAGCGGGTAGGGGTTCTCGTTGGTGTTCAGCCGTACCGGCACGTCCAGCTGGGGCGCGCCGTAGGGGGACTTGCCGCGCAGCTCGTCCCGTACGGGGAGATCGTCGATGCCGAACGTCACTTGCTCTCCGGGACCTTCCACTCGAACCTCGCCTTGATCGCCGCGCCGTGCGCGGGCAGGTCCTCCGCCTCCGCCAGCGTCACCACGTGCCGCGCGACCTCGGCGAGCGCGTCGCGCGTGTAGTCGACGATGTGGATGCCGCGCAGGAAGGACTGCACGGACAGGCCGGAGGAGTGGCAGGCGCAGCCGCCGGTGGGCAGGACGTGGTTGGACCCGGCCGCGTAGTCGCCGAGCGAGACGGGCGCCCAGGGGCCGACGAAGATCGCGCCGGCGTTCTTGACCCGGTCGGCGACGGCGGCGGCGTCGGCGGTCTGGATCTCCAGGTGCTCGGCGCCGTAGGCGTCCACGACCCGCAGGCCTTCGTCCAGGCCGTCGACGAGGACGATCGCGGACTGGCGGCCTGCCAGGGCCGGGCGGATCCGGTCCTCGACGTGCTTGGTGGCCTCGATCTGCGGCCGCAGCTCCTTCTCCACCGCGTCCGCGAGCTCGGCGGAGTCGGTGACCAGGACGGCGGCGGCCAGCGGGTCGTGCTCGGCCTGGCTGATCAGGTCGGAGGCGACGTGCACCGGGTCGGCGGTCGAGTCCGCCAGGACGGCGATCTCGGTCGGTCCCGCCTCGGCGTCGATGCCGATCTTCCCGGTGAAGAAGCGCTTGGCGGCGGCGACCCAGATGTTGCCGGGGCCGGTGACCATGTTGGCGGGCGGGCAGGACTCGGTGCCGTACGCGAACATCGCGACGGCGGTGGCGCCGCCCGCGGCGTACACCTCGTCGACGCCGAGCAGGGCGCAGGCGGCGAGGATGGTGGGGTGCGGGATGCCGCCGAACTCCGCCTGCGCGGGCGAGGCGAGCGCGATCGAGCCGACGCCGGCCTCCTGGGCGGGCACCACGTTCATGACCACCGACGACGGGTACACCGAGCGGCCGCCGGGCACGTAGAGCCCGACCCGCTCGACCGGCACCCACTTCTCGGTGACCGAACCGCCGGGCACCACCTGCGTGGTGTGCGTGGTGCGGCGCTGCTCGCGGTGGACGAGACGCGCGCGGCGGATGGACTCCTCCAGCGCGGCGCGCACGTCGGCGTCGAGGCCCTCCAGCGCGCGGGTCAGCTCCTCGGCCGGGACGCGCACGCGCTCCAGCCGGACACCGTCGAACTGCTCGGTGAAGTCGATCAGCGCCGCGTCCCCGCGATGATGCACGGCCTCGCAGATCGGACGCACCTTCTCCAGGGCGACCGAGACGTCGAAGTCGGCTCGGGGCAGCAGGTCGCGCAGGGCGGGGCCCTCGGGGAGGGCGTCGCCGCGCAGATCGATTCGCGAGATCACGGAACCAATTCTCTCAGACCCGCGTCCGGCACGGTCCGCGCGTATCAGTGGCTGATACGGAACGCGACGGACCTCACGCCCCACGGTGAACGCACGCGATCCGTGCTCACTTTGAGTGTTCGACAGGTCACTCAGTGGGCATGAACGGTTGTACGAAGGGTGAGCGACCGACGAGTAGGCGGGGAGGGAGTGAAGCATCGTGACGCAGGGGGCCGGCCATCGTGACGGAGAGCTGCCGGACGACCTGACCACCGCCGAGGCAGGCATGTGGCAGGCCTTCCGCAACGGCAGTGTGTACGACCTGAGCAGCGGCGACGCGCTCGGCGACGACCCGCACGGCGGGCGTCCGTGGGGGCCGGAGCGGACGGTGCGGGCCCGCATCGTGTGCTGGCTGCTCCTCGACGGTCCGCCGGCGCTCGCGGGCCGGGTGTCCTCGCTGCAGCTGGTGGGCGTGCGGATCAGCGACACGGTGGATCTGGCGGGCGGCACGGTGGTGCCGTACGTGGAGTTGCGGCGCTGCCGCTTCGACCGGGAGGTGCTGCTGCCGGAGACGCGGTTCACGACGGTGCGGCTGGTGGACTGCGCGGTGCCGCGCCTGGAGGCGGCCCGACTGCACACCGAGGGCGACCTGCACCTGCCGCGCTCCCGCTTCCCGGGCGGCATCCGGCTCACGGACGCGCAGATAGGCACCGACCTGCTGCTCAACCAGACGATCGTGCACCGGGACCGCAGCGGGCGCTCGATAGCGGCGGACGGCATGACGGTCGGGCAGGACCTGCAGGCCGAGATGCTGGAGTCGCACGGCGAGGTGAGCCTGCGCAGCGCCCAGGTCGGCGTGTCGCTGAGCCTGCGCGGCGCCCGGCTCCTCAACCCGTACACGCGGCACGCGCTGAACGCCCCGCAGCTGACGGTGGAGCGCACGCTGTACCTGACCCCGGCGGGCCTGGGCAGCCCGCTGCTGCGCGGCACCACGCCCGCGCAGGGCACCCGCATCCAGCGTTTCGAGTGCGAGGGCGGGGTGCGGCTCGACGACGGGCGGTTCGGCGACGCGCTGGACCTGGAGCACGCGCGGTTCACCTTCACCGACGACCAGGAGCTGTCGCTGCGCCGGGTGCAGACGCCCGAGCTGCGCTTCCTGGGCGAGCGTCCGGCGCGCGGGCGGGTGGTGCTGTCGGGGGCGCGGGTGGTCAACCTGATGGACCGGGCGGACAGCTGGCCGGGCCCCGGGCGGCTGCACATGGGCGGCTTCGCCTACGAGAACCTGGTGCCGCGCGGGCCGTTCCCGCTGGCGAAGCGGTTGCGCTGGGTGGGTGCCGCGACCGCCGAGTACCACCCGGAGCCGTACGAGCGGCTCGCCGCCGTGCTGCGGGCCGGCGGGGAGGACGAGGACGCCCGCGAGGTGCTGCTCGCCAAGCACCGCAGGCGCCGCGAGAGCCTGCCGATCGCCGCGAAGCTGGTGGGGTACGCGCAGGACTGGACGGTCGCCTACGGCTACCGGCCGGGCCGGGCGGCGGTATGGATGGCGGTGCTGTGGGCGGCCGGCTCGCTCGCCTTCGCCCGCGTGGAACCGCCCCCGCTGAAGAGCGGCGAACACCCGGACTGGAACCCGGCTCTCTACGCCCTCGACCTCCTCCTCCCGGTGATCGACCTGGGCCAGGTGGGCTTCTGGCAGCTGCACGACGGCTGGCAGTGGCTGTCGACGGCCCTGGTCCTGCTGGGCTGGGTCCTGGCGACCACGGTGGCAGCGGGCGCGACCCGCCTGCTCCGCAGAAGCTGACCGCGCCGCGCCCTCTCGCCGGACACCGTGCGCCACCGGGGCCGCCCGCGCGCCGCCGGGCCGCGCTCGGCCCGCCTGCACTCCGCCCGGGGCCGCCCGTCCCCGCCGTAACCGCCGTAACCGCCGTAACCGCCCGTGGCCCGCCGGGGCCGCCCCGACCCGGCGGCGCGTGCCGCATGTGCGGTGCGGCCAGGGCTGGCGCAGGTGGGGCCACGGCCGGGTGAGGGGACCCGTCCGACACGGGGAGACCGTGTCCGGCACGGGCAGGACCACGGCCGGGAGAGGGAACCCGTCCGACACGGGGAGACCGTGTCCGGCACGGGCAGGACCACGGCCGGGAGAGGGAACCCGTCCGACACGGGGAGACCCTGTCCGGCACGGGC
>NZ_JBFBJX010000007.1:0-132498 GCF_040686295.1 Streptomyces sp. NPDC085944 | reverse complement strand
GGCAGGACCACGGCCGGGAGAGGGAACCCGTCCGACACGGGGAGACCCTGTCCGGCACGGGCGGAGAAACCCGGCCGACGCAGATGAGACCCGGGGCGGCGGCCCGGTGCCCCGCCAGGGGCGGCCCGCACCCCGCCGGGCCCGGCGCCGTGCCCCGTGCCCGGCGGCGCGTGCGGTGAGGCCACCGCCCGGCGCGAGTGGGGCAACCGCCGGCGTGGGCGGGGGGCACCCGGCCCACGCGGCTGGGACCGCGTTCGGCGCGGGTGGGACCACAGTCGGTGGGGCAGGTGAACCCGGTCGGCGCTGGAGGGAAACCCGGCCGGGCGAAGGAGGGCCCGGGGGCGCACAACCATCCCGGAGTCTCGACCGTCGTACTGGCCATGTTGCGCGCGTTTCTGCGGACCGCCGCTGCCCGGGCCCGTTCCCGGTCACCGCGGCCCGCCCCGGACGACGACGTGCTCCTCGACGCCCCCGACGACCGCCTCGCCCCCGCCCTCGTCGCGGCGGCCCGCGGCGAGCACGGTGCCGCGGCCGGTCTCCTCGCCGGTACCCGCGCGAACGCCGAATGGGACCACCGCGACCGCTACGCGACCCGGCTCGCCGCCTTCGCCCGCTCTCGTGCCGAGTGGCTCGACACCTGGCGCGCCACGGCTCCGGACGACCCCGACGCCCTGCTGGTGGCGGCCCGGCTGACGGTCCACCGGAACTGGGACTCACCGGCCCGCACCGAACTCCTGCGCGAGGTGGTCCCCGCGGTCGTCGCCGCCGCCGAGACCGCCGGCCCCGCCGACCCGGTGCCGTGGCGGACCGCGCTGGACGCCGCACGGGGCGCCCGCGCCCCGCACGCCGAGTTCGAGCGGCTGTGGGAACAGGCGGTCCGCCGCTCCCCGCACCACTACGGCAGTCACGTCGCCGCCCTGGAGTACCTGGCCGACGCCTCGCCCGGCGCCCACGGCGAGTGCCTGGACTTCGCGGAGACGGCCGCCCGGGACGCCCCCGAGGACGCGCTGGTACGGGCCCTGCCCCTGCGCGCGGCCTTCGCCTGCCTGACAGCGCCGGGCACGGGCGCGGGTGCCGCCGCGGAGGGCACCACCGTACGCACGCACCGCCCCCGCCTCGACGCCGCCGCCGACCGTGCCACCGCCCTCTCGGCGGCCCACCCGGCGGCCGATCCGTGGGCGGCGGAGCTGCGGAACCTGCTCGTCTACGTCCTCGTACGCCTGGGACGCCACCGGGACGCCGCGGAGCAGTTGCGGCTGACCGGCCCATACGTCACGTCCTTCCCGTGGGACCGGGGCACCGACGACGCCGACCCGCTGGGCCGCTTCCTCCAGGTGCGGGCGGACGTCCGCGCACACCTGGAGACGGGCGCCCATTAGGCTTCTGCGACGTGACCACCGTCCGGCTCCCCCTCTTCCCCCTGAACTCCGTCCTGTTCCCGGGGCTGGTGCTTCCGCTCAACGTGTTCGAGGAGCGCTATCGCGCCATGATGCGCGAGTTGCTGAAAACCCCGGAGGACGAACCACGCCGGTTCGCCGTCGTGGCGATCCGCGACGGCCACGAGGTGGCCCGCAGCGCCCCGGGCCTGCCCGACCCGACGGCCACCGTGGAGCGCGGGCCGACGGCCGGGTTCGGGGCCGACCCGCTCAAGGTGTTCCACAAGGTGGGCTGCATCGCGGACGCGGCGACGATCCGCGAGCGGGCCGACGGCACCTTCGAGGTACTCGCCACCGGCACCACCCGGGTGCGGCTGGCCTCCGTGGACGCCTCGGGCCCGTTCCTCACCGCCGAACTGGAGCCCCTGCCCGAGGAGCCGGGCGACGAGGCGGGTGCGCTGGCCGAGGGCGTGCTGCGGTCCTTCCGGCAGTACCAGAAGCGGCTGGCGGGGGCCCGTGAACGCTCGCTGGCGACCGGCTCCGACCTGCCGGACGAACCGGGCGTGGTCTCCTACCTGGTCGCCGCCGCGATGATGCTGGACACGCCGACGAAGCAGCGCCTGCTCCAGGCCCCGGACACCGCCTCACGGCTGCGGGACGAGCTGAAACTCCTTCGCTCCGAGACCTCCATCATCCGTACGCTGCCCTCCCTGCCGGCGTCGGAACTGACGCGCGGCCCGACGAGTCTCAACTGAGGTACTGGCCCGCATGGCGAAGAAGCCGAGCAAGGCGAACAAGAAGCAGCAGCCCGGCGGCACGCCCGCGACGGTGGCGCTCACGGCGGCCGGAGTGGCGTACACGGTCCACGCCTACGAGCACGACCCGGCCCACCCGTCCTACGGCGAGGAGGCGGCCGAGGCGATGGGCGTCTCCCCGGAGCGGGTGTTCAAGACGCTGGTGGCGGACGTCGACGGGGCGCTGACGGTCGCGGTGGTGCCGGTGGCGGGCCAGCTGGACCTCAAGGCGCTGGCGGCCGCGGTCGGCGGCAAGCGCGCGGCGATGGCCGACCCGGCCCTGGCCGAGCGCACCACGGGCTATGTGCGGGGCGGCATCTCCCCACTGGGCCAGCGCAAGCGCCTCACCACCGTCCTGGACGCCTCGGCCTCGACCCACGCCACGATCTGCGTCTCGGCAGGCCGCCGCGGCCTGGAGGTCGAGCTCTCCCCCACCGACCTGGCCGACCTCACCAACGCGGCCCTGGCCCCCATCGCCCGCCCCTGATCCGCGTGACCCGCGCGGCTGTCGGCCATCGTGCCTCCCCCAGTGCCTGAACCGGCCCGGGAGGTGCCCCCAGGGCGGCACGGGTGGGCGGTTGGGGCACCTCCCGCTCGGGCGAAGCCGGGAGCGGGGGAGGCACCCACGCAACACCGGGCCGCGGCCGCGCGCCCACCGCCAGTGAGCCGGACGCAGTCCTACTTGCCCCCGCCCCCGTACGGCCCCGCCGCATACTGCCCGGCCCCCGGCCAGGGATCCGGCTCAGCATCCCTGGGCCCGAAGAGCCCCGTCAGTCCCAGGTGCACCACGAGCGCCGCGAAGGGCCACGCCAGCAGCGCCCCCTTCGCCCCCAGCTTCAGCGGCGCGGAGAACGTGACCCCCTTGCCCACGTCCTTCGCGTGCGCGATCACGTCCTGGGCCGGCCCGAGCCACACCCCGAGCCGCCACGCCAGCAGCGACCCGAGCAGCCCGCCGACGCCGAGCGCCACCACCAGCGGCACGCCCCCGCGCCGCCGCAGCAGGAAGACCACCACCGCGCTGACCGCCCCGAACGCCAGCGCGAGCAGCGTGAACGTTCCGTCGACGCCGATCGCCTGCTCGCCCTCGGAGTCCTTGAGGTAGACGACCCAGCTGTCGCCGACCACGTCGCCCACCAGCGGCACGCTCGGCGCCAGCTTCCACCACAGCACGCCCAGCAGCGCACCGAAGAGCGCGACCGCCACCGCGGTCACGGCGGCCTGCCGCACTTCCTTCAACATCCCGGGGCCGTCCTGTTCGCCATGAGGATCACCGTGGGGGTCGTACGAACCGCCGGGCGCGGCACCCACCGCGGCGGCGCCCACCGCCTGCGCGCCGACGGGCGGTGGCACCGGCCCGCCCTGGTACGACGGGCGTTCGTTCGGCGGCGGTGGCGGAGTCAAGGGTGCGGTCACCGTGCCATCGTGCCAAACCCGCCTGTGCGGCGCGTCACCGGACGGCGGCCCGGCGGTACGCCCAGGTGGCCACGGCCAGCGAGATCACCCCGACCGCGGCGCACACCGCGAGGTCACCGAGGACGAAGCCCCAGTCGGGCCGTTCGCCGAAGGTGCGGGCGAAGGCCTCCACACCGTACGTGGACGGCAGCAGGTCCCGGGCGAGGCGCACCACCTGCGGCATCCGTTCGGGCGGCAGCACGCCGAGCAGCAGGGCCGCCGACATGCCGAGCTGGCCCAGCAGCGTGGCGAACTCCGGCCGGGGCGCGAGCAGGCCCAGCGCGGCGCCCAGTCCGGCGAGTGCGGCACCGGCCAGCGGGATCACGGCGACCAGCACCCACAGGTGGGTCATAGGCAGTCCGAACAGCACGCATCCGAAAACCGCCGTGACCACCGTCCCGGGCACGGTGAAGGACGCGTACGCGCCCGCCGCGCCCAGCACCACGGCGGCGGGCGGCACCGGCAGCGTCGCGTAGTGGTCGAGGCCGCCGCTGGAGCGCAGCTGGCCGAAATACTGGGCGAGGAGGTTCAGCGCGACGAAGGCCACGACGAGCACCGCCGATCCGGCGACCACGGCCCGCGCCTCGCCCCCGCCGTCCACGACGCCCCGCATCAGGATCATGATGCCGATCGACTGGAAGGTCGCCACGAACAGCAGCGGGATGCGCGCGACCCGCGCCCGGGAGAGCTGCGCCCGGTACACGGCCACCAGGGAGGGCCACAGCCGCGCCCTGGGCCCCAGCTCGGCCGGGCCGGCCGGGCGCCGCCCCTCCGCTGCCGGGGCAGCGCCCTGAAGGGCATCGGCGGGTACGACACTCACGTCGCGCTGCTCCCCTTCGCTCGGGTCGTTCTCGGGGTCGTCCGAAACGGTCACCCGCACGGGTGCGCTCGCCCCGACGGGTACGGATACTGCGGCCGGTGTGCTCACCGCTCGTGTCCTCACGCCCTCACCAGCCCCTGCCGCGCGGCGCCGCCCAGCGCCAGGTACACGTCCTCCAGGCTGGGCGTGGCCAGGGTGAAGTCGTCCAGGGCGGCGAAGGCGGCGCCGCCGGTGACGGTGGCGACGACCGCGCGGGCCTCCTCGGGGGCGAGCCGGAGCGTCCAGCGGCGTCCCGACTCGACGACGCGGTCGCGCAGGGCGGCGACCTCCGGGACGCCCAGCGGCGCGCTCTCGCGCCACACCAGGTCGACGCTGACCTCTCCGGCGACCTTCTCCTTGAGCCCGGTCGGCGTGTCGCAGGCGATCACGCGGCCCCGGTCGAGGACGGCGACCCGGTCGAGGACGGTCTCGGCCTCGATGACGTTGTGGGTGACGAGCAGCACGGTGGTGCCGTGTTCGGCGCGCCGCCGGTCGACGGCCGACCACACCGCGCGCCGGGCCACCGGGTCCATGCCGGTGGTCGGCTCGTCCAGCACGAGCAGCGGGCGCTCCCCCACCAGGGCGGCGGCGAAACAGGCCAGGCGGCGCTGGCCGCCGGAGAGCTTCTTGATCGGGCGGCCGGCCAGCCCGGTCAGGCCCAGCTCCTCGAGCACGGCGTCCCGCTCGGCGCGGGCCCGGCGCACCTCGAGGCCGCGGAGCCGTCCGGTGGTCTCGGCGGCGAGCGACACGGTCAGCTCGTCCAGGGCGCTGGACTCCTGGCCCAGGTAGGCGAGGATCCGTGCGGCCCGCTCCGGGTGGCGCACGATGTCGTGCCCGAGGATCTCCACGCTGCCGCCGTCGGGCCGCATCAGGCCGGTGAGCTGGCGTACGAGGGTGGACTTGCCGGCGCCGTTGGGTCCGAGCAGTCCGAAGATCTCGCCGCGGCGGATGTCCAGGGTCACGTCGTCGGTGGCCCGTACCTCCGGGGCGGCCGGGGCGCCGCGCCTGCCGCGCACGGCCGGGTAGGTCTTGGTCAGTTCGCGCACCACGCACACGGCATCGCCACCGGGTCGAGGTGCCTGTGCCGCGCGCGTACTCACAAGGGACGAGAGTACGGGGTCGGTCCCTCCGGTCCGTCCCCGGGTCCGCCCATAAGTGTCGATTCAGCCGGGTGCGGCGGGGGTGTGCCGGAGGGTGTGCCCAGGGAATACGGGGGCGGGCCGGGAGCGCCTCACTCCGCCGCGGGCGTGCGTTCGGTCGCCGTCCGCACGTCGACCTCGCGCCAGAAGCCCGCCCGGATCGCGTACCGGTCGTGTTCGTCGATCTGGTCGTCCTTGTGCGCGAGCAGCCCGAAGCGGGCCGCGTAGCGCAGCAGCTCGCCATCGACACGGTGCGGGATGCGCGGGTACATTCCGGAGAGTTTCTGCAGGTGGGCGTGGTCGCCGAGGCGTTCGAGCCAGCGGCGGGCGAAGACCTGCCCGACCTCGTACGGGTCGCCGCCGACCGTGGTGATGTCCTCCTCGCGGTCGGCCCAGCGCTGCTCGGCCGTGGTGAGCTGGGCCAGCGTCGGCAGCGAGGCGCCCTCGGACGGCTCGGCGGCGGGCCGGTCGACCCAGCCCTTGTCGGAGGACCAGCGCAGGGTGGCGTTGGCCGGCTGCGGGGCGGGGTGGGCGCCGGGGGCGCGCAGGGCGGCCAGGTCCTTGGGGGTGGGGACGCCCTTGGCGGGCGCCGCCCGCTCGTCGGTGCCGCCCGGCGCGGCGGCCGCCTCGGTGGGGTGCTCGGGCGCCTCGGCGGGCCGCCGGCCCGCGGCGGAGAGGGCGGATTCGGGCAGCGGCGCGGAGAGGATGGCGGCGATCTCGGGGCGGGGCACGGGCGGCGGAGCGCAGATGCCGCCGACCTCCTTGGCGCGTACGGCCCTGGTGATCCACGTACGGTCGAGGACGCGGCGTTCGTCGGCCTCGGCGACCAGGTCCTCGGACTGGTTGTAGTCGCCGTCGGCGGCCTGTACGGCCCACAGGTGGACGGCGACTCCGTGCTCCTTGGCGGCCATCATGCCCGGCAGCAGGTCGCCGTCGCCGGTGACCAGGACGACGTCGGAGCAGGCGCGGTTGCGGGCCAGTTCGGTCAGTTCGGCATGCATGGCGGCGTCCACGCCCTTCTGCGCCCAGCGCCCGTCACTGCGCGTGAGGGCGCCGAGTCGAACGGTGACCCGGGGCATCACCCGCAGGCGGCGGTGTTCGGGCTGCGGAACGCGGTCGGGAGCGCCGTCGAACCAGTAGATGCGCAGCAGGGGCTGCTGCGTGTCGGACTCGGCGCGGTCGCGCAACCCCTGGATGAGGGCGGCGTGATCGACGGTGATGCGCGAGCGTGAGGGCTCTCCTGCCAGGAGACTCGCGGCGGCCCCCAGCAGATACCCGGCGTCCACCAGGACGATGCAGCGGTCCACGCGATCCACCCTCTTTCCGGGAGGTTTGCTTCGGGCTTCCTTCGAGTCTGCCCGACCGCGGGGAGGTTAACGGCCCGAACTCGATCTTCGGCGTGGCGTTTCGGCGTACCGCACCCCGACGGACCGCGTCACGGACGGTAATTGCCCGATATGCGTTCTTTGTTGGGCTGTGTGAATCTGGTTCCGGCCCTGGCCCCTAGATCCCCCTCAGGAGGTAGATCACCATGGCCAAGAACAAGAACAACCGTGATCGTAAGCAGCCCCGGTCCGAGCGCTCCCCGCAGGCGGCCGAGGCGGCCGTACTGGACCGCGAGGAGCAGCACTCCCCGCAGCTGACGACGCCCGGCGACGCGGCCTCGCGCAAGCGGAACAAGCGCTTCGGCCACAACTGACAACCACGACGAGGGGCGCACCCGGCAACCGGGGGCGCCCCTCGCTCGTTCTCCCGCTCAGCCCGCCAGACAGGACGGCCCGAGCAGCACCTTCAGGTCTCCGAACAGCGCCGGATCGGGCTTCACCCGGTGCCGGTCCAGGCGCAGCACCGTGGTCTTCGTGGGCCCCTGGAGCTTGATCCGCACCTCGCTGTCGCCCCGGTGGTGGGTGAGGATCTCACCGAGCCTGGTGACCATCGGCGGGGTGACGCGGGTGGCCGGGATGGTGAGCACGACGGGCGCGTTGGCACCGGCGTTGGACAGGTCGGGGATCATCAGCTCCATCGCGACCAGCCGGGGCACGTCCTCCCGCTTGTCGAGGCGCCCCTTGACGAACACCACGGCGTCCTCGACGAGTTGGGTGGACACCAGCTGGTAGGTCGCCGGGAAGAACATGCACTCCAGGGAGCCGGCGAGGTCCTCGACGGTGGCGATGGCCCAGGCGTTGCCCTGCTTGGTCATCTTGCGCTGGAGGCCGGAGATGATGCCGCCGATGGTGACGACCGCGCCGTCGCCGAAGTCACCGCCGGTGAGCTGGGAGATGCCCGCGTCGGCCTTGTCGGACAGCACGTGCTCCAGGCCGAAGAGCGGGTGGTCGGAGACGTAGAGGCCGAGCATCTCCCGCTCCTGGGCGAGGAGATAGGTCTTGTCCCACTCGTCCTCGCCGAAGACCACGTCGAGTCCGAAGCCCGGCTCGTCGTTCTGCTCGTCGCCCATGCCGCCGAAGAGGTCGAACTGCCCCTCGGCCTCCTTGCGCTTGACCGCGACCACATTGTCGATCATCGGTTCGTACTGCGCGGTGAGGCCCTTGCGGGTGTGGCCCATCTCGTCGAAGGCGCCGGCCTTGATCAGCGATTCCGTCGTCCGCTTGTTGCAGACGACCGCCTCGACCTTGTCCAGGTAGTCGGGGAAGGACGCGTACTTCCCCTTGGCCTTGCGGCACCTGATGATCGACTCCACGACGTTGGTGCCGACGTTGCGCACGGCGGAGAGGCCGAAGAGGATCACGTCGTCGCCCTGCGCGGCGAAGTTCGACATGGATTCGTTGACGTTGGGCGGCAGCACCTTGATGCCCATGCGCCGGCACTCGTTGAGGTAGACGGCCGACTTGTCCTTGTCGTCCTTGACCGAGGTGAGCAGGGCGGCCATGTACTCGGCCGGGTAGTTGGCCTTCAGGTAGCCGGTCCAGTACGAGACCAGGCCGTACGCGGCCGAGTGCGCCTTGTTGAAGGCGTAGCCGGCGAAGGGGACCAGGACGTCCCACAGGGCCTGGATGGCTTCGTCGCTGTAGCCGTTCTTCCGGGCTCCGGCCTGGAAGAGGACGAAGTTCTTCGCCAGTTCGTCGGGCTTCTTCTTGCCCATCACACGGCGCAGGATGTCGGCCTCGCCGAGCGAGTAGCCCGCGATGATCTGGGCGGCCTTCTGCACCTGCTCCTGGTAGACGATCAGGCCGTAGGTGACCGCGAGGACCTCCTGGAGGGGCTCCTCCAGCTCCTTGTGGATCGGCGTGATCTCCTGCAGGCCGTTCTTGCGCAGCGCGTAGTTGGTGTGCGAGTCCATGCCCATCGGACCGGGGCGGTACAGGGCCGACACGGCGGAGATGTCTTCGAAGTTGTCGGGCTTCATCAGCCGCAGCAGGGAGCGCATCGGGCCGCCGTCGAACTGGAAGACGCCGAGCGTGTCGCCGCGCTGCAGCAGCTCGAAGGTCTTGGGGTCGTCCAGCGGCAGCGACAGCAGGTCGAGGTCGATGCCCTTGTTGGACTTCACCATCTTGACGGCGTCGTCCATGATCGTGAGGTTGCGCAGGCCGAGGAAGTCCATCTTCAGCAGGCCGAGCGACTCGCACTGCGGGTAGTCCCACTGCGTGATGGTGACGCCGTCGGTGTGCCGCACCCAGATCGGGGCGTGGTCGACGATGGGCTCGCTGGACATGATCACACCGGCGGCGTGCACGCCCATCTGCCTCACCAGGCCCTCGACGCCCTTCGCGGTGTCGATGACCTTCTTCACGTCCGGCTCGCTCTCGTACATCGAGCGGATCTCGCCGGCCTCGCTGTAGCGCGGGTGGGTCGGGTCGGTGATGCCGTTGAGGTCGATGCCCTTGCCGAGGACGTCGGCGGGCATGGCCTTGGTGAGCCGGTCACCCATCGCGTACGGGTAGCCCAGCACGCGCGCGGAGTCCTTGATGGCGTTCTTCGCCTTGATCTTGCCGTACGTGCCGATCATGGCGACCTTGTCGGCGCCGTACTTCTCCGTCACGTACCTGATCACCTCGACGCGCCTGCGCTCGTCGAAGTCGATGTCGACGTCGGGCATGGAGACGCGCTCGGGGTTGAGGAACCGCTCGAAGATCAGGCCGTGCGGGATGGGGTCGAGGTCGGTGATGCCCATCGCGTACGCCACGATCGAACCGGCCGCGGAGCCTCGGCCGGGGCCGACCGCGATGCCCTGCTTCTTGGCCCACATGATGAAGTCGGCGACCACGAGGAAGTAGCCCGGGAACCCCATCTGGATGATGACGTCCATCTCGTACTCGGCCTGCTTCTGGCGGTCCTCGGGGACGCCGCCCGGGAAGCGGCGCGCCAGGCCGCGGCGGACCTCCTCCTGGAACCAGGTGACCTCGGTGAAGCCGTCGGGGATGTCGAACTTCGGCATCAGGTCGCGCTTGACGAACATGCCGGTCGTGTCGACCATCTCGGCGACCAGGCGGGTGTTGGCGCAGCCCTCCTGCCAGGCGTCGGAGGAGTCGACCGCGTACATCTCGTCCGTGGACTTCAGGTAGTAGCCGGTGCCGTCGAAGCGGAAGCGGTCCGGGTCGGAGAGGTTCTTGCCGGTCTGGATGCACAGCAGGGCGTCGTGGGCGGTCGCCTCGTGCGCGTAGGTGTAGTGCGAGTCGTTGGTCACCAGCGGCGGGATGCCGAGCTTCTTGCCGATGTCGAGCAGCCCGTCGCGGACCCGGTGCTCGATCTCGATGCCGTGGTCCATCAGCTCCAGGAAGTAGCGGTCCTTGCCGAAGATGTCCTGGTAGTCGGCGGCCGCCTTCAGCGCCTCGTCGAAGTGGCCGAGGCGCAGCCGGGTCTGGACCTCGCCGGAGGGGCAGCCGGTGGAGGCGACGATGCCCTCGGACCACTGGCTGATGGTCTCCTTGTCCATCCGGGGCCACTTCTGCAGCCAGCCCTCGGCGTACGCGTCGGAGGAGAGGCGGAAGAGGTTGTGCAGCCCCGTCTTGTCGGTCGCCCACATCGTCTTGTGGGTGTAACCGCCCGAACCCGAGACGTCGTCCCGCTTCTGGTGCGGCTGGCCCCACTGGATCTTGCGCTTGTTGCGCCGGGACTCCGGGGCGACGTAGGCCTCGATACCGATGATCGGGGTGACCCCGGCCTTCTGCGCGGAGTGGAAGAAGTCGTACGCCCCGTGCAGGTTGCCGTGGTCGGACATGGCGATGTGCGTCATGCCCATCTCGTTGCACGCGTTGAACATGTCCTTGAGCCGCGCGGCACCGTCCAGCAGCGAGTACTGGGTGTGGACGTGCAGGTGCGTGAACGGCGGCTTGGACACGTTCGGCCTCCTCAGGGAACTACGAGCGACGGACGGGCGACGGGCAGCGGTCGGTCCGGGGGGTCAGCGTCGAAGTCTATGCCTCGGGACTGACACTCCGGGGCTCCCCACGCGTACCTTCGGGGACGGGCACTCCCGCACCCGTTCGAACGTTGGCCCGAGTGGAGATCCGCTCCACTCGTCAGGCACCACCCGCACCAGGAGGCACCAGGCATGTCGGTCCCGCAGCTCAACGAGGAGAGGCGCGGCGAGGAGATCCTCGCCGTCTTCGACACCGCCTTCGGCCGGCTGCTGGCCGCGGATCCCGCGGCGTTCCGCGTGAAGTTCCGGAAGATGGCCGCCTCGGCCTTCGCGTTCTACCGCGGCACCGCCGGCCTCTTTTACCGCGATTTGACCGAGGATCCGGAGTTCGGTGACCCGCAGGGCGGCGCCTACCTGGACGAGCGGACCTCCCGGGTGTGGATCCACGGCGACCTGCACGCGGAGAACTTCGGCACCTACATGGACTCCACGGGCCGGCTGATCTTCAACGTCAACGACTTCGACGAGGCCTACGTCGGCCCCTTCACCTGGGACCTCAAGCGCTTCGCCGCCTCCGTCGCCCTGATCGGTTACGCGAAGGCCCTCAGCGACGAGCAGATCTCCGAGCTGGTGCGGGTGTACGCCGTCGCGTACCGCGAGCGGATCCACGCCCTGGCCACCGGCGCCAAGAGCGACGAGGTGCCGCCCTTCACGCTGGACACCGCGGAGGGGCCGCTGCTGGGAGCGCTGCGGATGGCCCGCTCGCTGACCCGCTTCGGGTTGCTGGACTCGATGACCGAGATCCGGGACTCCGAGCGCCGCTTCGCCCCCGGCGGCGGCTCCATCGAGCTGGACGCCGCCACGCGCTACAAGGTGCTAGCGGCCTTCGACGGCTACCTGGAGACGCTCCCCGAGTCCTCCCTGGCCCGCCCGGACTCCTACCGCGTGAAGGACGTCGTCGGCCGCCGGGGCATCGGCATCGGCTCGGCCGGCCTGCCCTCGTACAACATCCTGCTGGAGGGCAACAGCGACGCCCTGGAGAACGACGTCGTGATCTACATCAAGCAGGCCCAGACCCCTGCCGTCTCCCGGCACATCACCGACCAGGCCATCCGGGACTACTTCCAGCACGAGGGCCACCGCACGGTGATCTCCCAGCGCGCCCTGCAGGCGCACGCCGACCCGTGGCTGGGCTGGACCGAGCTGGACGGCGCCGGGCAGCTGGTCGCGGAGGTCTCGCCGTACGCCGTCGACCTGGACTGGGGCGACATCGACGACCCGGAGGAGATCGCCGAGGTCGTCGCCGACCTGGGCCGGGCGACCGCCACCATGCACGCGGCGGCCGACGACCAGTCCGGGGAGTCCCTGGTGCCGTTCTCCACGGAGCGGGCCATCGATGCGGCGATCGCGGCCGACGAGGAGGGCTTCGCGCCGCTGCTGGTCGACTTCGCGCACCGGTACGGCGCACGCGCGCGTGCCGACCACCAGACCTTCGTCGACCTGTTCCGCAACGGCCGCATCCCGGGTCTGTGACCATTCCGGTTCGGTAACCGTCGGCTGTCTCACAGGAACCTTTTAGGGGTCTCTTACCGGCGCCCGTGCCACACTCTTCTACTGCTATGGACATATCCGGAACCCCGCTCAGAGCCGTACGCGCGGCGCTGTTCACGGCCCTCGCCGTGACCCTCAGCACCGCGTCGCACGTGCTGCTGTCCGGGGTTCCGCTGCCGGTCCCCACGGTGGCCGCGGTCGCCGCCGCCGTGTTCCTGATCGCCTACGCCCTGGCCGGGCGGCGCGAGCGCGGCTTCGGGCGGATCGCCGTCCTGCTGATCCCGCTGGAGCTGGCCGCCGACACGGTGTTCACCACAGGCCAGCACGTCTGTTACGGCCGGGCGGGCGGCCCGGTCGCGGGCCCGCTGCGCTCGGTCGGCTTCGACGTGCTGTGCGGCGACGGGACCGGCATCCACGCCGGGGTGACGGCCCCGCTGACCCGGGTCACCGGGGCCGAGACCGACCGGATGGCATCGGTGCTGGCCCAGGCCGACCCCGGCACCGCCTGGCTGCTGCTGGGCGCGCACGTCGGCGTCGGGCTGCTCGCGGCGGCCTGGCTGCGGCGCGGCGAGCGGGCGCTGGCCCAGTTGCTCGGCGCGGTGGCCGCGACCACCTTCCGGCCGCTGCTGCTCGCCGTCGCGGCCGTGAGCGCACGCCGGGCCCCGGCGGCGCGCCGCCCGCTCCCCCCGGTCCGCCGCACCACCGGCGCCCGTGAGCGGATCCTCACCCACTCCCTGGGACGTCGCGGACCCCCGCGCCCGGTGACCGCCCTCGTGTGACCCGGCACCCGAGCCGCAGCAGTCGCACGAGCACCCACCGAGCACGGCAGTCCCCCCATACGTACTTCCGCACACCCCCGTGTGCGCGTCCCCGGAGAGATCATCATGAGCAAGCGGAACAGCCAGGCGGCGAAGACGGCGGCCCGTGAGCGCCTGCGCCAGGAGCGCGAGCGCCAGGCCAAGCGCGACAAGGTCAAGCGGCAGGTCGTCGTGGCCGCCTCCATCGTCGGTGTGCTGGCGATAGCCGGCGGCATCAGCTACGCCGTCGTGCAGGGCAACAAGCCCTCCGGCTGGGAGAAGGCCGCCGAGGCGAAGGTGGTGGCGCCGGCCAACACCTCCGGCAAGGACGGCACCACGATCGTCATGGGCGAGTCCAAGTCCGACAACGTCATCCACCTCTACGAGGACCCGCGCTGCCCGGGTTGCGCGGCGATGGAGCAGAGCATCGGCGAGACCGTCAACAAGGGCATGGAGGACGGCGACTACAAGCTGTCCTTCACCATCGGCACCTTCCTCGACGGCAACCTGGGCGGCGAGGGCTCGAAGAACGCGCTGAGCGCGCTCGGCGCGGCGCTGAACGTCAGCCCGGAGGCTTTCGTCGACTACAAGACGGCGCTCTACTCCACGAAGTACCACCCCGAGGAGTCGACCGACGAGTTCGCCAAGGACGACTACCTGATCAAGGTGGCGAACTCGGTCGACGCCCTGAAGAACAACAAGAAGTTCCAGGACGCCGTGGAGAAGGGCACCTACGACGCCTGGGCGATGCGGATGAGCAAGTCCTTCGACGAGTCCGACGGCGTCCAGTCGACCCCGACCATCAAGATCAACGACAAGGTGATCGAGACCCCGAGCACGCCCGACGCGTGGCAGAAGGCGCTGAAGGACGCGGGCGTCACCAAGTGACCCGGTGATTCCGTGCTTCCGGCGATTCCGGTGATCGGCGTCTGACGAGTGGGCGAACTTTCGCGAGTTCGCCCACTCGCGCGCGTACCGATCAGTAACCTGATCGGCCGTGACCAGTCGACACAGAGCCTTCGAAGACAACGAGACATCCGCTAACTCCCGGACCCCGAGCCGCCGTACGGTCGTCAAGGCCGCGGCGGCCGGTGCCGTTCTGGCCGCCCCGCTCGCCGCGGCCCTTCCCGCCGGCGCCGCCGACGCGGCCCCCGCCTTCCTGCACGGCGTCGCCTCCGGCGATCCGCTGCCCGACGGCGTGCTGCTGTGGACCCGGGTGACCCCGGTGCCCGAGGCCATACCCGGGTCCGGTACCGGCCCGGACACCGACGTGAGCTGGGTCGTCGCGACGGACAAGGCCCTCACGAACGTCGTCGCCAAGGGCACCGTCACCGCGACGGCCGCCTCCGACCACACCGTCAAGGCGGACGTCCGCGGCCTCGCGCCCGCCACGGACTACTGGTTCCGCTTCTCCGCGGGCCCCACCGACTCCCCCGTCGCCCGCACCCGCACCGCCCCCGCGCACGACGCGGCCGTCACCAATCTGCGCTTCGGCGTGGTCTCCTGCGCCAACTGGGAGGCCGGGTACTTCTCCCCGTACCGCCATCTCGCGGCCCGCGGCGACCTGGACGCCTGGCTGCACCTGGGCGACTACATCTACGAGTACGGCACCGGCGAGTACGCCAACCGTGACACCGTCGTGCGCCCGCACGCCCCGGCCCACGAAATCCTCGGCCTCGCCGACTACCGCATCCGGCACGGCCGTTACAAGACCGACCCCGACCTGCAGGCCCTGCACGCCACCGCACCGGTGGTGGCCATCTGGGACGACCACGAGATCGCCAACGACACCTGGTCGGGCGGCGCCGAGAACCACACGGAGGGCACCGAGGGGACCTGGGCGGCGCGGCAGAGCGCCGCCAAACGGGCCTACTTCGAGTGGATGCCGGTGCGCCCGGCCATCGCCGGCACCACCTACCGGCGGCTGCGCTTCGGCAAGCTCGTCGACCTGTCGCTGCTCGACCTGCGTTCCTTCCGCTCGCAGCAGGTGGCGCTCGGCAACGGCGAGGTCGACGACCCGGACCGCACCCTCACCGGCCGCGCCCAGCTCGACTGGCTCAAGGCGGGGCTCGCGTCCTCCGACGCCACCTGGCGGCTGGTCGGCAACCCGGTGATGATCTCGCCGTTCGCCATCGGCTCGCTGCCCGCCTCGCTGCTCGGGCCGCTCGCCGAGCTGCTCGGGCTGCCGAAGGAGGGCATCGCGCTCAACACCGACCAGTGGGACGGCTACACCGACGACCGCCGCGAGCTGCTGGCCCACCTGCGCGCGCACGCGGTCCGCAACACCGTGTTCCTGACCGGCGACATCCACATGGCGTGGGCCAACGACGTGCCGCACAACGCCGGGACCTACCCGCTGTCCGCGTCGGCGGCCACGGAGTTCGTCGTCACGTCGGTGACCTCGGACAACCTCGACGACATCGTGAAGGTCCACGAGGGCACCGTCTCGGCGATCGCGGCGCCGGTGATCCGGGCCGCGAACCGGCACGTGCACTGGGTCGACACCGACCGGCACGGCTACGGCGTGCTGGACGTCACCGCGGACCGGGCGCAGATGGACTACTACGTCGTCTCCGACCGCGCCGACGCGGACGCCACCTCCGCCTGGGCCCGCTCCTACCGCACCCGCAGCGGCACGCAGCGCGTCGAGCGCGTCTACGCCCCGGTCTGAGCCTTCTGGAGGGTCTCGAGGAAGCCGAGCGCCACCCGCCAGGTGGCCTCGGCCGCCTCCGCGTCGTAGTCGTCCAGCTCCGGGTCGGTGTACAGGTGACCGGCGCCGGGATATCTGTGCACCTCGACGTCGGCGCCGATCCGGCCCATCTGCAGATACCAGGCGCTGAGCCAGTCGTCCGTCTCGAAGGGGTCCGGCTCGGCCACGTGCAGCTGGACCGGCAGCTCGTCGACCGAGGCGTTGGGCGCGAGGTCCGAGGTGCCGTGCAGGAGGAGCAGCCCGCGCGCCCGGTGGTCGCCGAGGGCGAGGGTCTGGGCGATGGAGGCGCCGAGCGAGAACCCGGCGTACACCAGCCCGCGCTCCGAGTAGGGAGCGGCGGCCAGCACCGCCCGCTTCAGCAGCTCCTCCCGGCCGATCCCGTCCTGGTGGGCCATGCCCTCCTCGACCGTGTCGAAGGTACGGCCCTCGAAGAGGTCCGGGGTCCACACCTGGTGCCCGGCGTCGCGCAGCCGGTCGGCGGCCTGCCGCACCGCGGGCCTCGGGCCGAGGGTCGAGTGAAAGAGCACGATGTTCATGAGGCCATGGTGCCAGCCGGGTGCGACGACGCGGCGCGCGGCGATGCCCCCGGCGGGACACAAGTCACAGGTTCACAGCCCGCGCGGCCGGTTACGTTCGAGGGATGGAGACGATACTCCGCCCGCTGATCGTGGTCGGCGGCTCGGTTCTGCTGACCCTGGTCATCGGCTGGGCCACCGACCTGTTGCTGCGCAAGGCCGACGGACGCCACCCGGAGACACCGCTGTGGGACCTGCTGCGCCGGGCCCGCGTCCCGTACCAGATCGTGCTCTGCTCGGCGCTGCTGAGAGGGTCGTACGTCGAGGCCGAGGTGTTCCCCGAGCACCGGACCGCCGTCGGCCGGACGCTGACGCTGCTGCTGATCGGCTCGGCGGCCTGGCTGGTGGTCCGGATCGCCGCGGCGGTCGTCGAGGCGTCCTACTCCCGGTACGCGCAGGCCCACGCCGAGCGGGACCCGGCCCGGGTGCGGCGTGTGCGGACGCAGGTTTCGCTGATCATGCGGGTGGTCACGGCGATCGTCGGCGTGGTCGCCGTGGCGTCGATGCTGCTGACGTTCCCGGCGATGCGCGCGGCCGGCGCCTCGCTGCTGGCCTCGGCCGGAATCATCGGCATCGTCGCCGGTGTGGCGGCCCAGTCCACGCTGGGCAACCTGTTCGCCGGGTTCCAGATCGCCTTCGGCGACATGGTGCGCATGGGCGACACGGTCGTGGTGGACGGGGAGTGGGGCACCGTCGAGGAGATCACTCTGACCTACCTGACGGTGCGCACCTGGGACGAGCGCCGGATCACGATGCCGGTGTCGTACTTCACCTCGAAGCCGTTCGAGAACTGGTCGCGCGGCACCCCGCAGATGACCGGGACGGTCTTCTGGCACCTCGACCACACGGCGCCGCTGGAGGCGATGCGGGAGCGGCTGCGCGACCTGCTGCGCCAGTGCCCGGCCTGGGACGGGCGCAGCTACAACCTGACCGTCACGGACACCACCCCGAACACCATGGAGGTGCGGGCGTTGGTGACGGCGAAGGACGCGGACGACATCTGGACGGTACGGGTCACGGTCCGCGAGGGCATGATCCGCTGGCTGGCCGACGAGCACCCGTACGCGCTGCCGCGGATCAACACGGCGGAGGCGGTCCTGCGCCCCCTCCAGGACGACGTGCCCCACGCCCGCCGCTCCCCCGACGCCGACTCCCGCCCGCACGTCCCGGACGCGGACTCCCACCACTCCCCGGACCCGGACCACCACCGCCCCTCGAACGCGGCGTCCCGCCACTTCACCCAGCGGCCGACCAAGAGCAGGAGCCGGTGACCGGCACGGGCCCGCGCACACGGGTCAGCGCAGGCTGCGCACGTCGAGGTGGCGCAGGACCCGGTCGACGACCTCCGGGTCGGCGCCGGGCTCGCTGCGGGCGGCCAGCACCTCGTGCCGGGCGGCGCTCAGCATCTCGCCCTGGATGCGCCGGACCCGCTTGATCCGCCGCGCCCGCTGCTCCTGGGCCTCCCGGCGTTCCTCGTCCCCGAGGTCCGGGCTGATGCGTATGCCGATGTCGAAGGCGCGCCGCAGCATCTGCTCGGACAGCTCCTCCGGCAGTTCCTCGACCGCTTCGATCTCCTTGAGCCGCTGCTTGGCCGCCTTGGCCGCCCGCAGGGCCAGGCCCCGCTCGAACTCCTGCTCACGCTCGGTGTCCGCCCGCACCCCGAGCCGGCCCACCAGCCAGGGCAGTGTCAGGCCCTGCAACAGCAGCGTGCCCATGATCACGCCGAACGCGATGAAGACGATCTCCTCCCGGTGCGGGAAGGGCGCCCCGTCGTCGGTCTCCAGCGGGATCGCCAGGGCCAGCGCGACGGAGGCCACGCCCCGCATCCCCGCCCACCACATGACCACCGTCTCCCGCCAGCTGGTCGGGATGTCCTCGTCCTGGTCGCGCCGGGCGTGCAGCCGCTGGGTCAGCCAGGTGGCCGGCAGCAGCCACAGCAGCCGGACCAGGACGACGACGACCAGGATCGCCGCCGCCCAGCCGAGCAGCTGGGTCCAGCGGCCGGAGGCGGTGCGGACGGCGTTGTGCAGTTCGAGCCCGATCAGTCCGAAGGCCACCCCGGTGACCAGGGTGTCGACCACGTCCCAGACGGTGTGACCGCCGAGCCGGGTCATCACGTCGTCGGCGTCCGAGGCGTACTCGGCGAGGAACATGGCGGTGGTGAGTACGGCGAGGACGCCCGAGCCGTGCAGTTCGTCGGCGGCGACGTAGCTCACGAACGGCACCAGCAGCGTCAGCCCGATCTGGAGGGTCGGGTCGCCCAGCACGCTCATGAGCTTGTTGGAGCCCCAGCCCAGGGCGAGCCCGACCGCGACGGCGACGACGGCGGACAGCACGAGGTCGAGCCCGGCCTCCCACGGCGAGAAGGAACCGCCGACCGCCGCGGCGATGGCCACGTGGTACAGGACGATGGCCGTCACGTCGTTGAAGAGCCCCTCGCCCTCCAGGATGGACACCAGGCGGCGCGGCAGTCCCAGCTGTCCGGCGACGGCGGTCGCGGCGACCGGGTCGGGCGGCGCCACCAGCGCGCCCAGCGCGAAGGCGGCGGCGAGCGGCAGCCCCGGCACGATCGCGTGAACCACTGAGGCCACGCAGACCATGGTGACGAAGACCAGCGCGACGGCCAGCAGGAAGATCGGGCGTTTGTTGGCCGCGAACTGCCGCCAGGACGTGCGCCGCACGGCGGCGTACAGCAGCGGCGGCAGCAGCCCGGGCAGGATCAGTTCGGGCGGGATGTCGACGTTGGGCACGAAGTCGAGCAGGGCCAGGACGATCCCGAGGACGGTCATCAGCACCGGGGCCGGCAGTCCGAGCCGGGCACCGATCGGGACGCTCAGCAGGGCCCCGAGCAACAGCATGAACAACAGGGCCAGCTGATCCACGGTCACCGCTCCGGTGGGGTCTAGGGGCTGTGGTCTGGGCGTTCACCCGGCGGCCCCAGCCTGCCACGCCACCGGCCCCGTCGGCCGGTTCGGCACCCTGGCTACAGGGAGCGGCGCATCGCGCGGTGGGGGATCCCGGCGTCGGAGAACTCGGGCCCGTACGCCTGGTACCCCAACCGTTCGTAGAAACCCAGGGCGTGGGTCTGCGCGTGCAGGTCCACCGTGGTGAGTCCACGCGCGCGTGCGGCGTCCTCCACGGCCCGCACCAGCGCGGCCCCGACGCCGAGACCGCGGGCCGCCGCGGTCACCGCGAGCCGCCCCAGGGAGCCGACGGCCGGGTCGCCGTCGCCGTTCTTCGCGGCGGCCGCCGCGCCGTGCAGCAGGCGACCGGTGCCGAGCGGAACGCCGTCCGCTCGGACGGCCAGCACGTGCACGGCGCCGGCGTCATGGGCGTCGTACTCGATGTCCTCGGGGACCTGCTGCTCGGCGACGAAGACGTCCTTGCGCACCGCGAAGCAGGCGTCCCGGTCGGCGGGGTCCTCGGCGACGCGTATCTCGTAGGCCGGGGCCGGGCTCGGGGTGCTCATCCGTAGGTCTCCTCGCGGACCTGGTCGAGGGCCTGCTGGAGGTCCTCGGGGTAGTCGCTGGCGTACTCGACCCAGTCGCCGGTGCCGGGGTGCTCGAAGCCGAGGCGTACGGCGTGCAGCCACTGGCGGGTCAGCCGCAGCCGCTTGGCGAGGGTGGGGTCCGCCCCGTAGGTCAGGTCACCGACGCAGGGGTGGCGGTGGGCGGCCATGTGGACGCGGATCTGGTGGGTGCGGCCGGTCTCCAGCTTCACGTCGAGCAGGGAGGCGGCGCGGAAGGCCTCGATGAGGTCGTAGTGGGTGACGGAGGGCTTGCCCTCGGCGGTGACGGCCCACTTGTAGTCGTGCTGGGGATGGCGGCCGATGGGAGCGTCGATGGTGCCGCTGGTCGGGTCGGGGTGGCCCTGCACCAGCGTGTGGTACCGCTTGTCGACCGTGCGCTCCTTGAACTGGCGCTTGAGCGAGGTGTAGGCGCGCTCGGACTTGGCCACCGCCATCAGGCCGGAGGTGCCGACGTCGAGGCGGTGCACGATGCCCTGGCGCTCGGCGGCGCCGGAGGTGGAGATGCGGAACCCGGCGGCGGCCAGGCCGCCGATGACGGTCGGGCCGTCCCAGCCCGGGGAGGGGTGGGCGGCGACGCCGACCGGCTTGACGACCACGACGACGTCCTCGTCGTCGTGCACGATCTCCATGCCCTCGACGGGCTCGGCGACCACCTGCACCGGCGCGGGCGCCTGCGGCATCTCGACCTCGAGCCAGGCGCCGCCGTGGACCCGCTCGGACTTGCCGACCACCGATCCGTCGACCTGTACCTTCCCCGCCGCCGCCAGCTCGGCGGCCTTGGTGCGGGAGAAGCCGAACATGCGCGAGATGGCGGCGTCGACGCGCTCGCCCTCCAGGCCGTCGGGCACGGGCAGGGTACGGATCTCGGGAATCGTGCTCACCCGTCGAGTATGCCGGACGGCCCGGGCCCACCCGAACGCGCGCTCAGTCCCTGTGGACGATCGGGTCCCTGTGGACAACCGGGCTCCTCTTGCGGGTCAGTCCTTGTGGACGGTCCCGTCCGGGTCCAGGCCCCGGAAGGAGAGGATCACGATCAGGATGCCGCCGCAGACGATCGCCGAGTCGGCGAGGTTGAACACGGCGAAGTGCTTGGGCGCGATGAAGTCCACGACCGCGCCCTCGAAGACGCCGGGCGCGCGGAAGATCCGGTCGGTGAGGTTGCCCAGGGCACCGCCGAGCAGCAGGCCGAGCGCGATCGCCCAGGGCAGGCTGCGCAGCTTGCGCGCGAGGCGGGCGATCACGACGATCACGGCCGCCGCGATCACCGTGAAGATGATCGTGAAGGCCTCGCCGAAGCCGAAGGCCGCGCCCGCGTTGCGGATGGCCGCGAGCCGCAGCCAGTCCCCGATGATCTCGATCGGCTCGTGGTGCTCCAGCCTCGCGACCACGATCATCTTGCTGACCAGGTCGAGCAGGTACGCGAACACCGCGACCGCGAACAGCACGGCGACCCGACGCTTGCCCCGAGGGCGCTCCGGAGCCGGCTCCTGCTCGGCGTCGGGCCGCTCCTGCCCGTCCCCCGCCGCGTCCGGGGTGTCCGGAGTACCGATGATGCGCTCCGCCTCTGCCACGTGAGTCCCTCAGCCTAGGTCCTTGACTGAGGACGAGGGTACGGCACGCCACCCGTCCCGGCTGCTGGCCAGTACCGGCTCAGTACCGCCGCTCCTGCTTCTGCTTGCACTCGACGCACAGGGTGGCCCGCGGGAAGGCCTGCATCCGCGCCTTGCCGATCGGGTTGCCGCAGTTCTCGCACAGGCCGTAGGTGCCCGCGTCCAGGCGTTCCAGGGCGCGCTCGGTCTGGGTGAGCACCTCGCGCGCGGTGGCGGCCAGCGCCAGCTCGTGCTCCCGCGTGATGTTCTTGCTGCCGGTGTCGGCCTCGTCGTCGCCCGCGCCGTCGCCGGAGTCCCGCATCATGCCCTGCAGCGACCGCTCGGAGGAGTCGATCTCGGTGCGCAGCCGGTCGGCCTCGGACTGCAGCTCGCCTCGCGCCTCCTCGACCTCTTCCGGGGTCCAGGGTTCCTCGCCGGGGCGTACCGCGAGTTCGCCGGGGTCCGCGGCGGTGCCGCGGGCCTTGGGGACAGCGGTCTTGGCCGCCGTGGCCGTGCCAGGAGTCTTCTTCGCAACCACCGTCGTGGCTCCCGTCTGCTCCGCGGCCTCGGCCGCGCCCACTTTCTTGGCCGTGCTCTTCTTCGCCGTGCTGCCGCTCGCCGCGGTCTTCTTCGCCGCGGACTTCTTCGCCGGGGCCGCCCTCGCCGCCGTCTTCTTCGCCGGGCTCTTCCTCGCCGCCGTCTTCTTCGCCGCCTTCTTCTCCGGGTCCTGCTCCGCGGCGCTCTCCTCGGCGGCGCCCTGCTGCGCGGCCGTCGTCTTCTTCTTCGCCACCATGGCCGCGGCCCCTTCACATATTGTGATCTTGCGCGCGAATCGTGCTGGGACGATAAATCGACTCCGGTCCCGCGGCAACGGGGCACGCCGCCCGACTCGCCCGCCCACCGTGCGCCGCGCGGCGAGCATGCATGCGTTGTGCCCAGCTCCCCGCCGGGTAATCCGCCGGAAGGTCCCCCGGCCGGTCCGTCCGGGAACGGACCTCGGACGGCGGCATTCGGGTCACGCCAAAACCGGTCGGCCGCTGTCCGCGCGGCGCCGTACACTGGGCGCAGCGAAAAGCGTGGATGGGGACGAGTAGCGGCGTCAGCAGCCCAGAGCGACCCGGGGACGGTGTGAGCCCGGGGGCGAGCGCGACGTGAAGATCACCCCGGAGCCGCCGGAAGAATGCCGTGGCAGGACAGTCGCGGCGAGTAGAACCGGCTCGCGACCCCAATGAGGGGGCTCACCGGAGCACACGACGCACCGGCCGGGCCAAGGAGGGTGGTACCGCGGGAGCACGGCTCTCGTCCCTCCGACGGAAGGCAGCACGTCCGCCGGAGGAAGCTCGCTGATGACAACGCCTCAGTACCGCCAGGTACCCGCCCAGGTCGACCTGCCCGCGCTCGAACACGCGGTGCTCGACTTCTGGCGCGAGCAGAAGATCTTCGCCAAGAGCCTGGAGCAGTCCGAGGGCCGCCCCGAGTGGGTGTTCTACGAGGGCCCGCCCACCGCCAACGGCATGCCCGGCGCCCACCACATCGAGGCGCGCGTCTTCAAGGACGTCTTCCCCCGCTTCCGCACGATGCGCGGCTACCACGTGGGCCGCAAGGCCGGCTGGGACTGCCACGGCCTGCCCGTGGAGCTGGCGGTGGAGAAGGAGCTGGGCTTCTCCGGCAAGCAGGACATCGAGGCGTACGGCATCGCCGAGTTCAACGCGAAGTGCCGCGAGTCGGTGACCCGCCACACCGACGCCTTCGAAGAGCTCACGACCCGCATGGGCTACTGGGCCGACCTCCAGGACCCGTACCGCACGATGGACCCGGAGTACATCGAGTCCGTCTGGTGGTCGCTGAAGACGATCTTCAACAAGGGCCTGCTGGTCCAGGACCACCGCGTCGCCCCCTGGTGTCCCCGCTGCGGTACCGGCCTGTCCGACCACGAGCTGGCCCAAGGCTACGAGACGGTCGTCGACCCCTCCGTCTACGTCCGCTTCCCGCTGACCTCCGGCCCACTGGCCGGCGAGGCCGCGCTGGTCGTCTGGACGACCACCCCGTGGACCCTGGTCTCCAACACCGCGGTCGCCGCGCACCCCGACGTCACCTACGTCGTCGCGACCGACGGCGAGGAGAAGCTCGTCGTCGCCGAGCCGCTGGTGGGGAAGGCCCTCGGCGAGGGCTGGGAGACCACCGGGCAGTCCTTCACCGGTGCCGAGATGGAGCGCTGGACGTACCGGCGCCCCTTCGAGCTGGTCGAGTTCCCGGAGCCGGCCCACTACGTGGTGAACGCCGACTACGTCACCACCGAGGACGGCACCGGCCTCGTCCACCAGTCCCCCGCCTTCGGTGAGGACGACCTCAAGGTCTGCCGCGCCTACGGCCTTCCGGTGGTCAACCCGGTCCGCCCGGACGGCACCTTCGAGGAGGACGTCCCGCTGGTCGGCGGCGTCTTCTTCAAGAAGGCCGACGAGAAGCTGACCGAGGACCTGGACGCCCGGGGCCTGCTCTTCAAGCACATCCCGTACGAGCACAGCTACCCGCACTGCTGGCGCTGCCACACGGCCCTGCTCTACTACGCGCAGCCGTCCTGGTACATCCGCACCACGGCGATCAAGGACCGTCTCCTCCAGGAGAACGAGAAGACCAACTGGTTCCCGGAGGCGGTCAAGCACGGCCGGTACGGCGACTGGCTGAACAACAACATCGACTGGGCCCTGTCCCGCAACCGCTACTGGGGCACCCCGCTGCCCATCTGGCGCTGCGAGGAGGACCACCTCACGGTCGTCGGCTCCCGCGCGGAGCTGACCGAGCTGTCCGGCACCGACCAGTCGGCCCTGGACCCGCACCGCCCGTTCATCGACGAGGTCACCTTCGCCTGCCCGCAGGACGGCTGCGGGAAGACGGCCACGCGCGTGCCGGAGGTCATCGACGCCTGGTACGACTCGGGCTCGATGCCGTTCGCGCAGTGGGGCTACCCGTACAAGAACAAGGAGCTGTTCGAGAGCCGCTACCCGGCGCAGTTCATCTCCGAGGCCATCGACCAGACCCGCGGCTGGTTCTACACGCTGATGGCGGTCGGCACCCTGGTCTTCGACAAGTCGTCCTACGAGAACGTGGTCTGCCTCGGCCACATCCTCGCCGAGGACGGCCGCAAGATGTCCAAGCACCTGGGCAACATCCTGCAGCCGATCCCGCTGATGGACCAGCACGGCGCCGACGCGGTGCGATGGTTCATGGCGGCCGGCGGATCGCCCTGGGCGGCCCGCCGGGTAGGCCACGGCACCATCCAGGAAGTCGTCCGCAAGACGCTCCTCACGTACTGGAACACGGTCGCCTTCCAGGCCCTGTACGCCCGCACCACGGGCTGGGCGCCGAGCGAGGCGGACCCGGCCCCGTCCGACCGCCCGGTCCTGGACCGCTGGCTGCTCTCCGAACTGCACGCGCTGACCGACCAGGTCACGCAGGCGCTGGACGCGTACGACACC
Source organism: Streptomyces sp. NPDC085944 (assembly GCF_040686295.1). NCBI lineage: Bacteria > Bacillati > Actinomycetota > Actinomycetes > Kitasatosporales > Streptomycetaceae > Streptomyces > Streptomyces sp. NPDC085944. Next base: position 107,334 of record NZ_JBFBJX010000007.1, on the reverse strand, counting down.
CAGCGGGCCGGCAAGCTGCTCTCCGCGTTCGTCGACGACCTGTCCAACTGGTACGTGCGCCGCTCCCGCCGCCGCTTCTGGCAGGGCGACAAGGCCGCGCTGCGCACCCTGCACGAGGTCGTCGAGACGGTCACCAAGCTGATGGCGCCGCTCACCCCGTTCATCACCGAGCGGGTCTGGCAGGACCTGGTCGTGCCGGTCACCCCGGGCGCTCCCGAGTCGGTCCACCTGTCCTCGTGGCCGGAGGCCGACCTCACGGCGATCGACCCGGAGCTGTCGAAGCAGATGGTCCTGGTCCGCCGCCTGGTCGAGCTGGGCCGTGCCACCCGCGCGGAGTCGGGTGTCAAGACCCGGCAGCCGCTCAGCCGCGCCCTGATCGCGGTGGCGGGCTTCGACGCGCTCTCCCCCGAGCTGCACGCGCAGATCACGGAGGAGCTGAACGTCGAGTCCCTTGCCTCGCTCAGCGAGGTCGGCGGTTCCCTGGTCGACACGACGGCGAAGGCCAACTTCCGGGCGCTGGGCAAGCGGTTCGGCAAGCGGGTCCAGGACGTGGCGAAGGCCGTCGCGGCCGCGGACGCCGCCGCGCTGTCCCTCGCCCTGCGCGAGGGCGCGGCCTCGGTGGAGGTCGACGGCGAGACGGTCACCCTCGCTCCGGACGAGGTGATCATCACGGAGACGCCGCGCGAGGGCTGGTCCGTCGCCTCCGACTCGGGCGCGACGGTGGCGCTCGACCTGGAGCTGACGGAGGAGCTGCGCCGGGCGGGCCTCGCCCGGGACGCCATCCGGCTGATCCAGGAGGCCCGCAAGAACAGCGGCCTCGACGTCGCCGACCGGATCGCCCTGCGCTGGACGGCCACGGACCCGGCGACGATCGCGGCGCTGACCGACCACGCGGGCCTGATCGCCGACGAGGTCCTGGCGACGGACTTCGCCCGGGGCGAGGCGGACGACGCGTACGGCGCCCCGTTCACGGACGAGGGCCTGTCCCTGGTGTTCCGCCTGCGCAAGCAGTAGCCAAGGAAAGCTCAGAGGGCCCGCATCCGGGAGATGCGGGCCCTCTGCCGTACCCTCCGCAGCCGCGGGCAGTCGTGCCTCCCCCAGTGCCTGAACGGCCTGGGAGGTACCCCCAGGGCGGCACGGGTGGGCGCAGCGGCACCCGGCAACGCCGGGCAGCGCGCCCACCTCCGCGCCCGCACCATCGCCCCGCACCTCGAACCGCGCACACCAAAGGGCGGGCCCCGGGTCAGAAACCCGGGGCCCGCCCTGAACGCTGCCGACGGCTACGCCGTACTACAACTCAGTTGTCGTCCTCGTCGATCAGGAACCCGCGCATCGGCGAAGGCGCCTGCCCCATCGGCGACGGCCCCTGCGGCCGCACCGGCGCCATCGGCTGGGTCATCGCCGGCGACATCTGCTGCTGACCGCCGTAGGACGGACCCGACTGGCTCGGACCGCTGCCCATCGACTGGTTGCCGCCGTAGGACGGGGCGCTCGCGCCGGCCGGTGCCATCGAGGGCGCCGGGGACGGCGGCAGAGAGGCCGTCGCGGGCGTACGCGGCGGGGCGAGCGAGTCGTCCGCCTGCGTCTCCAGCTGGCGCAGCTGCGACTCCAGGTAGGACTTCAGCCGCGTGCGGTACTCGCGCTCGAAGCCGCGCAGGTCCTCGACCTTGCGCTCCAGCGTGGCGCGGGCGGACTCCAGGGAGCCCATCGCGACGCGGTGCTTCTCCTGCGCATCCCGCTCCAGGGCGTCCGCCTTGGCACGGGCGTCCCGCTCCAGACCCTCGGCACGCGAACGCGCCTCGCCGACGATCTTGTTGGCCTCGGAACGGGCCTCGGCGATCGCCTGGTCGGCGGTCTGCTGGGCCAGCGAGAGGACACGGGCGGCGCTGTCGCCACCCGGACCGCCCTGACCGGGCATGCCGGGACCACCGGGGCCGCCGGGACCCTGCGGGCCGCCCATGGGGCCGCCCATCGGACCGGGACCCATCTGGCCCTGCATCGGCCCCGGACCCTGGCCCATCGGCCCCGGACCCTGGCCCATCGGGCCGGGACCCTGCGGGCCACCCTGGCCGCCGGGGCCGGCGGGCAGCTGCGGGGCACCGCTCGGCAGCTGGGGCGGGCCACCCATGGGGCCACCCATCTGCTGCTGCGGCGGGCCCGATATGCCGGCGGGCACCGGAGCGCCGGGACCTCGCATGCCCTGCTGGGGCATGCCGCCCTGCTGCGGCGGACCCTGCTGCTGCTGGTGCTGCTGCTGCTGCTGATCCTGCGGCGGTTCCGGAGGCTTGCGCATGTTCTGCTGGTTCTGCGCGGCCGCGCGCGTGGCGGCGGCCAGCTTGGCGCGCAGGTCCTCGTTCTCGCGGAGCAGTCGGGTCAGTTCGGCTTCGACCTCGTCGAGGAAGGCATCGACCTCGTCCTCGTCATAGCCTTCTCGGAGGCGGACGGTCGTGAACTGCTTGTTCCGCACGTCCTCGGGGGTCAACGGCATCTCTTCACCTCAACGTTGTCGTCGGCATTCGGCAAGCCCGTATCTCTCTCATCGATCACAGCCGGCTCACGATCGAGATCAGGATGTAGACGATGATCATCAGCACGAAGAAGGACAGGTCGAGCGCCACGCCCCCGAGACGCAGCGGCGGGATGAACCGCCGCAGAAGCTTCAACGGTGGATCGGTGACAGTGTAGGTGGCCTCCAGAACGACCACCATCGCCTTGCCGGGTTGCCACGAGCGGGCGAACTGGAAGACGTAGTCCATGACCAACCGGAAGATGAGCACGATGAGGAAGCACATCAGCGCGATGTAGACGACATCCAGGACCACGCTCATGACCCTTGCTTCCCTCTCCCCTGAACCATCTCTCGGACCCGTTGTCGGATCCGTGTGTCTTGCTCACTGCCGGTGGTGCGTCTCAGCTCTGGTTGAAGAACCCGCCCTCTGCGATGCGGGCCTTGTCCTCCGCCGTGACATCGACGTTAGCAGGAGACAGCAGGAACACCTTCTGCGTCACCCGCTCGATACTGCCGTGAAGACCAAACACCAAACCGGCCGCAAAGTCGACAAGTCGCTTCGCATCTGTGTCATCCATCTCAGTGAGATTCATGATCACCGGAGTGCCCTCGCGGAAGTGTTCCCCGATGGTACGGGCCTCGTTGTAGGTCCGGGGGTGAAGCGTGGTGATCCGGTAGGGCTCTCGTTCGGACACGACCTTGGGCATGATGACCGGTGCGCTCTTTTCCAGGCTTGCGCGTTCTTGTGTGATGGACGCCACGGGCGCGATGCGCGCCGGACGACTCGATTCCGCCGCGAGCGAAGAGGAACGGGGCATGGGCTCGCGCTGCGCGGGCGGTTGGACGACTCGCACCTCTTCGTCCCTTTGGGGCTGATGTGAACCATGTGACTGGTGCGCCGGTTCGTGGCGTCGGTGATCCCGCTCGGGTTCCGGATCCAGTTCGGGTTCGAAGTCGTCGTCGGGGTCGAACCCCCGGCCGTCGTACCCATCGTCCTCCACGAGGCCGAGGTAGACCGCCATCTTGCGCATCGCGCCGGCCATGCTCTGAGTCCTCCGCTCTGTGGTGGATCTGCTGACGACTCCAAGTGCCTGCGATCCACGAGGTCGTTGCGTCCGCCTTTCGGCGGTAATGACCATATTTTCTGCTGTGGTCCGACTTCTTGGCGACGTTACCCGAGCACGGGGCGGACTCCGAGTACCGCAGTGCCGACGCGTACATGTGTCGCTCCGGCGGCCACGGCCTGTTCGAGGTCCGCACTCATCCCTGCGGAGACCATGTTCGCAGCCGGATGGGTTCGGCGCACGCGGGTCGACAAATCCATGAGGTGCTCGAACGCCGCCTGTTGGCGTCCCGCGTACTCGCCGGTGAGCGGGGCCACGGTCATCAGCCCGTCGAACCTGAGCCCGTCCGATCCGGCGACCAGGTCGGCCAACTCTTCGATTCCTTCGGGCGAGACGCCGCCGCGCTCCCCGCGCCCGCTCTCCCCCGCGTCGAGCGCGACCTGGAGCAGGCAGCCCAGCTCGCGGCCGGCCCGTACGGCCTCCTTGGACAGGGCCGTGACGAGCCTGGCCCGGTCCACGGACTGCACGACGTCCGCGTAACCGACCACGGAACGCACCTTGTTCGTCTGCAACTGGCCGACGAAATGCCACGAAAGCGGCAGATCCGAGCATGCGGCGGCCTTCGGCGCGGCGTCCTGGTCGCGGTTCTCCGCGACGTGGCGCACCCCCAGTTCGGAGAGAATGCGCACATCGTCCGCCGGGTAGGTCTTGGTGACCACGATGAGGGTCACGTCTTCGCGCGGGCGGCCCGCGGCCGCACACGCGGCGGCGATGCGCTCTTCCACTGTCGCCAGATTGGCGGCGAGTTCCTGCTTACGGTCCGTCATGCCCCATCAGTCCAGCCAGACATAGCCCGCGAGCCGCCCGGTGGTGCGGTCGCGTCGGTACGAGAAGTGGTCCTTCGACTCCCGGGTGCACACCGGCGACTGCGCCCGGTCGCGCACCCCGAGGCGCTCGAGCTGCGCGTGCACTCCGGCGCTCACGTCGACGGCCGGCGTGCCCCAACTCGTGTCGGCGTACGCGGCCGGCTCGACGGCGGCCACCTCCGCGCGCATCGCCTCGGGCACCTCGTAGCACCGGCCGCACACGGCGGGTCCGGTGCGGGCGACGATCCGGGCGGGGTCGGCGCCGAGTTCGGTCATGGCCCGTACGGCGGCGGGGACGACCCCGGCGACCAGTCCGGGCCGGCCCGCGTGGGCCGCGGCGGCGATGCCGGCGACCGGGTCGGCGAGCAGGACGGGCACGCAGTCGGCGGTGAGGACGGCGAGGGCGAGACCGCGTTCGGCGGTGACGACGGCGTCGACCCGCGGCACCGGCCGGGCCCCCCAGGGTGCGTCGACCCCGGCGACGTCGGCACCGTGCACCTGGTTCATCCAGACCACCCGGGCCGGGTCGGCGCCCAGTGCCTTGGCCGCCAGCTCCCGGTTGGCCGTGACGGCGGCGGGGTCGTCGCCGACCGCGCCGCCGAGATTGAGCTCCTCGTACGGAACGGCGCTCACTCCGCCCCACCGGTCGGTGAAGCCGAAGTGCGCGCCGTTCACGGTGTCGCGCTGTCCTATCACTTCAGGAAGTCCGGCACGTCCAGTTCCTCGGCCGCGCTGTCCGAGTAGGTGCGGGACGGCGGGACCGGCGGCGGGGAGACCGGCGGCAGGTCGCTCACCGGCTCCGGCGCGGGGGCCGGCTCCGGCTCCTCCTTCGGCTTGACGCTGCCGAGCGAGCCGAACGACGGCCGGCTCTCGGGCTGCCGGGCCGGAGCGGGCTCCTCGCGCTTGGCCTGGGAGGAGGCGCCGAGGACGTTGTCCCGCTGCTTGGAGGGCGGCTGGCCCCCGTCGAAGCCGGCCGCGATCACGGTGACCCGCACCTCGTCGCCGAGGGCGTCGTCGATGACCGCGCCGAAGATGATGTTGGCCTCGGGGTGGGCGGCCTCGCTGACCAGCTGGGCGGCCTCGTTGATCTCGAACAGGCCGAGGTCGGAGCCGCCGGAGATGGAGAGCAGCACCCCGCGGGCGCCGTCGATGGACGCCTCGAGCAGCGGGGAGGAGATGGCCATCTCGGCCGCGGCCACCGCGCGGTCGTCACCGCGGGCGGAGCCGATGCCCATGAGGGCGGAACCGGCTTCGGACATGACCGACTTGACGTCGGCGAAGTCCAGGTTGATCAGGCCGGGCGTGGTGATGAGGTCGGTGATGCCCTGCACACCGGAGAGCAGCACCTGGTCGGCGGACTTGAACGCGTCGAGCACGCTGACCTGGCGGTCCGAGATGGACAGCAGCCGGTCGTTGGGGATGACGATGAGGGTGTCGACCTCTTCGCGGAGTTCCGCGATGCCGTCCTCGGCCTGGTTGGCCCGGCGCCGTCCCTCGAAGGTGAACGGGCGGGTGACCACGCCGATGGTGAGGGCGCCCAGCGAGCGGGCGATGTTGGCCACGACGGGTGCGCCGCCGGTGCCGGTGCCGCCGCCTTCACCGGCTGTCACGAAGACCATGTCGGCCCCCTTGAGGACCTCCTCGATCTCCTCGCGGTGGTCCTCGGCGGCCTTGCGGCCGACGGCCGGGTTGGCTCCGGCGCCGAGTCCGCGGGTGAGTTCGCGGCCGACGTCGAGCTTGACGTCGGCGTCGCTCATCAACAGCGCCTGTGCGTCGGTGTTGATGGCGATGAACTCGACGCCCTTGAGACCGACCTCGATCATCCGGTTGATGGCATTGACACCACCGCCGCCGACACCGATGACTTTGATGACTGCGAGGTAGTTCTGCGGTGCTGCCACGTCGAAGGCCTCTCGCCTCGAGTTACGTGTCGCCCGACCGCCGAAGCACTGATGCCCCCGCGACCCGACGACTGATGCCGATTGGGACGGTCCGTAGCGCCGACCCGAACCCTAACGCTGAAGTTTAGGGTTACCAGTGTGTCTGTTCCTTGGACTCTTCCGAACAGGACACTAAGTCGACAAGTGGCGCACGTTCAACGAACACGCCGAACCTCCCGTTTTTCTTTTCACCCTATGTGATCAGCCGTAGCGCTGCCCAACCAGGGTGCTGGCCTGCACGTATACGCGTCAACTCCCGGATGACGCCGGGGCGGTGGGAACACTCACGTCGAAGTGCCGTGCGTCCGGCGTCGCTTTCATGAGCGCGGTGAGCGCGCGCGCCTTGCGCGCACCCTGCTCACCACTGCCCCACGACACGGCCCGCTCGCCGCTCAACTCCAGCGAGATGTCGTCGTAGGAACGGACCTTGACGACCCGTGTGCCCCGGGCGACCCGGTCCGGGAGCCGGCCGGCCACCCGTACCGCCTCGCGGACCAAGCGGTCGTCGTCGAAGCGGCGCAGACTCGCCGCGGCGGAACCGGAACGGGCGGGTTCCAATTCCAGCTCGGGCACGCCTTTCGGAGCGCGGGAAACCGTGGCGAAACGGACGCCTTCATCGTCCACTTCCACGAACTTTCCACCCTTTTGCACAATCAGGACCGGAGTACGCTCCGTCACTTTCAGCCCGATTCCGTGCGGCCAGGAACGCTCCACCTCGACCTCGTCAATGCGGGGCAATTTCCGGCGCAGTCGGGCCTCGACCGCTTCCGTGTCGACCGAGACCAGCGGGTCCCCGACCGGCACGTCGGCGGCCTCGCGCACCTGCGCGGGCGTCAGGACGCGCGTTCCCGACACCGACACCTGTTCCAGCCGCGTCCAGTTCGAGCCGTAGAGCACCCAGACGGTTCCGCCCGCGACGAGCACGAGCGCCATGGCGAGAATGATGATCGTACGAAGGCGGGGCGGGCGGAAGCGGCGCGCGCGGGGCGGGCCGGACGACTCCTGCTGGCGTGCACCGCGTTCGGCGGTGGTCGGTCCGGCCACGCTCCCCTGCCTTCCGTCAGTGTCTAGCGGTGTGCACGGGCGGAGATCGCCTCGTACACCATGCCGACGAGGAGGTCGTCGGCGTCCCGGCGGCCGAACTCGGCGGCGGCGCGGGACATCTCGTACAGCCGGTGCGGGTCGGCCAGCACGGGCAGGACGTTCTGCTGGAGCCACTCGGGCGTGAGGTCCGCGTCGTCGACCAGCAGTCCGCCACCGGCCTTGACCACCGGCTGGGCGTTGAGCCGCTGTTCGCCGTTGCCGATGGGCAGCGGGACGTAGGCGGCCGGGAGCCCGACGGCGGAGAGTTCGGCGACGGTCATCGCGCCCGCGCGGCAGAGCATCATGTCGGCGGCGGCGTACGCGAGGTCCATCCGGTCCAGATAACTTACCGGGACGTACGGGGGCATCCCCGGCATCTGGTGGACCTGCGGCAGTTCGTTCTTGGGACCGACCGCGTGCAGGATCTGGATCCCGGCCTGCTGGAGCCACGGCGCGACCTGCTGGATCACCTCGTTGAGGCGGCGGGCGCCCTGCGAACCGCCGGTGACCAGCAGCGTCGGCAGGTTGGGGTCGAGCCCGAACATGGCGCGGGCCTCGGGCCGGGCGGCGGCGCGGTCGAGGGTGGCGATGGAGCGGCGCAGCGGGATGCCGATGTAGCGGGAGTTGCGCAGCTTGCTGTCGGGGGTGGAGACGGCGACCTGCGCGGCGTAGCGCGAGCCGATCTTGTTGGCCAGGCCGGGGCGGGCGTTGGCCTCGTGCACGATGATCGGCACGCCGAGCCGCTTGGCCGCGAGGTAGCCGGGCAGCGCGACGTAGCCGCCGAAGCCGACGACCGCGTCCGCCTTGGTGCGCTCCAGGATCTGCTCGGTCGCCTTGATGGTGCCGCGCAGCCGGCCCGGGACGGTGATCAGCTCGGGGGTGGGCTTGCGGGGCAGCGGTACGGCCGGGATCAGCGCCAGCTCGTATCCGCGCTCGGGCACCAGGCGGGTCTCCAGGCCGCGTTCCGTGCCCAGGGCCGTGATCCCCACGGTCGGATCCTGCCTGCGCAGGGCGTCCGCGAGGGCGAGCGCGGGCTCGATGTGGCCCGCGGTTCCTCCGCCGGCGAGTACGACATGCACCGAAATTCACCGCTCTCCGGACGAGCGCGCCGCCGAGGCGCGCCGTCTCATCGTGTTCCAACTCCCAGGGCTCCGCTTGGCCGCGGGTCCCCTGGCTCCCCGCTTTCTACCAAAGCGAGGTTGCCGCAGCGCAAGCGCCGCCCGCGCACCGGGTTCGTCACGCGCGAAGGCGATCAGCAGACCGACGGCGAACATGGTCGGCAACAGGGCGGAACCCCCGTAGGAGAACAGCGGGAGCGGGACGCCGGCGATCGGCAGCAGCCCGAGGACCGCACCGATGTTGATCACGGCCTGGGCCGTGATCCAGGTGGTCACGCCTCCCGCGGCATACCTCACGAAGGGGTCCTCCGTGCGTCCGGCCACGCGGATACCCGCATAGCCTAGAGCCGCGAACAGGGCGAGCACCGACAGCGTCCCCGCCAGGCCCAGTTCCTCACCGGTGACGGCGAAGATGAAGTCGGTGTGCGCTTCGGGGAGTTGACCCCATTTCTCCACACTGGCGCCGAGCCCGGAACCGAACAGCCCGCCCGAGGCGAGGGCGTAGATGCCGTGCACCGCCTGCCAGCAGGAGTCGCCGGGGCCGGGGTCGGTGGCGCCGAGGCAGTTGAGCCGGGCCATCCGGTTGGGGCTGGTCTTGATGAGGATGAAGCCGAGCAGCATCGCGATGGACAGCACGCCCGCGAACAGCCGGGTGGGCGCGCCGGCCAGCCACAGCAGGCCGAACAGGATCGCCGTCAGGATGATCGCGGTCCCCATGTCGCCGCCGATCATGATCAGCCCGAGCAGCATGAACGCGGCGGGCACCAGCGGCACCAGCATGTGCTTCCACTGGGTCAGCAGCTTCTTGTCGTGCTTGCGGGCGAGCAGGTCGGCGCCCCACAGCACCAGGGCCAGCTTGCCGAACTCGCTGGGCTGGATCTGGAAGGAGCCGCCCAGTGAGATCCAGTTCTGGTTGCCGTTGACCGCGACTCCTATCCCCGGCACCTGGACCAGGATCATCAGGAAGACCGCCCCGGCGAGGATGGGGTAGGCGAGGGCGCGGTGCAGCTTGACCGGCATCTTCATCGCGGCGACCAGGAGCCCGGCGCCGATCAGCGCCGCGAGGGCCTGCTTGCGGAAGAAGTACGAGCCGGGCAGCGACAGCTGGAGCGCGGTGATCTGGGAGGCCGAGTAGACCATCACCAGGCCGAGCACGGTGATGAGCGCGCTGCCGCCGCAGATCAGGTAGTAGGCGGTCAGCGGCCGGTCCCAGGCGCGGCGCAGACGCAGGTACAGGCTCAGCACCGGGTTCTCGCGCGGCGGCCGCGGCGCGGCGGGTCGCCTGACGGCCCGCTGGACGGGCGGACGTCCGGTGCGGCTCTGGGGACTACCGGGCATCGCTGCCTCCGCTGTACGTCGGCATGGACCGTCCCACGCGTCCTCCCGAGTTCACCCGGCGCGGGAGCGCGGCCGGGTCAGGCGCCGAGTTCGCGAACGGCCTGCGCGAACGCGTCACCGCGCTGGTTGTAGTTGGTGAACATGTCCATGGAGGCACAGGCCGGGGCCAGCAGCACCGTGTCACCCGGCCGGGCGAGCCGCCGTGCCTCCTGGACGGCCTGGAGCATCGCACCAGTGTCGGTCCGGTCGAGGTCGACCACGGGTACTTCGGGGGCGTGTCGCGCCAGGGCTTCGCGGATCAGGGCGCGGTCGGCGCCGATGAGGACCGCGCCGCGCAGCCGCTTCGCCGCGCCCGCGACCAGCTCGTCGAAGGTCGCGCCCTTGGCCAGTCCGCCGGCGATCCACACGATCGACTCGTAGGCCGCCAAGGAAGCTTCGGTGGCGTGGGTGTTGGTGGCCTTGGAGTCGTCCACGTATGCCACCCCGTCCACGTCGGCGACGTGCGCGATGCGGTGGGCGTCCGGCGTGAAGGCGCGCAGCCCGTCCCGTACGGCGGCGGCGGAGACGCCGAAGGCGCGGGCGAGGCCCGCGGCGGCAAGGGCGTTGGCGATGTTGTGCGGGGCGGGCGGGTCGACGTCCGAGACCTCGGCGAGTTCCTGGGCGTTCTTCTGCCGGTCCTCGACGAAGGCGCGGTCGACCAGGAGGCCTTCCACGACGCCGAGTTGGGACGGTCCGGGCGTGCCGAGCGTGAAGCCGATCGCCCGGCAGCCCTCCTCCACGTCGGCGGCGCGGACCAGGTCCTCGGTGGCCTTGTCGGCCACGTTGTAGACGCAGGCGACGCGGTTGCCCTCGTAGATACGGCCCTTGTCGGCGGCGTAGGCCGCCATGGAGCCGTGCCAGTCGAGGTGGTCCGGGGCGAGGTTGAGCACGGCGGCGGAGTGGGCGCGCAGCGAGGGCGCCCAGTGGAGCTGGTAGCTGGACAGCTCGACGGCGAGGACGTCGTATTCGGTGTCGCCGGTGACCGCGTCCAGCAGGGAGACGCCGATGTTGCCGACGGCGGCGGTGCGCAGACCGGCCGCCTTCAGGATCGAGGCGAGCATCTGGACGGTGGTGGTCTTGCCGTTGGTGCCGGTGACCGCCAGCCAGGGAGCGGGCTCCCTGCCGTCCAGGCCGCGCAGCCGCCAGGCCAGCTCCACGTCGCCCCAGACCGGGACGCCGGCCTGCCCGGCCGCCGTGAACAGGGGCTTGGTGGGCGTCCAGCCGGGTGCGGTGACGATCAGCTCGGTGCCTTCGGGAAGCGTGTCCCCGTCGCCGAGGCGCACGGTGACACCGAGCGCCTCCAGCTCCGCCGCCTGTGTCCGGGCGCGCTCGTCGTCGCCGTCGTTGACGACGGTCACGTGCGCGCCGAGTCCATGCAGGACCTTGGCGGCCGGGACGCCGGAGACGCCGAGTCCGGCGACGGTGACGTGCTTGCCGGTGAATTCCGAAGGCACCGAGGAGGTCACTTGTCCGTTGCCCATCCCGCGTAGAAGAGGCCGAGTCCGACGATCACACAGATGCCCTGGATGATCCAGAAACGGACCACGACAAGGACCTCGGACCAGCCTTTGAGTTCGAAGTGGTGCTGGAGCGGCGCCATCCGGAAGACCCGCTTGCCGGTGAGGCGGAAGGAGCCGACCTGGATGACCACCGACATGGTGATCAGGACGAACAGGCCGCCGAGGATGGCCATCAGCAGTTCGGTGCGCGAGCAGATCGCCAGACCTGCGAGCACACCGCCGAGCGCGAGCGAACCGGTGTCGCCCATGAAGATCTTGGCCGGTGAGGTGTTCCACCACAGGAAGCCGAGGCAGGCGCCCATCAGCGCGGACGCGACCACCGCGAGGTCCAGCGGGTCTCTCACCTCGTAGCAGGCGCCCGGGTTGGTCAGGGTCAGCGCGTTGGCGCAGGACTCCTGGAACTGCCAGACGCCGATGAAGGTGTAGGCGCCGAAGACCAGGACGGAGGCGCCGGTGGCCAGCCCGTCCAGGCCGTCGGTGAGGTTCACGCCGTTCGACATCGCGAGGATCATGAACAGCGCCCAGACGACGAACAGCACCGGGCCGATGGTCCAGCCGAAGTCGGTGATGAACGACAGCTTGGTGGAGGCCGGGGTGTTGCCCCGGTTGTCCGCGAACTGCAGCGAGAGCACGGCGAAGCCGATGCCCACGATCAGCTGGCCGGCCATCTTCGCCTTGGCCCGCAGGCCCAGCGAACGCCGTTTGACGATCTTGATGTAGTCGTCGAGGAAGCCGACCAGGCCCATGCCGACCATCAGGCCGAGCACCAGCAGGCCGGAGAAGGTCGGCCCCGCGTCGATGTCCGGGTCCAGGTAGCTGGTGATGCCCTTGGCGAGGAAGTACGCGGCGACCGTCGCCAGGATGAAGGCGATACCACCCATGGTCGGCGTACCGCGCTTGCTGGCGTGCTCGCGCGGTCCGTCGTCACGGATGTACTGGCCGTAGCCCTTGCGGGCCAGGAGCTTGATCAGCAGCGGGGTGCCGACCAGCGTCAGGAAGAGGCCAATGACTCCTGCGAACAGGATCTGCTTCATCATCGGGCGGCGACCTCACCCTCGGCGCCGGTCTCGAGCAGCGCCGAGGCGACGCTCTCCAGACCCACCGAACGGGACGCCTTCACGAGCACGACGTCCCCCGGGCGCAACTCGCTGCGCAACAGGTCGACCGCCGCCTGTGCGTCGGACACGTGCACCGACTCCTCACCCCACGAACCCTCGTTATATGCGCCCAGTTGCAGCCATTGGGCTTCCCTGCCCCCGACCGCGACGAGCTTGCTGACGTTGAGCCGGACGGCGAGCCGTCCGACCGCGTCGTGCTCGGCGAGCGCCTCGTCCCCGAGCTCGGCCATCTTGCCGAGCACCGCCCACGTGCGGCCCCCCTTCGCCCGTGCGGCCTCGCCGATGGCAACGAGTGCACGCAGCGCGGCCTTCATGGACTCGGGGTTCGCGTTGTAGGCGTCGTTGACGACCGTCACGCCGTCCGGGCGCTCGGTGACCTCCATCCGCCAGCGGGAGAGGGAGCCCGCCTCGGAGAGCGCGGTGGCGATCTCGTCTGCGGACATGCCCAACTCGTGGGCGACGGCGGCCGCGGCGAGCGCGTTCGACACGTGGTGCTCACCGTACAGGCGCATGGTCACATCGCTTGCACCGGAGGGTGTGTGAAGGCTGAAGGAAGGCTGTCCGGTGTCCGTGAGTCGCACGTTCTCGGCGCGAACGTCCGCTTCGTCGGACTCTCCGAAAAGGAGCACCTTCGCCTTCGTTCGGGAGGCCATGGCCCGTACGAGCGGGTCGTCCGCGTTGAGGACCGCGGTGCCGCCCTCCTCGGCCGGCGGCAGCGCCTCGACCAGTTCGCCCTTGGCCTGGGCGATCTGCTCCCGGCCGCCGAACTCGCCGATGTGCGCGGAGCCGACGTTGAGGACGAGGCCGATGCGCGGCGGGGTCAGCTCGCACAGGTACCGGATGTGGCCGATGCCGCGGGCGCCCATCTCCAGGACGAGGAACTTCGTCTCGTCGGTGGCGGTGAGCGCGGTGAGCGGCAGCCCGACCTCGTTGTTCATCGAGCCGGGCGTGAACACCGTGGGCGCCTTGCGGCGCAGGACCTGGGCGATCAGGTCCTTGGTGCTGGTCTTGCCGGCCGACCCGGTGAGGGCCACGAGGGTGGTGCCGAGGCGGTGTACGACGTGCCGGGCGAGGGCGCCGAGGGCGGCCTGGACGTCGTCGACGACGATCGCGGGCACGCCGACGGGACGGGAGCCGAGGACGGCCACCGCTCCCGCTTCGACGACCTGCGCGGCGAAGTCGTGGCCGTCGACCCGTTCGCCGACGAAGGCGACGAAGAGGCTGCCGGGCCCGGCTTCCCGGGAGTCCCGGACGACCGGCCCGGTGACCTCGGCGGACGCGTCCGGTATGTCGTGCATCCGCCCGCCGACGACTTCTGCGATCTCGGCGAGTGAGAGGGTGATCACAAGTTCGTCCCCTGGATCAGGATCGGCTGGACCATTCGGGATTTCATCCCTGGGTCTTCTTGATGGCTTCGCGCAGCACCTGGCGGTCGTCGAAGGGGCGGACGACCCCGGCGATGTCCTGGCCCTGCTCGTGCCCCTTGCCGGCCACCAGCACGGTGTCGCCGGGCTCGGCCCGGGCGACGGCGGCGGCGATGGCGGCGGCCCGGTCCTCGAAGACCTGCACCTCGCCGCGCTCGTGCGCGGGCACGGACGCCGCACCCTGGAGCATGGTGGCGAGGATCGCGAGGGGGTCCTCGGAGCGCGGGTTGTCGGAGGTCAGTACGGCGGTGTCGGCGAACCGGGCCACGGCGGCGCCCATCGGCTCCCGCTTGGTGGTGTCCCGGTCGCCGCCGCAGCCGAGCACGGCGTGCAGCTTGCCCCCGGTGACCTTGCGCAGGGCCCGCAGGACGGACTCGACGGCGTCGGTCTTGTGGGCGTAGTCGACCACCGCGAAGAAGGGCTGGCCCTCGTCCACGCGCTCCAGCCGGCCCGGCACACCCGGTACGGCGGCGACGCCGTCCGCGGCGGCCTGCGGGTCGAGCCCGGCGGCGGCGAGGGAGACGATCGCGGCGAGGGTGTTCGCCACGTTGAACGGCCCGGCCAGGGGCGACTTGGCGGAGATCCGCTCGCCCTTCGGCCCGAGCACGGTGAACGTGGAGTCCAGCGGGCCGACCTCGACCTCGTCGGCGCGCCAGTCGGCGTCCGGGTGGCCCTCGGCGGAGTAGGTGACGACCGGGACGGTGGCCTCGTTGGCCAGGCGCCGCCCGTACTCGTCGTCCACGTTGACCACGCCGAGCTTGCTCCGCTTCGGCGTGAAGAGCTGCGCCTTGGCCTGGAAGTAGTCCTCCATGCCGGAGTGGAACTCCATGTGCTCCGGACTGAGGTTGGTGAAGACCGCGATGTCGAAGACGCAGGCGTCGACGCGGCCGAGCACCAGGGCGTGGCTGGAGACCTCCATGGCGACCGCCTCGGTGCCGCGCTCGCGCATCACCGCGAACAGGGCCTGGAGGTCGGTGGCCTCGGGGGTGGTCCGCTCGGACTTGATGCGCTCGTCGCCGATGCGCATCTCGACGGTGCCGATCAGCCCGGTGGACTTGGCCGTACGCAGACCGCCTTCGACCAGGTAGGCCGTGGTGGTCTTGCCGGAGGTGCCGGTGATGCCGATCTGGAGGAGGTCGCGGCCGGGGTGGCCGTAGATCGTCGCGGCCAGTTCGCCCATCCGAGCGCGGGGGTCGTCGACGACGAGTGCCGGCAGTCCGGCGGCGGCGACGCGCTCCGCGCCGGCCGGGTCGGTCAGCACGGCGGCGGCGCCGAGACCGACGGCCTGGGTGACGAAGTCGGCGCCGTGGGCGCGGGCTCCGGGCAGGGCGGCGTACAGGTCACCGGGGCGGACGGCGCGCGAGTCGTGGGTGATGCCCGTGACCTCGGCGGAGCCGTCCGCAGCGGTGACACCCAGCTGATCGGCGAGTTCCGCGAGGGGTGTGGCGGAGATCCGCACCGGCCGGGGCGGTCCCGGGTATGTCACGGGGTGGCCCTTCTGGGTGGTTTGGGACTGATCAGGGTGTGGCACGGCGGTGAGCGTACCGGGAGTACCCGCCTGCGGGCGAAGCGAGGGCTGGGCAGGGTCCTGGGGGGCGTTACGGTTCCCGGGGTCGGGGGTGATCGTCGTCACGGGTGGTTCCTGGTGGCTCGGTACTGAAACGGCGCTGGGCTCGGTACGGGCTCGGTGGCTGTCGGGGCGGTGCGGCTCAGGGCTTGAAGGTGACCGGGAGGTTCGCGGGGTGGGCGCCGGTCGGCGGTACCTGGAGGGTCTTCAGGGCGAACTCCATGACCTGCTTGTGGATGGGGCCGCAGATCTGGCCGCCGAAGTAGCTGCCCTCGGTGGCGTTCTGGATGGCGCAGTAGACGGTGACGCGGGGCTTGTCCGCGGGGGCGAACCCGGCGAAGGACGAGGTGTAGCCGTGGTACTTGCCGGTGGCCGGATCCACGCGGTTGGCCGTGCCCGTCTTGCCCGCCACCCGGTAGCCCGGGATGCGGGCCTTGGTGCCGGTGCCCTCCTCGTCGTCGACGACGGACTCCAGCATCTGCGCGAGGGTCTTCGCGGTCTTCTCGCTGGTCACGCGGGTCTTCTTGGGCTCGGGGGCCGGGGTGAAGCGTCCGTCGGCGCCCTTGGTGCCGCGCACGAGCGTGGGTTCGATCCGAACGCCGCCGTTGGCGATGGTCGAGTAGATGGAGGCCGCCTGGAGCGCGTTCACGGAGACGCCCTGGCCGAAAGGAATCGTGTACTGCTGCGAGGTCGACCACTGGTCGGGCGGCGCGAGGATGCCCTTGGTCTCGCCGGGGAAGCCGAGCCCGCTGTAGCCGCCGAGGCCGAACTTGCGCAGGTAGGAGTAGAGCACCTTGTTGGCCTCGGCCTGGGTCCTGCCCAGTTCGCCGGTGGCCATGATGGTGCCGATGTTGCTGGAC
Organism: Streptomyces sp. NPDC085944; assembly: GCF_040686295.1. Lineage (NCBI taxonomy): Bacteria > Bacillati > Actinomycetota > Actinomycetes > Kitasatosporales > Streptomycetaceae > Streptomyces > Streptomyces sp. NPDC085944. Next base: position 90,888 of record NZ_JBFBJX010000007.1, on the reverse strand, counting down.
TTGGCGAGCACGCCGTTGAGTGTGAGGTACCAGGTCGGGTGGTCGATGTCGTCCTTGAAGAGCCGGTCGCCGCGCTTGAGGCGGTTGGGGACGGTGATGTGGGTGCCGGGGGTGGCGACGTTCTCCTCCAGCACGGCCGCCATCGACAGCACCTTGGCGGTGGAGCCCGGTTCGAACGCGTCCTGGAGGGCGGCGTTGCCGAGGGCGTCCGGGTCGGCGTGGGCGAGGTCGCCGGGGTCGAAACCGGGCGCGTTGGCCATGGCGAGGATCTCGCCGGTCTGCGTGTCCTGGACGATGACGTAGCCGCCGTCGGCCTTGGACTTCTCCACCTGCTCGCTGATGGCGTGCTGCGCCGCCCACTGGATGTCGCGGTCGATGGTGAGTTCGACGTCGCTGCCGGGCACGGCGGGCGTCTCGGTGGATCCGGCGGTGGGCACCTGGCGCCCGCCGGACTGGGCGTAGCGGATCTTGCCGTCCTCACCGGCCAGCGTCTTGTCCAGCTTCCGTTCCAGGCCGCCGCCGCCCTTGCCGTCGGCGCCGACCCAGCCGAGAACGCCGGCGGCGAGGTCGCCGCCCGGGTACACGCGCTTGCTGCTGGGGTCGGCGAAGACGCCGGCGAGCACGTTGACGGCGGACTTGTCGGTCTCCGCCTTGGTGGTGAGCGCGGTCTTCAGATCCTTGATCTGGTTCCAGACCTGGGGGGTCTGCCGGCGCGCGAGGCGGACGTAGCGCAGTTTCTCGTTCTTCGGGCGGAGCACGTCGGCCAGGTGTTCCTGGTCCTGACCGAGGATGGGCGCGAGCAGCGCCGCCGCCTGCTCGGGTCCGTCGTCGACCTTCAGCTGTTCGCGGGTGAACATCGTGGGGTCGGCGGTGATGTCGTAGGAGTCCACGGTGGTCGCGAGGGCGACGCCGTTGCGGTCGGTGATCCCGCCGCGCTCGGCGGGCAGGGTGTGCACGACGTAGCGGTTCTGTTCGGCCTTCGCCGAGTACGTGCCGGCGTCGACGGCCTGCACCTGCAGGAGCCGTACGACGAAGGCGGCCAGCACCAGGGTCAGCGCGAGGCCGATCATGCGCAGGCGGGGGCGCGGGCTGCCCGGCCGGAAGGCGCGGGGCGCCGGCCGGGGCGGCCTGGGCCTGCGGGCCGGCCGGGCGCCGGGTCCCGGGCGGCGCCCGCCGCCGGGGCGGACGGGCCTGGCGGGTCCGGGCACGCGGCGGCGCGGCGGTTCCCTGTCGGACACTTCCGTCACCTGCCGGGAGTCGGAGTCGGGGTGGGCGTCGCCGCCGGGATGGGGGTGGCGGACGTGCCCGCGGTGGTGGACGTGGGAGCCGGCGCGGACGGTTCCGCGTAGGCGGACGGGGTGGGCGCGGACGGGCTGCCGGAGGTCGCGGTCAGCGCCTCGGGGGCGAGCACGAGGGGGGTGGCCGCGGCGGGCGCGGGGCTGGGCGAGCCCTTGACGCTTCCGTCGGGGTCGAGGAAGGCGGGGTCGCCGCCGGGGACCATGCCCAGTTCGCGGGCGCGGCGCTGGAGGGCCCGCGGGGCGGAGTAGGCGTCGATGTCCCGCTGGAGCGCCTGTTCCTCGTCGGTGAGTTCCTTGGTCCGCTGCTTGAGGTCGTCCAGTTGGAAGGAGCCCTCGCTCAGGGCGGAGTTGAGCACCAGGAGTCCGATGAGGCCGCCGCCGAGGAGGACGACGACCAGGAGGACGAAGGGGGCCCGGGCCGCCTGGCCGCGGGTGCCGCCCGTCGGAAGCAGCCGGGCGAGGCGGGCCGCCCTGCCCTTCAGCTCGGGTTTCCTGCTCACTCGCCCTCCCCGCGGTCCGGTGGGGTCGTCCACACCCGCCCGGTCCTGGCCTGCCTCGCTCGGTCCATCCGAGGGACTCCCTTCACCCGAGGGACTCCCTGATGCGCTCGGCGCCGCGCAGCCGTGCCGGTGCCGCCCGCCGGTTCTCGGCGATCTCCTCCTCGGTGGGAAGTTCGGCACCGCGCGTCAGCAGCTTGAGGCGCGGGGCGTAGCGTTCGGGGACGACGGGCAGACCGGGCGGCGCGGTGTTGGCGGCGCCGGCCGCGAACACCTGCTTGACCAGCCGGTCCTCCAGCGAGTGATACGACAGCACGGCGATCCGCCCGCCGACGGCGATCGACTCGACGGCCGCCGGGATCGCCCGCTCGAGCACGGACAGCTCGCCGTTGACCTCGATGCGCAGGGCCTGGAAGGTGCGCTTGGCGGGGTTGCCGCCGGTGCGCTTGGCGGCCTGCGGCAGCGCGGCGCGGATCAGCTCGACGAGGCGGGCGCTGCCCGTGAACGGCTCCTTCTCGCGCTCGCGCACGATCGCGGACACGATCCGCTTGGCCTGCTTCTCCTCGCCGTACGCCCGCAGGATGCGGACGAGTTCGCCGGGCGGGTAGGTGTTGAGGACCTCCGCCGCGCTCATGCCGGTGCTCTGGTCCATCCGCATGTCGAGCGGGGCGTCCTGGGCGTAGGCGAACCCGCGGTCGGCCTCGTCGAGCTGCATGGAGGAGACGCCGAGGTCGAACAGCACGCCCTGGACACGCGGGACGCCGAGCCGGTCGAGTACGTCGGGCAGCTCGTCGTAGACGGCGTGCACGAGGGTGGCGCGCTCGCCGTACGGCGCGAGCCGCTCGCCGGACAGACGCAGGGCCTCCTTGTCGCGGTCGAGCGCCACGAGCCGGGCCTCGGGGAAGCGTTCGAGGAGCGCCTCGCTGTGCCCGCCGAGTCCCAGCGTGCAGTCGACGACCACGGCTCCCGGCTTCTGAAGGGCGGGCGCCAGCAGGTCCAGACACCGCTGGAGCATCACCGGGACGTGTCGACTCTGGCTCAAGTGGGGCGGCCTCTCAGGTCCGGCACGGGGTCACGCACCGCCGGGTCCCCTCCCGCTCGCATCTGAAGGGGAGGCCTGCCGGCGCCAAAAGCGTCGGCCGGCCGGGAGCGGGAGGAGGCCGAGCCGTACGTACGCGCCGCGCACGTGGGGAGATCTGGCGGGGCGTCGCCCAGGTCTCCGGGGATTTCAGTCCAGCAGGGAGATCCTCGTCTCCCGCTTCGCGTCACTTTAGTCCACGGTGTCGCCCGGTCAATCAACCGGCCTGCGCGTCGCGGCCGACGGCGCCCCCAAACCGGCACCGCGGGCCTTTTCACCCGTACGGCCGCCTTCGCACCACCCTGTGGATTGGCTCACAACGCGCCTCGATGACATTCTTTGTCCCGCTTCGCAGCGGGCCGCCGGCCGGGACGGCCAGTAACGTCATGGATATGACGACTTCTGCATCGGTACCCGCAGGCTCCGACTCCGCCACGGTCGACCACACCGTCACCGACCGGCTCGTCGAAGCGAACGAGCGCTACGCCTCGGCGTTCAGCGACCCCGGGATGGACGCCCGTCCCGTCCAGCGCGTCGCGGTCGTGGCGTGCATGGACGCACGCATCGACCTGCACGCCGCGCTCGGTCTGAAGCTCGGCGACTGTCACACGATCCGCAACGCGGGCGGCGTCGTCACCGACGACGTGATCCGTTCCCTGACCATCAGCCAGCGGGCGCTGGGCACCCGCAGCGTGGCCCTCATCCACCACACCAACTGCGGCATGGAGTCCATCACCGAGGACTTCCGGCACGACCTGGAGCTGGAGGTCGGCCAGCGTCCCGTGTGGGCGGTGGAGGCCTTCCGGGACGCCGACCAGGACGTGCGGCAGTCGATCAAGCGGGTGCGTACCTCGCCGTTCCTGCTGCACACCGAGGACGTGCGCGGTTTCGTCTTCGACGTGAAGACGGGCCTGCTGCGCGAGGTCGACCCCGCCTGATCCGGTGGCCGGCCCGCCCCGACGCTCCCGCCGGGCAGGTGCCGCGCGCCGCGCGGGCCGTAAGGGCCGACATGTCGCGGCCAGTTGTCCACAGGCAGTGACACGAATCGGTAACGGCGGCAAGAATGCGGGAAGTGGTGTCGCACCGGAACTTTTTCCGGGCGGCGTCCGTGATTCGGGGTGGGCCGGTCCGTCGAGAGGGACCCGCCCGGCAAGTTGGGGTACCCCCATTTCTCAGGAGTGCGGGGCAAGGCCGAGGAGGGCCGGGTGACGACCTATGACGATCAGGCGAGCCATGGGGGCGCCGCCGCGCGAGCGTACGGGAGCGTGGGGGAAGATCTGACCGCCGTGGTCGATCGGGTCCGCGGTGCGGTGGAAGACGTGATCGAGGGCAAGCCCGAGGTCGTACGGCTCTCGCTGACCGTGCTGCTGGCCGAGGGGCACCTGCTGATCGAGGACGTCCCCGGGGTCGGCAAGACGATGCTGGCCAAGGCGCTGGCGCGGTCCATCGACTGTTCGGTCCGCCGGATCCAGTTCACGCCGGACCTGCTGCCCTCGGACATCACCGGGGTGTCCATCTGGGACCAGCAGCGCCGGGACTTCGAGTTCAAACCGGGCGCGATCTTCGCGCAGGTGGTGATCGGGGACGAGATCAACCGCGCGTCGCCGAAGACGCAGTCGGCGCTGCTGGAGTCGATGGAGGAGCGCCAGGTCACCATCGACGGCCAGACCTACGAGCTGCCCAGCCCCTTCATGGTGGTGGCGACGCAGAACCCGGTCGAGATGGAGGGCACGTACCCGCTGCCGGAGGCCCAGCGGGACCGTTTCATGGCCCGGGTCTCCATCGGTTATCCGAGTGCGGAGGCCGAGCTGCGGATGCTCGACGTGCACGGCGGGGTCAGCCCGCTGGACGATCTGCAGCCGGTGGCGCACGCGCACGAGATCCTGAAGCTGATCGAGGCGGTCCGCGGCGTCCACGTGGCGGATCCGGTCCGGCGGTACGCGGTGGAGCTGGTCGCGGCGACCCGCACCCACCCGGATCTCAGGCTCGGCGCCTCGCCGCGTGCCACGCTGCATCTGCTGCGCGCGGCGAAGGCGTCCGCCGCCCTGAGCGGCCGGGACTACGCGCTGCCGGACGACGTGCAGGCCCTCGCGGTCGCAGTCCTGGCCCACCGGCTGCTGCCGACCGCGCAGGCCCAGCTCAACCGCCGCACCTCCGAGCAGGTCGTCCAGGAGATCCTGCAGCACACCCCGGTGCCGGCCGAGCCCCGGCCGCAGACGGGCCTCGGCGTGGGCCGCGGTACGCCGGGGTACGGTCAGCAGCCGCCGCGGAGGCTGTGATGGACGCCGGGGGGACGGCCGGGGCCGGGGAGGACCCGGGCGAGGGCGGCGGCGTCCGGACCGCGCTGGCCGGGCTGACCACCCGCGGACGCTCCTTCCTGGCGGCCGGCATCGCGGCCGCGGTCTGCGCCTATGTGCTCGGACAGAGCGATCTGCTGCGCGTCGGGCTGCTGCTTGGCGTGCTGCCCCTGCTCTGCGCGGCCGTGCTCTACCGCACGCGCTACCGGGTCGCAGGCAGTCGCCGGCTCTCCCCCGGGCGGGTGCCCGCGGGCAGTGAGGCACGGGTCCATCTGCGCGTCGACAACGTCTCCCGGCTGCCCACCGGTCTGCTGATGCTCCAGGACCGGGTGCCCTACGTGCTCGGCCCGCGGCCCCGCTTCGTCCTCGACCGGGTCGAGCCCGGCGGCCGCCGCGAGGTGTCCTACCGGGTCCGTTCCGACCTGCGCGGCCGCTATCCGCTGGGTCCGCTGCAGTTGCGCCTGACCGACCCGTTCGGCCTGTGCGAGCTGACCCGCTCCTTCTCGACGTACGACACGCTGACCGTGATCCCGCGGGTGGAGGCGCTGCCGCCGGTGCGGCTGAGCGGGGAGGCGAAGGGGTACGGCGAGGGCCGGCAGCGCTCGCTCGCCCTGGCCGGCGACGACGACGTGATCCCGCGCGGGTACCGGTACGGCGACGATCTGCGCCGCGTGCACTGGCGCTCCACCGCGCGGTACGGCGAGTTGATGGTGCGCCGCGAGGAGCAGCCGCAGCGGGCGCGGTGCACGGTGCTTCTGGACACCCGGGTCGTGGCCTTCGAGGGCGCGGGTCCCGACTCGGCCTTCGAGTGGGCGGTGTCGGGCGCGGCGTCCGTGCTGGTGCACATGCTGGAGCGGGGTTTCTCGGTCCGGCTGGTCACCGACACCGGCGACTCGGTGCCGGGCGACGGCGCCGACGGCTTCGCGGGCGCGAGCCAGGGCACGGCCGACGCGGCGGGCCTGATGCTGGACACCCTCGCGGTGATCGACCACTCCGACGGCACGGACCTGTCCCCGGCGTACGACACGCTGCGCGGCGGGAACGAGGGGCTGCTGGTCGCCTTCTTCGGCGATCTGGACGAGGAGCAGGCCGCGGTGGCCGCGAAGATGCGGCAGCGCAGCGGCGGCGCCCTCGCCTTCCTCCTGGACAGTGAGACCTGGTCCCGGGAACCGGCCGACGTCCCCGGCCCGTCGGACAGGAGCGCGGAACCGCTGCGCATGCTCCGCGAGTCCGGCTGGACCGCCGTGACCGTCCCCCGGGGCGCCACGGTGGAGGAGCTGTGGCGCACGGCGGACCACGGACGCACCACCCTCACGACTTCGACCGGCGGAAAGGCGGCGCGATGAGCGGGCGGGCGCGGCTGTCGTTGTGTGCCTGGGCAGCCACCTTGATGACGGCGTGCGCGTTGTTGCCGCTGGTCGACCCGGCCACGTGGATTCTGCAGGCGGCGGTTCTGCTGGCGGCGCAGTCCGGGGTGGGCGCGGTGGCACGCCGGGTGCCGTTGGCGCGGCCGCTGACCATCGCCGCCCAGGCCCTGGTCACGTTGGTGCTGCTGACCCTGGTCTTCGCCCGGGAGCAGGCGGTCGCCGGTCTGGTCCCCGGCCCGCAGGCCTTCCAGCACTTCGCCGATCTGCTGCGGCAGGGCGGCGACGACATCGCCCGGTACGCGATTCCGGCTCCGCTGGAGTCGGACGGCATCCGGCTGATGCTGGTCGGCGGCGTCCTGGTGGTCGGGCTGCTGGTGGACACCCTCGCGGTGTCCTTCCGCAGCGCCGCCCCGGCCGGCCTGCCGTTGCTCGCGCTGTACTCGGTGGCCGCGGGGCTGTCGGAGGGCAGCGCCGACTGGCTGTGGTTCCTGGTCGCGGCGGCCGGCTATCTGATGCTGCTGCTGGCCGAGGGACGTGACCGGCTCTCGCAGTGGGGACGGGTCTTCGGCGGCTCCCCGCGTTCTCCGGGTGCGGACCAGGGGCGCGCGCTCGCCCCGGTCCGCACCGGACGCCGCATCGGCGCGTTCGCCCTGGGCATCGCCCTGGTGGTGCCGCTCGCCCTGCCCGCGATGGACGGCGGGCTGCTGGACAGCGCCGGCGGCGGCGTGGGTTCCGGGACCGGGGGCGGCGGCACGATCTCCGCGGTGAACCCGCTGGTCTCCCTGCGGGACAGTCTCAACGTGAACGAGGACCGCGAGGTCCTCACCCTGAGGACCGACTCCGAGAGCCTGTCCGACCTGTACCTGCGCATCGTCTCCCTGGACGACTTCGACGGCACGACCTGGAAGCCGTCCAAGCGGCACATCACCGCCGTGCCGGACGGCACGTTCCCCACCCCGGCCGGTCTCGGCCCGGACATCAGGCGCACGGAGATCCGAACCCTGATCTCGGCCGCGGACGACTTCGCCCAGGACTGGCTGCCGATGCCCTATCCGCCCAGCGGCGTGCGCGTCGCGGGCAACTGGCGCTACGAGCCCGTCGGCATGACCCTGGTCGGCGACCACGGCCAGAACACCCGCGGGCTGACGTACGAGGTCCGGAGCCTGAGCCTGCAGCCGACGGCGCAGCAGCTCGCCGCGGCGCCCCAGGCGTCGGCGGCGCTCAGGCGCGAGTACACGGAGCTGCCGGACTCGCTGCCCGAGGTGGTCGCCCGGACCGCCCGCGGGGTCACCGCCGGCGCCGCGAACCCCTACGAGCAGGCCGTCAAGCTCCAGGAGTACTTCGCGGTCAACGGCGGCTTCGAGTACGACACGCACGTCGACATCGGCAGCGGCTCGGAGGCGATCGCCCGGTTCCTGAAGGAGAAGGAGGGCTTCTGCGTCCACTTCTCCTTCGCCATGGCGGCGATGGCCCGATCCCTGGGCATCCCGGCCAGGGTCGCGGTGGGCTTCGCGCCGGGCTCCCCGCAGGCGGATGGCTCGGTCTCGGTGGGGCTGCGGGACGCGCACGCGTGGCCCGAGGTGTACTTCGAGGGCGTGGGCTGGACCCGGTTCGAGCCGACGCCGACGCGTGGCTCGACCCCGGCGTACACCATCACGGACCGGCCGGGCAGTACGGTGCCGGACCCCGCCCTGCCCTCGCGAAACAGCCAGGCGGAGCCGTCGGCGGCGCCCTCGGAGAGCGACACCTGTTCCCCGCAGGACAAGAAGCTGGACGCCTGCGCCACCGACTCGGCAGCGGCAGCGCCCGTCACCGGCGGCGACGGACCGAAGTGGTACACGCTGCTGGGCTGGGCCCTGGCCGGGCTCGTCGTGCTGCTGATCCCGATCGCGCCGCTGCTGTGGCGGCTGCGCGTCAGGGCGGTACGGCTCGGGGCGCACGGCCGCGGTGAGGCGGACGCCGGTCCGCACACCCTCACGGTCTGGCAGGAGCTGACGGACACGGCGTGGGATCTCGGGATCCTGCCGGAGGAGTCGCAGACCACCCGCAAGGCGGCGGCCCGCGTCGTCCGGCTGGGCCGGCTCGACGCGGCGGGGGCGGCGGCGGTGCACCGGGTGGCGGAAGCCGTGGAGCAGGTCCTCTACGCGCCGCGCCCGCGTCCGACGGCGGGGCTGGCGGAGGACGTCCGGCTGGCCACCGCCGGCCTGCGGGCCACGGCCGGCCGCGCCAAGCGGTGGCGTGCACGGCTCGCGCCGCGTTCGGCCGTACGGGTGATCTGGGCGGTGTCGGCCCGGTGGACGGCCGTGAAACGGCGGGCCGCGACGGCCCACCCGGTGTGGCGCAGGGCGTCGGACCAGCGGGGCTGAGCCGAACGGGCGCCGGCCCGGCCGGGGCGGCGCTTCCAGTCCCCTCGGGCGCGGACCCTCGGGGCACCTCTCCGGGCTGCCTGGGCACTCGTGGGGCCCCTGGCCTCACGGGTCGCTCCCAGGCCCCCGTCGCGGCGGCCGCCGACCCCCTCGGGAGCTTGTGGCGGCCCTCGGGCGCTCGCCGGTACGCGTGAGGGGGTGACCACCCGAACGGTGGTCACCCCCTCACGCGGATGTCCTGGTGAGCGGTTGCCGGGGCGCTACTGGCCGCCCTGCTGCTCGTCTCTGCGACGCTGCCAGCGCTCGTCGATGCGGTCCATCATCGAGCGTTTCTGTCGTCCCTGGCGGCGCACGGCCTGTGGTCCGCCACCGGCCGCCTGCTGCTGCTCGCCCGGTTTGGGGGCCTTGCGCCAGCCGGTCACGGCGAGAACCGCGCAGCCCAGCATGACCAGGAAGCCCACCACACTGAGCCACACCTGCTGGGCGACCATTCCGGCCATGAGGAGCGCAATACCTACGAGGAAGCCCGCGACCGCCTGGTAAACCCGTCGCCGGGTGTACGTACGCAGCCCGCTTCCCTCGAGCGCTGTCGCGAACTTGGGATCTTCGGCGTACAGCGCTCGCTCCATCTGCTCGAGCATGCGCTGCTCGTGCTCCGAGAGCGGCACGGAGTCCTCCTCATCGTGCAGTCGCCGGGGCGACCCGGGGGGTCCCTTCAGGATAGGCAGGGAATCGCCCCCGTGAAACCCGCCCCTCTGCGCCAATTGACCAACCGGACTCCGTCATGGCCGTGCCGGCTCGCTGAAGTTCCCATTCCCCAGCGGCCGACCCGTCATGCCGGGCCGTCTCCCTCGATCATACGGCGACTGCCCCCCGTTCGGGGGGCCTGTGGCGTACTCCATCTGCAGTCGCGTCCCTGATCAGCGGCTTACCCCGGCGGACGCTCAGGACTCTTCCGCACCTCGTGTCTCACCAAGCACATGGAGCTGCGTGGCCACGGAGTGGAACGCGGCGAGTTCGGCGGCCGCGGCCTCCAGCTTCAGCAGCGCGTCCACGGTGCCCGGCTCGGTGTCCACCAGCACGCCGGGAACGAGGTCGGCGAAGACCCGTACCCCGTGCACGGCGCCGATCCGGAGCCCGGCGGCCTCGACCAGACCGGTGAGCTGCTCGGCGGTGAACCGGCGCGGCACCGGGTCACCCGTGCCCCAGCGGCCGTCCGGGTCGGCCAGGGCCTGCCGGGCCTCCGTGAAGTGGCCGGCGAGGGCGCGCGCGAGCACGGCACCGCCCAGACCGGCGGCGAGCAGGCTGAGGACGCCGTCGGCGCGCAGGGCCGCCACCGCGTTGCGGACGCCCTCCGCGGGGTCGTCGACGTACTCCAGGACGCCGTGGCACAGCACCGCGTCGTAGCCGCCGCGCTCGACCACGTCGAAGAGGCCACGGGCGTCTCCCTGGACGCCCCGCACGCGCTCGGCGACGCCGGCCTCGGCGGCGCGGCGCTCCAGGGCGAACAGGGCGTTGGGGCTCGGGTCCACGACGGTGACGCGGTGGCCGAGGCCGGCCACGGGCACCGCGAAGTTGCCGCTGCCGCCGCCGGTGTCGAGGACGTCCAGCGTCTGCCGGCCCGTGGCCTTGACCCGGCGGTCCAGGGCGTCCCGGAGGACGTCCCAGACCACGGCGGTACGAAGGGCCGACCGGGAACGGGAGGGCTCGGAGCGCGGCGACGCCGTCTGCGGTCGGGGGTGGGAGGCGGGCGGGCGCATCGGGTCCGACACGGCTGTTGACTCCTCGGCGCGGCACCGCCCCGGAAACGGGCGGAGCGAAACGGGCTGCCGCCCCCGCCCGGCGCGGGGAGGGGGAGGCTTCAGGCGTCTCCCACCCTATTGCCTCCACCGCGCCCTCCGGTCACCCGTTCACCACCCGGTCACCCGTGCCCGCCCCGGTCAGCCCACGTCCGGCAGGTCCCGGCCCGGGTGACCGGCGTCGGGGCGGCCGGAGCGCTCCGGGCCCGGTGGGCCCGTGTCGGGGCGCGGCTGGGGCAGCACGGGCTGGAGGACCAGCATCCGCTCCACCAGGCGCAGGAACATCGCCACGTCGCGTATCAGGTCGTCGGCGTCCCGGGTGCCCGCGGCGCCCTGGATGCCCGCCTCGGCCCGGGCCCGGCGGCGCGCCCCGGAGGCGAACAGGGCGCTCCAGTCGGACAGCTCGGGCGCGATCTCGGGCAGCACCTCCCAGGCGCTGCGGATACGGGCCCTGGCCCGGGGGCTGGTCTCCGGGCGGCCACGCGCGGCCAGCACCGCTGCGGCGGTGCGCAGGGCGGCGAGATGGGCCGTCGCGTACCGCTCGTTCGGCGTTTCGAGGACGGCGGCCTCTTCCAGGCCGGCCCGGGCCTGGGCGAGCAGGTCGAGGGCGGCGGGCGGGGCTGTTGTCCGGCGGAGCACGGGATGCACGTCACTCGCCGGTCCGGTCAGTGAGGGTGCAGGGCCGGCTGCGCGGCGCCGCCGGGCGGCGGCTGCGGACGAGTGGGCCATGACGATCCTCCTGTCGTCTCCGTGACGGCACGCTCCGGGCAGGAGGTGCCGTATGTGCCCATCGTGAGGTATGCCACTGACAATCCGTTCCGACCTGGGCTTTTGTTTCGATCAACCGTTCGGCAAGGCGGACGGCGGACGGCCCCGGTCCGGGCTGCGGTGACGGCCGTCGGCGGGGTGCTGTGAGAATCGGGAGCATGGAAAGCAGCAGCACCGCCTCGCAGAGCGGCAGTCGTCGCGAGGCCACCCGGCAGAAGCTGTACGAGGCGGCGGTCACCCTCATCGCCGAGCAGGGGTTCTCCGCCACCACCGTGGACGAGATCGCCGAGCGGGCCGGGGTCGCGAAGGGCACGGTCTACTACAACTTCGCCAGCAAGTCCGTCCTCTTCGAGGAGCTGCTGCGGCACGGCGTCGGCCTCCTGACCGCATCGCTGCGCCGGGCGGCGGAACAAGCGGCTCGGGAGGGCCTCGGCCGCGTCGACGCCCTGGACGCGATGATCCGCGCGGGGCTCGTCTTCATCGACCGGTACCCGGCCTTCACCCAGCTGTACGTGGCCGAGCTGTGGCGCACCAACCGGGCCTGGCAGTCCACGTTGCTGGTGGTCAGGCAGGAGGCCGTGGCGGTGGTGGAGGGCGTGCTGCGCGAGGGCATGGCCAGTGGTGAGTTCAGTGCGGAGATCGACGTGCCGCTGACCGCCGCCGCGCTCGTCGGCATGGTCCTGGTGGCCGCGCTGGACTGGAAGGCGTTCCAGCCGGAGCGCTCCCTGGATGACGTGCACGCCGCGCTGTCGCGGCTGCTCCAGGGCCGCGTGAGCGGACGGGGCTGAGCGCGGGCGGGGGCTGGCCGGACGGGGCTGAGCGGCCGTGGCGGACCGCTGACCGGTCGGCCGGGCGGTCGGCCGGGCACGAAGAGCGCCGGTCCGTGGTGGCCGCGTCCCCCGCGGGCCGCCGCGAACCGGCGCCTTCTCCTGCTCCCCCGTACGTCCCCCCGTCGGAACTCCCGTCGCCGGTCGTCCCTCCGGGCTCCCCCGTCTCGCTCCCGCCGACCGCGGCCGGCGGAAGGAGCGGATCGCGGGCCCGGCTCCGTTCCGGCGCCCCGTGCCGCCGGTGCCGGAGCCGTGCCCCTCTCCGTGTCTCCACTCTCTCGTTCGCGCAGGTCGGAGCCCATCCGCGCACGTACTCATCTGCCGGCCTGAGTACACCTACTCAGCTCTGCGCACCCCGCCCCACGGCGCGGCCCCGCCGACCGGTCACCTGGACGTCCGTCGCGGTGCTCAGCCCTCGCACGGGGGTGTCGGTGGCGGCGGATAAAGTCCCTGGCATGGCACGGATTGCGGTGATCGGCGCCGGGACGGGCGCCATGGCGGCGGCCGCCCGGCTGGCCGTCGCGGGCCACCGGGTGGTGGTGTACGAGCGGGCGCGGACCTACGGCGGAGCCCTGGGCCGCTTCGAGCGGGACGGGTTCTCCTTCGACACCGGCCCCGGTCTGCTTCCGCTGCCCGCGGTCTGGCGCGATCTGTTCGTGAAGACCGGCAAGGAGCCGCTGGAGTCGTGCGTCGAGCTGGTCCAGGTCGACCCGTCGTCCCGGCACGTCTTCGCGGACGGCACGGAGGTCTCGCTGCCGAACGCCTCGCGGGCGGGTGTCGTCGCCGCCCTGGACTCCGCGCTCGGTGCGGGCGCCGGGGAGCGCTGGGGCGACTTCCTGGTGCGGGCCCGGGAGACCTGGGACCGGACCCGCCGCCCTCTCCTGGAGGAGCCGCTGTGGCCGAACTGGCGGGTGCTGGCCGAGCGCGAGCCCTATCCGGCGGTCCCGCGCAAGCGGCTGCTGCGCACCCGCCGGGCCGGCACGCTCGCCGAGGTCGCCGCGTGGGAGCTGCGCGACCCCCGGCTCACCGCCCTGCTGGAGAGCCACGCCCTCGCGTACGGCCTGGACCCCCGCACCGCCCCGGCGAACGCGGCCGTACTGCCGTACATGGAGTACGCGTTCGGCATGTGGTACGTGCGCGGCGGCGGCCTGCGGGAGCTGGCGCGGGCGGTGTACGAGCGGTGCCTGGCCCGCCGGGTCGAGTTCCGTTTCGAGGCGGAGGTCACCGGGATCGTCGAGAAGGACGGCCGGGTGGCGGGCGTGGAGCTGTCCGAAGGGGCCGTGGAGGAGGCCGAGTTCGTGGTCTCCGGCGTGGCGCCGGGGGTGCTGGACCGGATCCACGGCGGATCGCCCGTGCGCACCGACGGCGAGGTGCCGGCACAGCGCGGCGGAGCGAGCCGGCTGACGGTGCTGCTGGCGCTGCGGGGCGGGCGCCCCGGGGGCATGGCGCACCGGACGGTGGTGCACGCGGCGGACCGTGCGGCCGAGTTGGACCGCCTGTTCGGCGCCGCTCCCGGGATGGCCGCGCGGCCCACCGTCACCGTCCTGCGGCCCGACGACCCCGCGCTGGTCCCGGACGCGGACCATGAGGCGGTCGCTCTCTCCGCGGTGGTGCCCGCCCCGGGCGACGTGTCCGACGGGGCCACGACCGAGGTGTACGCCGGCTGGGCCGAGCAGTTGATCGACGTCGCCGAGCGGGCGGTGCCCGGCCTGCGCGACCGCCTCCTGTGGCACGAGGTGCGCAGCCCGGCCGAGGTCGCGGCGGACACCGGTGTGCCGGACGGCGCCGTCCCGGCGCCGGCGCTGGCGGGAGCCGCCGGACGCCTGCTGCACGCGGCGAACTCGACGCGCACGGACGGCCTGTTCACGGTCGGCGGCTGGTCGCACCCCGGCGGGGGTCTCCCGCACGCGGGCATGTCGGGCGCCCTGGTCGCCGGACTCGTGGTGGAGGGACCGGAGTTCCGCGGCTCCCAGTGAGCCGCCGAGGGGTCGGCCGGCGAAGACCGGCCGGGGGTTCAGAAGCGGTACTGCTCGTCGTAGCCCTGGTTCGAGCCCTGCGTCTGGTCGTTGCCCTGGTAGGGATACGGCTGCTCGGCCGGGAGTTCGCCGCCGTAGGGGTCGTCGGTGCTGCGCTGCTGCGGGACCCACACCCCGCCGGCCGGGGTCTCGCCGCCGTATCCGCCCGGAGCACCGGTGCCGTCGGCGGCGTACGGATCCTGCCCGTAACCCTGCTGGCCGTACTGCTGCCCACCGGCCGTGTCGTAGGCGCCGGTGTCGTACGACCCGCCGTCGTAGGTGTGGGTGCCGATGTACGGGTCGGAGTAGGCCGCGTACTGCTGCTGCGCGCCGGTGTCGTAGCCGTAGCCCTGCTGCTGTCCGTAGCCCGAGTAGTCGTAGGCGTAGGCCTGGTCGGCGCCCGGCGCGGCCGCCGCCTGTTGCTGCTGGCCGGTGCCGTAACCGGAGTCGGCGTACACGCCGTACGAGCCGGTGTCGTCCGGCATGGGCTGCGGCGCGTAGACGGCGGTGGTCTCCGCGGCCGTGGGATCGGCGGTGGGGCGGGCGGGGGTGAAGACGTCGTCGCGGTCGTAGTCGTCGGACCCGTAGGGCGGGCCGTCCTGGGCCGCGGCGGGCCCCTGGGCGTGCTCGTCGTAGCCGTCGTGGTGGTCCCGGTCGCCGTCGGCGGGTCCGGATCCCGGGGTCTCGAACGCCGGGTCGTGGCGGTCCCGTTCGGGACGTGCGCGTCTGCCGACGAGGCTCGCCGGGGCGTTGACCGCCCAGCCCGCCTCGAAGCCGCGGCGGAACGACAGGGTGACGTAGGTCTGGCCGACCGCGAAGGCGGCCGCGCCGACCCCGATGACGAGCACGTTCGACATCAGCACACCGGCCACGACGCCGACGAAGCCGCCGAAGGCGAGCAGCCGCCAGCGCAGCCGCGCCTTGTACTGCAGCAGCACCTCGCCGAGCAGCCACAGCGCGACGACGCCGAACGCGATGTAGAGGACCGTCCAGCCCATGTACGCCCCTCTCCCAGTGGCCGTTACGCAGTGTGTCGCAAATACGTGCGGCCGGTCTAGGCCCGCGGTGGGTGGTGCAGGCCCAGGTTCTCGTAGATTTCCAGCGTAGCCGTGGAGTTGTTGAGCGTGATGAAGTGCAGTCCGGGCACACCCTCGGCCAGCAGCCGCGCGCAGAACTCCGTGGCGAACTCGATGCCGATCGAGCGTACCGCCGCGGGATCGTCCTTGACTGCGAGGATCCGCTCTTTCAGCTCCGCGGGGAACGAGGCGTTGCTGAGCTTCGGCAACCTCTCCAGCATCTTCACACTCGTCACCGGCATGACCTCCGGGATGACCGGGGTCGCGCAGCCGGCCGCGGCGACCCGGTCGCGCAGCCGGAGGTAGGACTCGGGCTGGAAGAACATCTGGGTGATCGCGTAGTCGGCGCCCGCCCGGCACTTGTCGACGAAGTGCGCGACGTCCGTGTCCCAGTCGGCGGAGCGCGGGTGCATCTCGGGGAAGGCGGCGACGCCGACGCAGAAGTCGCCCGACTCCTTGATGAGCCGGACCAGTTCGGCGGCGTACGTCAGGCCCTCGGGGTGCGCGATCCAGTCGGCGGTCGGGTCGCCGGGCGGGTCGCCCCGCACGGCGAGCATGTTGCGGATCCCGGCGTCGGCGTACTGGCCGATGATGTTGCGCAGTTCGGCGACGGAGTGGTCGACGGCGGTGAGGTGGGCCACCGGGGTCAGGGTGGTGTCGGCGACGATCTGCTCGGTCTCCCGGACCGTGCCCGCGCGCGTGGAGCCGCCGGCGCCGTAGGTCACGGAGACGAAGTCCGGGGCCACGGCCTCGACCCGCCGCAGCGCGCTCCACAGGTTCTTCTCGCCCTTGGGCGTCTTCGGCGCCGAGAACTCGAACGAGTACGTCGTCTTACCGGTGGCGAGGATGTCACGCACCGTACGGGCGCGATCAGTCCTCGTGCTTGCGGTTCCGAGGGCCATACCGGCAGGTTAGCCAGGGCGCGGCGGTCCCCCAACCGGATGGGCGACATTTGTCCATATTGTCGAGTTGTTGTCCACCTTTTGGACACCCGGCTCCGCTCGCGGCTCCGCGGGGCTACTCCCCTGCCGGGACCTGCCGCAGCCGCTTGGCGAACTCGGCCGCCGCCGCGCCGGGGTCGTCGGCGCCGGTGATCGCGCGGACGACTACCACGCGCCGGGCGCCCGACTCCAGCACCTCGTCGAGGTTGCCGAGGTCGATGCCGCCGATGGCGAACCAGGGGCGGTCGGTACCCAGCGCCGCCGTGTACCTGACCAGGTCGAGGCCGGGGGCGTGGCGGCCGGGCTTGGTGGGGGTCGGCCAGCACGGTCCGGTGCAGAAGTAGTCCACGCCGTCCTGGACGGCGGCGGCGGCCGCCTCGGACTCGGCGTGCGTGGAACGGCCGATCAGGACGTCGCCGCCGAGGATCGCGCGGGCTGCGGGCACCGGCAGGTCGCCCTGGCCGAGGTGCAGCACGTCGGCGCCGGCGGCGTGCGCGACGTCCGCGCGGTCGTTGACCGCGAGGAGCCTGCCGTGGCGGGCGCAGGCGTCGGCGAACACCTTCAGGTGCTCCAGTTCCTCGGCCGCCTCCATCTCCTTGTCCCGCAACTGGACGATGTCGACCCCGGCGGCGAGCACGGCGTCCAGGAACTCGGGCAGGTCGCCCTGGCTCCGGCGGGCGTCCGTGCACAGGTAGAGCCGGGCGTCGGCGAGCCGGGCGCGGGCGGTGGTCGGGGCGGCGGTGTCGGGCATGTGGGTGTCCCCCCGGTTCGGTGGCGGCGGGCCCGGGACCGGGCCGCGCGATTCTGGCATACGGCCGCGGACCGGGCCTCTCCCGGGCCGCGGTCCGCGGCTCGTACGCCGGGCGGTGTGGCGGATCAGCCGTGCGACGGATCAGCGAGGTCTCGGATCAGAGCGAAGTCACGGATCGGCGAGTCGCGGATCCGTCGCGATCACGCGGTGTGACGGGCCGGCGCCGTGGCGGTCAGACGGCGAGCGCCTGGGCGCGGCGCTTCACCTCCGTACCGCGGTTCTCGGCCAGGGCCTGGGCGGGGGTGCCGGGCAGGCTCGGGTCGGGCGTGAAGAGCCACTCCAGCATCTCCTCGGCCGTGAAGCCGTCGTCCCGCAGCAGCGTCAGGGTCCCGGCCAGGCCCTTGACGACCTTGTCCTCGTCGATGAAGACCGCCGGGACGTGCAGCGCGCGGTTCTCACCGCGGCGGACGGCGATGAGCTGGCCTTCCTTGATCAGCTGGCGTACCCGGGTCACCTCGACGCCGAGCTTCTCGGCGATGTCGGGGACGGTGAGCCAGGCAGGCACGAGAGCATCGGTCTTTGCGTCAATCTCGGTCACGCCCCCAGCCTGCCACCTGGCACTGACAGTCGGAAACCGGACCGCGCCGGGCTACGCCGACGCGGCCGTCGCCGCCTTCAGCGGCCTCGCCGGGTCGGCCAGCAGGTCCGGGTCCATCGTCGTGCCGGCCTGGATCAGTCGTTTGCCCTGTGCCAGGTCACGAGGGCGCCCCACGGCCAGCAGGGCGGCCAGACGGCCCTCGCGCAGCCAGCAGACCGTCCAGGCCGGGCTCGCCGGGTCGCCGCGCCACAGGGTGGTGTCGGCGGCCCTGTGGTGACCGGCGTACTGGACGAAGCGGCCGAACTGCTCGGACCAGAAGTACGGCACCGGGTCGTAGGCCGCCGGCTCCTCGCCCCCCGGGGCGCCGGCGATGTCGGCGGCGACCGTGCGCGGGCCCTGGAGTGCGTTGTCCCAGTGGTGCACCAGGAGCCGCTCGCCGTAGCGGGCGGAGGGGAAGGAGGCGCAGTCGCCGACCGCGTGGACGTCCGGCGCGGACGTGCGCAGGCGGTCGTCGGCCAGCACCTCGCCGTGCGCGCCGAGCGCGATGCCGGAGCCCGCCAGCCAGCCGGTGGCCGGGCGCGCGCCGATGCCGACGACGACCGCGTCGGCCGGCAGCCGGGTGCCGTCGTCGAGGACTACACGGGCGGACTCGCCCGGACCGCCGGGTTCGACGCGCTCCACGCGCGCGCGGGTGCGCAGTTCGGCGCCCGCCTCGGCGTACCAGTCGGTCATCGGCGCGGCGACCTCGGCGGGCAGCGCGTCGGCCAGCGGCCGGTCGGCGGCCTCCACGACGGTCACCGCGCAGCCCGCCTCGCGCGCCGCGGTGGCGAACTCGGCGCCGATCCAGCCCGCGCCGACGACAACGACGTCGTGCCGGCGCGCGAGCACCGGGCGCAGCCGCTCGGCGTCGTCCAGGGTGCGCAGCAGGTGCACGCCGGGCACGCCCTCGGTGCCGGGGAGGCGGACGGGTTCGGCGCCGGTGGCGAGGACGAGGGAGTCGTAGGGCACGGGCCCCCCGGAGGTGTCCAGGACGTGGGCGCCGGGCCGGACGCCCAGGGCCTCGCAGCCCAGCCGGAGGGTGATGCCGAGCGCCTCGAAGTCGACGTCGAAGGCGGAGCCCTCGGCGGTGCCCAGCAGGACGGCCTTGGACAGCGGGGGCCGGTCGTACGGTTGGTGCGGCTCCGCGCCGACGAGGGTCACCGGGCCGGTGAAGCCCTGTTCCCGCAGGGCGACCGCGGTCTGCACGCCCGCCATCCCGGCGCCCACCACGACCACCCGGCGCTCCGCGTCCGCCGCCGGTCCCTGTCCCCGCTCCCGCGTCTGCTCACTCACCCGATCACCATAGACACCCGCCGTTCCGCCGGTCGGTGCGCCTGCCCGGCGAGCGGGCAGCCGCGCGGATCGGCGGCCCACGGGGTCCTGCGCCGTCGGGGCGGCTCCCTTACCCGGGCGACGCGCCGCGGGCTAGGGTGGCCGACGCAAGGCACTCGCGGGAGCCCGGACGCACCGGGCTGAGAGGGAGGCTGGCGGCCTCCGACCGTACGAACCTGATCCGGGTCATGCCGGCGAAGGGAGGGGCTGGACGCCCATGTCGTCTCCACCACACACGCCTCCACACACACCCCGAAACCCCCGTACACCGGACGTGCTCGTCGTCGGCGGCGGGATCGTCGGGCTGGTCACGGCCTGGCGGGCCGCGCAGCGCGGGTTGGTCACGGCCCTGGTGGACCCCGAACCGGGCGGCGGCGCGGCCCAGGTGGCGGCCGGGATGCTGGCCGCCGTCACGGAGCTGCACTACGGCGAGGAGACGCTGCTCGCGCTGAACCTCGCCTCGGCCCGCCGCTACCCGGAGTTCGCGGCCGAGCTGTCCGAGGCGACCGGCCAGGACCTCGGGTACCGCCGCTGCGGCACGCTCGCCGTCGCGCTGGACGCCGACGACCGCGCCCACCTGCGTGAGCTGCACGCGCTCCAGCAGCGCTCCGGCCTGGAGTCGGAGTGGCTGTCGGGGCGCGAGTGCCGACGCCTGGAGCCGATGCTCGCGCCGGGCGTGCGCGGGGGGCTCCGAGTGGACGGCGACCACCAGATCGACCCCCGCCGCCTCGCCCACGCGCTGGTGACCGCCTGCGAGCGGGCGGGCGTGGTCTTCCACCGGGTGTGGGCCGAGCGGCTCACCGTCGGGCGCGGGGACCGGGCCACGGGTGTCGTCACCGCCGACGGCACGGCACTGGAGGCGGGGCAGGTGGTGCTGGCCGGGGGCAGCCTCAGCGGGCGGCTCGCGGGCGTGCCGGAGGCCGTACTGCCGCCGGTGCGGCCCGTGAAGGGGCAGGTGCTGCGGCTGACGATGCCGAGCACGCACGGACCGCTGCTGAACCGGACGGTGCGCGCCGTGGTGCGCGGCCACCACGTCTACCTGGTGCCCCGGGAGAGCGGCGAGCTGGTCGTCGGAGCCACCAGCGAGGAGCTGGGCTGGGACACCACGGTCACCGCGGGCGGCGTCTACGAGCTGCTGCGCGACGCGCACGAGCTGGTCCCCGGCATCACGGAGCTGCCCCTGACGGAGACCCGCGCGGGGTTGCGCCCCGGCTCCCCGGACAACGCCCCGCTGCTCGGCCCGACCGCCCTGGACGGCCTGCTGCTGGCCACCGGCCACTACCGCAACGGCGTGCTGCTCACTCCCGTCACCGGCGACGTCATGGCGCACGCCCTGACCACGGGAAGTCTGCCGGAGGAGGGGCGCCCCTTCACGCCCCGCCGCTTCGACGCCGCTCCCGCGCTTCCCCCACTCCCGCACCTCTCGGAGCAGTCCGCATGAACATCTCCGTCAACGGCGAGCCGCGCGAGGTGGCTCCCGGTACGGCCCTGGACGCGCTGGTGGGCACGCTCACCGCGGCACCGTCCGGAGTGGCCGCCGCCCTGAACGAAACCGTCGTCCCGCGCGCGCAGTGGTCCGCCACCGCCCTGGCCGACGGCGACCGTGTCGAGGTCCTCACCGCCGTCCAAGGAGGCTGACCATGGCTGACGATCCCTTTGTCCTCGGCGGTACGTCGTACGGGTCCCGCCTGATCATGGGTACGGGCGGAGCGCCCAGCCTGGACGTGCTGGAGCGCGCGCTGGTCGCCTCCGGGACGGAGCTGACCACCGTCGCGATGCGCCGGGTGAACGCCTCGGTGCACGGGTCGGTGCTGTCCGTGCTGGAGCGGCTCGGCATCCGGGTGCTGCCGAACACGGCCGGCTGCTTCACGGCCGGGGAGGCGGTGCTGACCGCGCGGCTGGCACGCGAGGCGCTCGGCACGGACCTGGTCAAGCTGGAGGTCATCGCCGACGAGCGCACCCTGCTGCCGGACCCGGTCGAGCTGCTGGACGCGGCGGAGACGCTGGTCGACGACGGCTTCACGGTGCTGCCGTACACCAACGACGACCCGGTGCTCGCGCGGAAGCTGGAGGATGTCGGCTGCGCGGCGATCATGCCGCTGGGCTCGCCGATCGGCTCCGGGCTCGGGATCCGCAATCCGCACAACTTCCAGCTGATCGTGGAGCACGCGCGCGTGCCGGTGATCCTGGACGCGGGGGCCGGTACGGCGTCGGACGTGGCGCTGGCGATGGAGCTGGGGTGCGCGGGCGTGATGCTGGCCTCGGCGGTGACGCGGGCGCAGGAGCCGGTCCTGATGGCGGAGGGGATGCGGTACGCCGTGGAGGCGGGACGGCTGGCCCGGCGGGCGGGGCGGATTCCGCGGCGGCATTTCGCCGAGGCGTCGTCTCCTGCGGAGGGCTTGGCGGTGCTGGACCCGGAGCGGCCCGCTTTTTAGGCACCGGCGTCGTGCTACCCGGGGGTGGGTGCGCAGCCCGGCGCCGCGGGCTGCCGCTGCGCCCACCCGTGCCGCCCTGGGGGTACCTCCCAGGCCGTTCAGGCACTGGGGGAGGCACGACTGCCCGCAGCTGGGTGCGTTACGTCACAGCTGCGCTTCAGTACCGCCCCGGATTCGGGCAGCGGCGCGGGGTGTCGGTGTCGGCTCGTAGACTCACTTGCGTGGACACGACCCTTCAGGACCCTCTCGTCGGGCAGGTGCTCGACGGCCGGTACCGCGTCGAGGCGCGGATCGCGGTCGGCGGGATGGCCACGGTCTACCGGGCCGTGGACACCCGCCTGGACCGCGTGCTCGCGCTGAAGGTGATGCACCCGACGCTCGCGACCGACGCCACCTTCGTCGAGCGGTTCATCCGCGAGGCCAAGTCGGTGGCGCGGCTCGACCACCCCAATGTCGTCCAGGTCTTCGACCAGGGGGCCGAGGGGGCGTACGTCTACCTGGCGATGGAGTACATCGCGGGCTGCACCCTGCGGGACGTGCTGCGCGAGCGCGGGGCGCTCCGGCCGCGGGCCGCGCTGGACATCCTGGAGCCGGTCCTCGCCGCGCTCGGTGCCGCGCACCGGGCGGGGTTCGTGCACCGGGACATGAAGCCGGAGAACGTGCTCATAGGAGACGACGGCCGGGTCAAGGTCGCCGACTTCGGCCTGGTCCGCGCCGTGAACACCGTCACCAGCACCACCGGCGCCGTCCTCGGCACCGTCTCCTACCTGGCGCCCGAGCAGATCGAGCACGGCACGGCCGATCCCAGGGTCGACGTGTACGCGTGCGGTGTCGTGCTGTACGAGATGCTGACCGGCGCCAAACCGCACGACGGGGACTCGCCCGCGGCGGTGCTCTACAAGCATCTCCACGAGGACGTGCCGCCGCCGTCGGCCGCCGTGCCGGGGATGGCGTTCGAGCTGGACGAGCTGGTCGCCGCGGCGACGGCACGCAACCCGGAGATCCGGCCCCACGAGGCGGTGGCACTGCTCGCGCGGACCCGCGAGGCACGTGCGGCGCTGAGCCCGGACCAGCTGGACGCGGTGCCGCCGCAGGCCCTCGCCGCGGAACACGACAACGCCGAGGACCGTACGAGCGTCATCCCGCGCGCGCTGACGATGCCCCGACCGCTGCCCGTCAACGAGGACGAGGGCGACGGCGGGCTCGGCGCGGACGGGGTCGACCGCACCAGTCGGCTCTCCGCTCCCCCGCCGGCCCCGCCCCGGTCCCGCCTGCTGCGGCCGCGACCCGGCCCGCTGGGAATCGTCGTGGCCGTCCTGCTGGTGCTCGGGGTCGGCACCGGCGTCTGGTACATCAACTCCGGCCAGTTCACCAAGGTGCCGCCGCTGCTGTCCAAGACCGAGGCGCAGGCCCGGGACCGGCTGGACGAGGCCGGTCTCGACGTCGGCAAGGTGCAGCACGCCTACAGCGACACCGTGGAGCGCGGCAAGGTCATCAGCACCGATCCCGGAGTGGGCGACCGCATCCGGAAGAACGACTCCGTGTCGCTCACCGTCTCCGACGGCCCCGACACCGTGAAGCTGCCGGACGTGTCCGGCTACAGGCTGGACAAGGCGCGCAAGCTGCTGGAGGACGAGGGTCTGGAGCCCGGCATGGTCACCGAGGCCTTCAGCGGCGAGGTGGCCAAGGGCTTCGTGATCTCCTCCAAGCCGCGGTCGGGCACCACCGTGCGCGCGGGCTCCGCGGTCGCCCTGGTGGTCAGCAAGGGCAGCCCGATCGACGTCCCGGACGTCACCGGCGACGACCTGGAGGACGCGAAGAGCGAGCTGACGGAGGCCGGCCTGAAGGTGAAGGTCGCCGACGAGCGGGTGAACTCGGAGTACGACAGCGGCCAGGTGGCCCGGCAGACGCCGGACGCGGGCGGGCGTGCCGCCGAGGGCGACACGGTGACGCTCACGCTGTCCAAGGGTCCCCGGATGATCGAGGTCCCGGACGTGGTCGGCGACAGCGTGGACGACGCCAAGAGGAAGCTCGGGGACGCCGGCTTCGACGTGGACGAGGACCGCGGCCTGCTCGGACTGTTCGGCGACACCGTCGAGAAGCAGTCCGTGGACGGCGGGGACACGGCTCCCGAGGGGTCCACCATCAAGATCACCATCAGGTGACGGGGCACCGTCGGCCGCATGACACCCTGGACGGGTGAAGAGTCAACGGTCCGCCCCCTCACCCACGGCGTCCTCCCCCGGGGCCCCCGCACCCACCGCCCTCCCCCGCAACCCCGTCGGCGGCCACATCCCGGTGGCCGGCGGGCTGCACTCCGTGGGGCTGACCTACGCCCGTGAGCTGAAGGCGGAGACCGTGCAGGTCTTCGTCGCCAACCCGCGCGGCTGGGCCACCCCGGTCGGCAACCCGAAGCAGGACGAGGCCTTCCGCGAGGCCTGCGCGGCCGAGTCGATCCCGGCGTACGTGCACGCGCCGTACCTGATCAACTTCGGCTCGCACACCGAGGCGACGGTGGAGCGGTCGGTGGAGTCGCTGCGGCACTCGCTGCGGCGCGGGCGGGCCATCGGGGCGCTCGGCGTCGTCGTGCACACCGGGAGCGCGACCGGCGGACGGGACCGGGCGGTGGCGCTGAAGCAGGTCCGGGAACACATGCTTCCGCTGCTCGACGAGCTGACCCACGACGACGACCCGTACCTGCTGCTGGAGTCGACCGCCGGGCAGGGTGCCTCCCTGTGCTCGCGGACCTGGGACTTCGGGCCGTACTTCGAGGCGCTGGACGCCCATCCGAAGCTCGGAGTGTGCCTGGACACGTGCCACATCTTCGCGGCGGGCCACGACCTGACCGGCCCTTCCGGCATGCACCAGACCCTCGACCTGCTGGTGGACACGGTCGGCGAGGGCCGGCTGAAGCTGATCCACGCCAACGACTCCAAGGACGTGGCGGGAGCGCACAAGGACCGGCACGAGAACATCGGCGCCGGTCACATCGGCGAGGACCCCTTCCGCGCGCTGATGACCCACCCCGCGACCGAGGGCGTGCCGCTGGTCATCGAGACGCCCGGCGGCAAGGAGGGGCACGCGGCGGACGTGGAGCGGCTGAAGAAGCTGCGCGACGGCTGACCCCCGAGGCCCCCGAGAGGGCCGCGCCGGTTCACAGCCCGGGGCCGTCCCCGGGCTCCTCCTGGTAGGAGTAGCGCTGCTCGCGCCACGGGTCGCCGATGTTGTGGTAGCCGCGCTCCTCCCAGAAACCGCGCCGGTCGGCGGTCATGTACTCGATGCCGCGGACCCACTTCGGGCCCTTCCAGGCGTACAGGTGCGGGACGATCAGCCGCAGCGGGAAGCCGTGCTCGGCGGTGAGCAGCTCGCCGTCCTTGTGGGTGGCGAAGAGGGTGCGTTCGGCGGCGAAGTCGGACAGCCTGAGGTTGGAGCTGAAGCCGTACTCGGCCCAGACCATCACATGGGTGACGGCGGGCGCGGGCGGGGCCAGCTCCAGGATCGTGGCGGCCGGGACGCCGCCCCACTCGGAGCCGAGCATGCTGAACTTCGTGACGCAGTGCAGGTCGGCGACGACCGTGGTGTACGGCAGGGCGGTGAACTCGTCGTGGGTCCAGCCGTGCTTCTCGTCGTCGGTGGTGACGCCGAAGACCCGGAACTCCCAGCGCTCCGGCCGGAACTTGGGGACCGGTCCGTAGTGGGTGACGGGCCAGCCGCGCTGCAGTCGCTGCCCGGGCGGGAGCTCGAACCGCGACGCTCCTTGCGAACCGTCTTCTCCCGATCCGTGTTCCAGCGGCTGACCCATGCCTCCATCCTGACAGACCCGGACCGATACCCCTGACCCACCCCACTTACATTCGGGCAAACCACCCGCAATCGCCATCAAGGCTACTGAGCCTGTACTTACTTACTAAGTCAAGACTTACTGGACGATCTTCGACGCCGGTGCAATCATGCCGCGCAACACGCCTGTTCCCGTTCGAAGGAGCGTCAAGCGATGCAGGGCGACCCGGAAGTCATCGAGTTCCTCAATGAGCAGCTGACCGCCGAGCTCACGGCCATCAACCAGTACTTCCTGCACGCGAAGCTGCAGGACCACAAGGGCTGGCACAAGCTCGCGAAGTACACGCGCGCGGAGTCCTTCGACGAGATGCGCCACGCCGAGGTACTCACCGACCGCATCCTGCTCCTGGACGGCCTGCCCAACTACCAGCGCCTCTTCCACGTGCGGGTCGGCCAGAGCGTGACCGAGATGTTCCAGGCCGACCGGGAGATCGAGCTGGAGGCGATCGACCGGCTGCGCCGGGGCATCGAGGTGATGCGGGCCAAGCACGACATCACGTCGGCCAACGTCTTCGAGGCGATCCTCGCCGACGAGGAGCACCACATCGACTACCTGGAGACCCAGCTCGACCTGGTCGAGAAGCTGGGCGAGTCGCTGTACCTGTCGACGGTGATCGAGCAGACCCAGCCGGACCCGTCGGGACCGGGCTCCCTCTAGAGCGGTGGGGTTAGGCCGCCTCGGGAAGCTCCGCGAGCACCGGGGCACCCTGGTCGGCCAGCTGCCGGCGGGGGCAGGCACCGCGCCCGAGCAGGGCCTGGATGCGCCGTACGCAGCCGCCGCAGTCGGTGCCCGCCTTGCAGGCGGAGGCGATCTGCCGGGGCGTGCACGCGCCGGCCTCCGCGTGACTCTTCACCTGTTCCTCGGTGACACCGAAGCAGCTGCAGACGAACACGCGGTTCACCTCCCGAGCGGGGTACAAGGTCGCGCCATACCGACGACCGGAGGACCCGACTGATCGGTGAGGCAAACCTAACCTTACCCATCGCGCAAGGCCGGCAAAAGTGGGAGGGGCGCGGATCCCGTGTGACCCGCGCCCCATTTCACCCGCCCGCCACGGGGCGGACCGTCACTGGTCCCGGTACATCTCCGCCACCAGGAACGCCAGGTCGAGCGACTGGCTGCGGTTCAGCCGCGGGTCGCAGGCCGTCTCGTAGCGCTGGTGCAGGTCGTCGACGAAGATCTCGTCGCCGCCGCCCACGCACTCGGTGACGTCGTCGCCGGTCAGCTCCACGTGGATGCCGCCCGGGTGGGTGCCGAGCGACTTGTGCACCTCGAAGAAGCCCTTGACCTCGTCGAGCACGTCGTCGAAGCGGCGGGTCTTGTGACCGGAGGCCGCCTCGTAGGTGTTGCCGTGCATCGGGTCGGTGATCCAGGCGACGGTCGCGCCGGACGCGGTGACCTTCTCCACCAGCTCCGGGAGCTTGTCGCGGATCTTGTCCGCACCCATCCGGACGATGAAGGTCAGCCGCCCGGGCTCGCGCTCCGGGTCCAGCCGCTCGATGTACTGCAGCGCCTCCTCGGCCGTCGTGGACGGGCCGAGCTTGATGCCGATCGGGTTGCGGATCCGCGAGGCGAACTCGATGTGCGCGTGGTCCAGCTGCCGGGTGCGCTCACCGATCCACACCATGTGCCCGGAGACGTCGTACAGCTGCCCGGTGCGCGAGTCGACGCGGGTGAGGGCCGACTCGTAGTCCAGCAGCAGCGCCTCGTGCGAGGAGAAGAACTCGACGGTCTGGAACTCGGCCGGGTCCGTGCCGCAGGCCCGCATGAAGTTCAGCGCGTTGTCGATCTCCCGGGCGAGCTGCTCGTAGCGCTGGCCGGAGGGGGAGGACTTCACGAAGTCCTGGTTCCAGGCGTGCACCTGGCGCAGGTCGGCGTAGCCGCCGGTGGTGAAGGCGCGCACCAGGTTCAGCGTGGACGCCGAGGCGTGGTACATGCGCTTGAGCCGCTCGGGGTCGGGGACCCGGGCCGCCTCGGTGAAGTCGAAGCCGTTGACGGAGTCGCCGCGGTAGGTCGGCAGCGTCACGCCGTCGCGGGTCTCGGTCGGCTTGGAGCGCGGCTTGGAGTACTGGCCGGCGATCCGCCCGACCTTCACCACGGGCACGGAGGCGGCGTAGGTGAGGACGGCGCCCATCTGGAGGAGGGTCTTGAGTTTCGCCCTGATGTGCTCGGCGGACACCGCGTCGAACGACTCGGCGCAGTCGCCGCCCTGGAGGACGAACGCCTCCCCCCGGGCGACCGCGGCCATCCGAGCACGCAGCTGGTCGCACTCTCCGGCGAACACGAGCGGCGGATACGATTCGAGCTCGGCGATCACATCGCGCAGAGCCTCGGCATCCGGGTACTCGGGCTGCTGCGCCGCGGGCAGGCTTCGCCATGTCGCCTGAGCGGCGACGTTTCGGGAATCAGCGTTCACGGTCACGCGCCCAACAGTACGCGGTCGGTCAGACCGTCCATCGCCACGCTCAGTCCGTGAGACGGGCGTACCCCGTCGTGCGGAGTGCGCCCGTCAGCCCCGCGAGTGCGGGGAGCAAGCTGCGCCCGTCCGAAGCAGCGTCTTGAGCTTCGGGCCATCCCCGCGCGCGGGGAGCATGAAAGGGTCAACGACGCGGCAGGGTCTGGGACACGGCTCCACACGGCTCGACGGGACCCCCCCTGCAGGCGCCCGCGCCCGGGTTGGTAGCCTCACGCGCCTCTGTAGTTCGGATCACAGCGGACTCACACACATATACATAATCGAGGGCATACCGGGGTGGGGTTTTGAGCGCGGACCATCGAAGAGACCGCAAGAAGAAGAGAATGCTCGTCTACGGCGTCGCCTCGGCAGTGGCCGTCGCCGCCACCGCCGGCGGCCTGGCCCTGGCCTCGCCCGGCCTGCTCGGCTCGGACCCGGCGCAGGCCGCCGTGGCCCCGGGGGCCCGGCTGCAGAGCGAGTTCGAGCAGGCCGCCGAGGAGTTCGACGTCCCGCAGAGCGTGCTGATGGCGGTCTCGTACCGCCAGACGCGCTGGGAGGACCACGACGGCCTGCCGAGCACCACCGGCGCGTACAACGTCATGGGGCTCACGGACGTCGACGCGGACAGCCTCGAGAACGGCAGCGCCGCCGAGGAGCGCGAGCACCGGCTCGAGCACATGAACCGCAGCGGCGACCCCGTCGTCGAGAAGCACTTCGACGCCGACAAGGCCCTCAAGAGCCTCGACGAGAAGCCCGTCGACACCGAGGACCCGCGGCTGCACACCCTGGACGAGGCGGCCGACCTCATCGACGCGTCGGCCGAGAAGGTGCAGAGCGACACCGGCGAGAGCATCCGGGCGGGCGCCGCGCTGCTGGCCAAGTACCAGAAGGACGCGACCGGTTCGCTGCCCGAGGACCCCGGCGCCTGGTATCCGGCGGTGGCCCGCGCCAGCCAGGCCCCGGACCACAAGGGCGCCCAGCTCTTCGCGAAGCGCGTGTTCGAGTCGATCAAGACCGGTGAGAAGCGCGTCACCGCCGACGGCCAGTCCCTGACGCTGCCGGCCGACCCGGCGGTCGAGCCGAAGAAGACGACGGACCTGGAGCTGGCGGCGGCCTCCGCCGCCCCCGCCCCCGAGTGCCCGTCCGGTCTGAACTGCGACTTCCGTCCGGCCGCCTACAAGCAGAACGGCGGCATCGACGACTGGGGCAACTACAACATCGCGAGCCGCCCCACGGCCGGCCACGAGATCACCTCGATCGTGATCCACGACACCGAGGGCAGCTACAGCAGCGCCCTGGGCGTCTTCCAGAACTCGTACTCGTACGCCAGCGCCCACTACCTGATCCGCGCCTCCGACGGTCTGGTCACCCAGATGGTCGAGACGAAGAACGAGGCGTGGCACGCGGCCAACAAGACCCTCAACATGCACTCGATCGGCATCGAGCACGAGGGTTACGCGATCAAGGACGGCAGCTGGTACACCGAGCCGCAGTACGAGTCGTCGGCCGCGCTGGTGAAGTACCTGGCCGGCAAGTACGACATCCCGCTGGACCGTGAGCACATCCTCGGCCACGACGAGGTCCCGGGCGTCCTGGACGGCAACGTGAGGTCCCAGCACTGGGACCCGGGCCCGTTCTGGGACTGGAACCACTACATGGACCTGCTGGGCGCCCCGACCGGCGCCGAGGGCCCGGGCGGCCCGTACAAGCCCGGCCAGGTGATCCGCGTCGTCCCGCCGTTCACCACGGCGAACCAGCCGAAGATCACCAACGGCGGCTCCTCGGTCCCCAAGCAGCCGGCGAACTTCGTCTACCTCTACTCCTCGCCGTCCACCTCCTCGGCCATGCTCACCGACCCCTACCTGGGCAGCCAGTCCTGGTCCGAGGGCTGGAACTGGGGCAACAAGGTCCTGGCCGGCGGCGAGTTCGTGGTCGCCGAGGCACGGCAGGACTGGACGGCCATCTGGTACGGCGGCAAGAAGGCCTGGTTCTACAACCGGGGCGGCCAGTTCGCCGCCGCCGTCGGCACGCCGGACGTGGTCACGGCCAAGGCCGGGGCGAGCTCCATACCGGTGTACGGGCGCGCCTACCCCGAGGACAGCGCGTACACGGGCACCGGAGTGCCGGTCCAGAACAAGAACAACGAGTCGCTGAGCAAGTACGGCGTCCTCTCCGGACAGAAGTACGCCCTGGCCGGCGGCGCCATGAAGGGCTCGTACTACAACAGCGGCAACATCGACGGCTCGGGCGAGGGCTCGCGCACGGTGGTCGTGGGCGACACCACGTACTACCCGATCCGCTTCAACCACCGCATCGGCTACGTCCGCACGGCCGACGTCCAGCTGGTCAAGGGCACCACGCCCGACCCGGGCACCGACCGCTACGACATCCTCGGCCGGGACTCCTCGGGCGTGCTGTGGCAGTACCAGGGCACCGGCAGCGCGTCCTCGCCGTTCTTCGGCCGCTTCCGCATCGGCGGCGGCTGGAACACCTACAACGCGGTGACGACGCTCACGGCGCTGCGCGCCGACGGCACCGGCGACGCGGTGGCCCGCGACAAGAGCGGCGTGCTCTGGTACTACAAGGGCAGCGGCGACATGACGGAGCCGTTCGAGTCCCGCACCCGGGTCGGCGGCGGCTGGTCCGTCTACGACACGATCACCGGCGCCCGGGACCTCACGGGTGACGGCAGGCCGGATCTGATCGCCCGCGACAAGAGCGGCGTGCTCTGGCTCTACAAGGGCACCGGCAACACCGCCGCGCCCTTCGAGACCAAGTCCAGGATCGGCGGCGGCTGGTACGTCTACAACATGCTGACCGACACCGGCGACCTCACCGGCGACGGCAAGCCGGACCTGGTCGCCCGCGACAAGAGCGGCGTGCTGTGGCTGTACAAGGGCACGGGCGACGCGTCGGCCGTGTTCGAGGCCCGCACCCGGGTCGGCGGCGGCTGGTACGTGTACGACATGCTGAACGGGCCGAGCGACCTGAACCGCGACGGGGTGCCGGACCTGATCGCCCGCGACAAGGACGGCGTGCTCTGGTTCTACCAGGGCACCGGCAGCGCCTCGGCGCCGTTCAAGGGCCGCACCAGGATCGGCGGCGGCTGGAACACGTACGGCATGATCATCTGATGCGGTGCGCCGCGGCCGTCCCGCATCGCGGGACGTGCCGCGGCGCCGCGCGCGGATGCGCTAGGGTCGACGCCATGTTCGCGCACTCGACCCAGAACTGGTGGTGGACCGCTCATCCGGCGGCCCACTGACTGCGCGCGACGCAAGACTCCGCGAAGGCCGCCCGAGGGGCGGCCTTCGGCGTTTCAGAGTCCGGGTCCGTTCCTCCTCTCCGACGAACCGAGAAGGACACGGACCATGACACCGCTCGACAGCCTCCTGACCGACCCCCGCCCCTTCGCCCTGCTGCGCCGCCGCGCCCCGGGCCACGACCACGACCTCGTGGAACTACTGCTGGGCCCGGTCACGGAGCACGACACACTCGCCGGCCTGCCCGACGAAGGCCTGGCGCTCGTCCCGTTCCGGCAGATCCGCGAACGCGGCTTCGACGTCCGCGACGACGGCACACCGCTGCTGATGCTCACCCCCGACGAGCGGTACGGCATCCCGCTCGCCGAGGCGCTGGCGCAGCTGCCCGCGCACGAGGTGCGGGTGGAGGGCGGCGGCTTCGACGTAGGCGACGAGGAGTACGCGCGGACCGTCGGCCGGGTCCTGGACGAGGAGATCGGGCGCGGCGAGGGCGCCAACTTCGTGATCCGGCGGACGTACCAGGGGCGGATCCCCGGGTTCGGGCGGGCCGACGCGCTGGCCCTGTTCCGGCGGCTGCTGGAGGGTGAGCGGGGCGCGTACTGGACGTTCGTGGTGCACACCGGGGACCGCACGCTGGTCGGGGCCAGCCCGGAGGTGCACGTGCGGATGTCCGGGGGCACGGTCGTCATGAACCCGATCAGCGGCACGTACCGCTACCCCGCCGAGGGGCCGACCCCCGAGCACCTGCTCGGCTTCCTCGCCGACGGCAAGGAGATCGAGGAGCTGTCGATGGTCGTCGACGAGGAACTGAAGATGATGTGCACCGTCGGCGACATGGGCGGCGTGGTGGTCGGCCCGCGGCTGAAGGAGATGGCGCACCTCGCGCACACCGAGTACGAGCTGCGCGGCAAGTCCTCCCTGGACGCGCGGGAGGTGCTGCGGGAGACGATGTTCGCGGCGACGGTCACCGGCTCGCCGGTGCAGAACGCCTGCCGGGTGATCGAGCGGCACGAGACCGGCGGGCGGGGCTACTACGCGGGCGCGCTGGCCCTGCTCGGGCGGGACCCGGGAGACGGCCCCGGGCGTTTCGCCGGCCCCCAGACGCTCGACTCCCCCATCCTGATCCGCACCGCCGACATCGACGCGGAGGGCCGGCTGCGGGTGCCGGTCGGCGCCACGCTGGTGCGGGGTTCGGACCCGGCGGGTGAGGTCGCCGAGACCCACGCCAAGGCGGCCGGCGTACTGGCGGCGCTGGGCGTACGTCCGTCCCGGCCGCGGGCGGAGGCCGGGCGGCCGAGGCTGGCCGACGATCCCCGGGTGCGGGCCGCGCTGGACGGGCGCCGCGCCTCGCTGGCGCCGTTCTGGCTGCGGATGCAGGAGCCGTCGGCCGCGCTGACCGGGCACGCGCTGGTCGTCGACGCGGAGGACACCTTCACGGCGATGCTCGCGCACGTGCTGCGCTCCTCGGGGCTCACGGTGAGCGTACGGCGGTACGACGAGCCGGGGCTGCGCGAGGCGGTGCTGGGGCACGAGGGCGGCCCGGTGGTGCTGGGGCCGGGACCCGGTGACCCCTCGGACCGGGCCGACCGGAAGATGCGTCTCCTGCGCTCCCTGACCGCCGAGGTGCTCGGGACGCACCGGCACGGCGTCCTCGGCGTCTGCCTCGGGCACGAGCTGATCGCGGCCGAGCTGGGGCTCGACATCGTCCGCAAGGAGGTGCCGTACCAGGGAGCGCAGACGGAGATCGACCTGTTCGGGCGGCGGGAGACGGTCGGCTTCTACAACAGCTTCACGGCGCGCTGCGACGACGAGGCCGCTCTGGAGCTGGCCGCCCACGGCGTCGAGGTGAGCCGCTCGGCGGGCGGCGAGGTGCACGCGCTGCGGGGCGACGGCTTCGCGGGGGTGCAGTTCCACCCGGAGTCGGTGCTGACGCTGAACGGCACGGCGATCGTGCGGGAGCTGGCCGGTCAGCTGCGCGGGACGAGCACGTTCTCCGAGCGGCGGCCCGCCCGGTAGTCGAGGACGTTGCGCACGGTCGTGTCGACGATCTGGCCGACGGCGTCCTCGGTGTAGTACGCCTGGTGCGAGGTGACCAGCACGTTCGGGAAGGTGACGAGGCGGGCCAGGGTGTCGTCCTCGACGGCCTGCAGGGACTTGTCGAGGAAGAACAGGCCCGCCTCCGCCTCGTACACGTCCAGGCCCACGCCCGAGAACCGGCCCGCGCGCAGTTCGCCGACGAGGGCCGCGGTGTCGATCAGTCCGCCGCGGCTGGAGTTGATCAGGATGGCGTCGTCGCGCATCGCCTTCAGAGCGGCGGCGTCGATCAGGTGCCGGGTCTCGGCCATCAGCGGGACGTGCAGGGTGATCAGGTCGGAGCGGGTGAGCAGCTCGTCCTTGGGGACGTAGCGCATGCCCAGCTCCGCGCAGGCCGGGTTCTCGGCGACGTCCCAGCCCAGCAGCCGCATGCCGAAGCCGTGGGCGATCCGGGCGAAGGCCTCGCCGATCTTGCCGGTGCCGAGGACGCCGGCGGTGCGGCCGTGCAGGTCGCGACCCATCAGGCCGTCGAGGCGGAAGTCGAAGTCGCGGGTGCGGATGGAGGCGCGCACGATCCGCCGGTTGACGGCCATGGCGAGGGCCCAGGCGAACTCGGCGACCGAGTACGGCGAGTAGTGCGACACCCGGGCCACGGTCATGCCGAGCCGCTCGGCGGTGGCCAGGTCGACGTTGTTGAAGCCGGTGGAGCGCTGGGCCACCATCCGGGTGCCGCCGGCCGCGAGGATCTCCAGGACCTCCGCGCCGAGTTCGGCGTTGACGGACGTGGAGACGATCTCGTGGCCCGCCGCGATGGGGGCGGTGTCCTCGTTGAGGAAGACGTCCAGGCAGCGGACGTCCTCGTGGTCGCCGAAGGCCCGCTCGATCAGGGGCTTCTCGTCGGCCTGGACGCCGAAGGCAAGGATCTCCATGACCGCTCCCGTGGTGGTGGGCTCCGGGCCGAATATACGGCCCTCGGCCCGCCCCCGCCGGTCAGCGGCAGGTACCTCGCCGGTCAGCCGAAGAAGACGCCGACCTCGTCGTACAGCGCCGGGTCGACGATCTTCAGCCGGGCGGTGGCCGCTGCGATCGGGACGCGGACGATGGCCGTGCCGCGCAGGGCGACCATCTTGCCGAAGTCCCCGTCGTGCACGCAGTCGATGGACGACGGCCCGGATGACGGCGTTGGGCCCGGGGCAGTCGCCGCCTCCGGTCAGCACTCCGACCTCCATCGCGTAATCCCCTTGCCACAGTGGGTGGTTGAGGCCAGGCCACTGTCCCGCGCGGGTCACGCGTCGTCCAGACCCCGTTCTATCGCGTACCGCACCAGCTCCACGCGGTTGTGCAGCTGGAGCTTGCCGAGGGTGTTCTGGACGTGGTTCTGCACGGTGCGGTGGGAGATGACGAGGCGTTCGGCGATCTGCTTGTAGCTCAGGCCCTTGGCGACCAGGCGCAGCACCTCGGTCTCCCGGTCGGTGAGCCGGGGCGCGCCGGGGTCGTCGGTGCCCGCGGCGGGCGCGGGCTCGGAGGCGAGGCGGCGGTACTCGCCGAGGACGAGTCCGGCGAGTCCCGGGGTGAAGACCGGGTCGCCGGCGGCCGTACGGCGCACCGCGTCCCGCAGTTCCTCGGTGGAGGCCGACTTCAGCAGGTAGCCGGTCGCGCCGGACTTGACCGCCTCCAGCACGTCGGCGTGCTCCCCGCTCGCCGAGAGCACGAGGACGCGCAGCTTCGGGTCGGTGCCGACGACCTCCTTGCAGACCTGCACGCCGGGCTTGCCGGGCAGGTTGAGGTCGAGCACGAGGACGTGGGGCGCGGCGGCGGCGGCCCGGCGCACCGCCTGGTCGCCGTCGCCGGCGGTGGCGACCACGTCGAAGCCGGACTCGGCCAGGTCGCGGGCCACGGCGTCGCGCCACATCGGGTGGTCGTCGACCACCATGACCCTGATCGGGCTCTGCCGTTCCGGATTCTGCCGACCCGATTCCTGCCGACCCGATTCCTGCCGCTCCGAATCCTGTCGGCCCGGGTCGCGCCGGCCCGGGTCCTGTCGTTCACTCATGGTCCGCTGCCTTCCCCCGTGCGCCGGTACCGCGGGTACCGGCGGTCTTCTTCGGTGCCTTCAGTTCGACTTCGGTGCCCTGGCCGGGCACCGAGATCAGTTCGGCCGAGCCCCCGAGGTCGCGCAGCCGGCCGCGGATCGACAGGGCCACGCCGAGCCGGCCCTCGCCCTCGGCCTCGGCGAGGCGCCCGTCCGGGATGCCGGGTCCCTCGTCGCGGACGGTGACGATCACCTCGTCCGGTTCGTCCTCGACCAGGATCCACGCGCGGGCCTGCTCGCCCACGTGCTCGCGGACATTGTCCAGCGCGGCGCCCACCGCGGCCGCCAGCTCCCGTGCGGCCGCCGGGGCGAGGAGGACCGGGGCGCCCGGCTCGGCGAGGTTCACCAGCGAGCCGGCGTACGGGGCCAGCAGGGCGCGCAGGTCGACGGGACCGTCCGGGTCGGCCCTCTCCGGTTCCTCGACCATCCGGACGACGGCGCCCTCCGCGGCGTCCTCCGAGACGCGGGAGACGGGCACCAGGCCCCCGGAGACCAGGGTGCGCAGGGCCACCTCCTGCTCACCGGCCAGCCGGCCCAGTTCGGCCGCCTCGCCGCCGATGACGGCGCCCCGGCGCTGCACCATCGCCAGCACCTGGAGGACGCTGTCGTGGATGTCCCGGGCGAGCCGTTCGCGCTCCCTGGTCGCCGCCTCGATCTCCAGGGCGCGGGCGAGGGTGCGCTCGGAGGCGCGGGCGACCTCGACGACGTAGCCGATGGCGATGGAGGCGACCCAGACGAGGACGACGTTGTGGACGGTGTCGCGGGCCGGGGTGCCGCGTTCGACCAGGTTGGCGACGGCGACGAGGGTGGAGGCGACGGCGGCCCAGCGCCAGCCGCCCTTGATGGCGAAGGCCAGCACGGAACCGGCGGTCCATATCGAGGGCAGGGTCGGACCGCCGTCCATGACGCGCTCGTGGGCGTCGGCGAAGGGCGTGAGCAGGATGCCGGTGAGCGCGACGGTGAGGTCGGCGGCGAGGAACCGCTTGGTGCAGTTCGCGGCGTTCGTGACCTTGGGGAGGGTGACCAGGGTCCACACGAACAGGACCGCGTAGTAGGCGACGGCGAGCCAGGGCCGGGCGAAGCCGGAGTAGGCGGTGGCGAAGAACCCGATCGCGTACAGCATGGTGAGCACGCGGTAGCCGGCGAGCGCGCGCCACAGCGGCAGCTCGACCGACATCCTCATGACTCTCTCGCGCCTGGCCATGTCCCCCCTCCCCGAGCCTTCCCCGGGCTACGTCCCGGCCCGGTCCTTCCCGGCCTTGGCCGCCTTGCCCGCTTCCTTCTCGGCCTTCGCCGCCTCCGCGAGCTGCCGCTTCATGGCGGTCGCGTACATGTCGACGTACTCCTGGCCGGAGAGCTTCATGATCTCGTACATGACCTCGTCGGTCACCGCGCGGAGCACGAAGCGGTCGTGCTCCATGCCCTGGTAGCGGGAGAAGTCCAGCGGCTTGCCGATGCGGATGCCGGGGCGCATCAGCTTCGGCATCACCTGGCCGGGCGGCTGGATCTTCTCGGTGTCGATCATGGCGACCGGGATCACGGGCGCGCCGGTGGCGAGGGCCACGCGCGCGAGGCCGCCCGGCTTGCCGCGGTAGAGGCGGCCGTCCGGGGAGCGGGTGCCCTCGGGGTAGATGCCGAACAGCTCGCCGCGCTCCAGGACCTCTATGCCGCTCTTGATGGCGGCCTCCCCCGCGCCGCGCGCGCCGGAGCGGTCCACGGGGAGCTGGCCCACGCCCTTGAAGAAGGCGGCGGTCAGTCTGCCCTTGACCCCGGGCGTGTTGAAGTACTCGGCCTTGGCGATGAAGGTCACCTTGCGGTCGAGGACGGCGGGCAGGAAGAACGAGTCGGAGAACGACAGGTGGTTGCTCGCCAGAATGGCGGGGCCGTCGGCCGGGATGTACTCCAGGCCCTCCACCCAGGGCCGGAAGGCAAGCTTCAGCGACCCTCCGATGGTGAGCTTCATCGTGCCGTACAACAACCCAGTGCCTCCCGTGTCCGTGGGTCAGACCCTATCCCGGGACGCCGTCAATGGCCCCGACGGCCCTGGTCGGTGTCAGTGCGGTCGCGTACGGTGAAAGACCCGCGAGTCCCCCCCCGACGACAGGAGACCGAGACGTGCCGGTGCTGCCCGGAGCCGAGCCGTTCCGCCACGAGGGCGGGGAGGTCGGCGTCCTCCTCTGTCACGGTTTCACGGGTTCCCCGCAGTCGCTGCGCCCCTGGGCCCGGTATCTGGCCGAGCGCGGCCTGACGGTGACGCTGCCGCTGCTGCCCGGGCACGGCACCCGCTGGCAGGACATGCAGGTCACGGGCTGGCAGGACTGGTACGCGGAGGTGGACCGCGAGCTGCGCGCCCTGCGCGAGCGCTGCGCCCGGGTCTTCGTGGCCGGCCTGTCCATGGGCGGCGCGCTGGCGCTGCGGCTGGCCGCGAAGCACGGGGACGCGGTGGCGGGCGTCGTCGTCGTGAACCCGGCGAACCGCATGCACGGCGTCGCCCAGCACGCCCTGCCGGTCCTGCGCCATCTGGTGCCGGCCACGAAGGGCATCGCCAGCGACATCGCCAAGCCGCTCAGCTCGGAGCTGGGGTACGACAGGGTGCCGCTGCACTCGGCGCACTCGCTGCGCGCCTTCTTCCGGCTGGCCGACGGCGACCTGCCCCAGGTGACCCAGCCCCTGCTGTTGCTGCGCAGCCCGCAGGACCATGTGGTGCCGCCCGCCGACTCGGCGCGGATCCTGGGCCGGGTGTCCTCGACGGACGTGACGGAGATCCTGCTGGAACAGAGCTACCACGTGGCGACGTTGGACCACGATGCGGACCGGATCTTCGCGGAGAGCGTCGCGTTCATCGGCCGGCTCGCGCCCGGTTCCGTCGGGGAACCGGAGCCCGGTCTCGGCAAGGAAGGGACGGCCGCAGGTGGCTGAGCACGACTCCGACCGCGAGGACCGCGAGGAGCGGGACCTGGAGCGGGAGCACCGCGAGGGGCGGGAGCGAGCCGCGGACGGCGGGCCCGGGGCGCAGGACGGGCCCTTCGACGAGGACGCCGCCTGGGACGCGATCGTCGCCGGGTACGGGGAGGAGCCCCCGGATCCGCCGGGCGCGAAGCCGTTCAAGTCGGTCGAGGACCTGGCGCTGCTGGAGCCGGAGGTGAACGACGAGAAGCCGTCGGCGGACCGGCCCGCCTCGGACCGGCCGCTGGGCAGCTCCGTCGCGTTCGCGCCCGGTGTCGGTCCCCGCGACCACACGCCCGCCGAGCCGTCCGACGACGACTTCGACGCGGACGA
Organism: Streptomyces sp. NPDC085944; assembly: GCF_040686295.1. NCBI lineage: Bacteria > Bacillati > Actinomycetota > Actinomycetes > Kitasatosporales > Streptomycetaceae > Streptomyces > Streptomyces sp. NPDC085944. The sequence goes on along the minus strand of NZ_JBFBJX010000007.1, from coordinate 52,440 downwards.
CGAGGGCCACTTCGTGCCGCCCGAGCCGCCGCCGCTGCCCGATGCCGACCCCACCGCGAAGTTCGCCTGGCTGGGTGTGATCGGCGGCCCCGTGCTGCTCCTGCTGGCGGTCCTGCTCGGCTGGGACATGACCTGGTGGCTGACGACCCTGAGCATCGGCGGCTTCCTCGGCGGCTTCGCCACCCTGGTCGTGCGGATGCGGACGGGCGACGAGGACGACGACGATCCGGGGCGGGGCGCGGTGGTGTAGCCGGGCCCGGGTCAGGCGGGGGTCGAGGGTACGCGGAGGGCGGTCAGGACCGGGAGGTGGTCCGTGGCCGCCCTCAGGTCGTCCTCGGCCACTCCGGGCAGTCCAGAGGGCACCCCGCAGCCCAGCACCTCGACGCCCTCGGTGACGAAGACCGCGTCGATACGGCGGTCCGGGGCGGTGGCGGGGAAGGTGTACTCCCCGCCCCAGGGTGCGGCGGTCCAGCAGTCGCGCAGTCCGTCGCCGAGCCGCCGGAAGGTGCGGCCGCCGGGGCGTTCGTTCAGGTCGCCGCCCGCCACGGCGTGCGTCACGCCGAGACCGGCCAGGTGGTCGAGGAGCAGGCCGGCCTGCTCGTGGCGCTCTTCCGGCCGCAGCGACAGGTGGGTGCTGAGGACGCCGAGACGGGCCCCGCCGATCCGGACCACGGCGGTGGCCAGGCCTCTGCGGTGCTGACCGGGGGTGAGCGGAAGCAGCACGTCCGCGGTGCGCTCCACCGTGGCCCGCAGGGAGCAGAGCAGCGCGGGACCGGCGGCGGTTCCGCCCCCGGAGAGGATCACCAAGTCCGCCGCGCGGGCCAGGCGGGCGAGCTTCTTGCGCCAGCGGAAGAAGCGGGGGGCCTCCTGCAGGAGGACGAGGTCGGGCGCGCAGGCCTTGATGACGCGGGCGAGGGCGTCGGTGTCGTCGCGCAGCGAGCGGATGTTGTAGCTCAGGACGCGGACGACTGCGGAACCGTCGGGTTCGGTGCGGGAGTTGGGCAGCGCCGGGAGGGATGTTGCCATGCCGTCAATTTACGGGACCGCATGATCGGACGCCTCATGGCTCGGGACGCGGGGATCGTGGGCGACCGACCGTTCGTCGTGGCCTGTCGCGCAGTTCCCCGCGCCCCTTGGGGTGGGACGGGTCCCGTCTCCGGAAAGACGGCCCTTACATGATCGGGTCGGGTTCCCTCGCCAGGTCGGCCGCGCCCACCAGGCCGGCCTTGTTGCCGAGTTGGGCGGCGATCACGTCGGCGACCGGGCGCCAGTTGCCGCCGACCAGCCAGCGCTTGTACGACTTGCGGATCGGGTCGAGGACCAGGTCGCCCTCGTCCGAGAGGCCGCCGCCGACGATGAACGCGGACGGGTCGAAGAGCGAGGCCAGGTCGGCGAGGCCGGCACCGGCCCAGCGGGCCAGTTCCCGGTAGGAGTCGACGGCGACCGGGCAGCCCTGGCGGGCGGCGACGGAGATGTGCTTGCCCTCGATGCCGTCGGGGGTGCCGTCGCCGAGCGCGAGCAGTACCTCGGCCCGCTCGGGGGTGGCGTTGGCACGCTGCTTGGCGTACCGCACCAGCGCCCGGCCCGACGCGTACTGCTCCCAGCAGCCCTGCGAGCCGCAGCCGCACAGCAGGCCGTCGGGCACCATGCGGATGTGGCCGAACTCCGCGGCCACGCCGAAGTGACCGCGGCGCAGCTTGTTGCCGATGATGATGCCGCCGCCGAGGCCGGTACCCAGGGTGATGCAGATGACGTTGCGGTGGCCCTTGCCGCCGCCGAACTTGTACTCTCCCCAGGCCGCGGCGTTGGCGTCGTTCTCCACGACGACGGGGAGGCCGACGCGCGCCTCGACCTTCTCCTTGAGCGGCTCCTGACGCCAGTCGATGTTGGGCGCGAAGTAGACCGTGGAGCGCTGGCGGTTGACGTATCCGGCGGCACCGATGCCGACGCCGACGATCTCGTGCCCCACGCGCGCGCCCTCCACCGCGGTGGCGATGGCGTCCACGATGGCCTCGGGTGTGGTGGGGGTCGGCACCTTGTGGGTCGAGAGGATGTTGCCTTCCTCGTCGACCACGCCGGCCGCGATCTTCGTGCCGCCGATGTCGACGCCGATGGTGAGTCCCATGAATCCCTCAGTTCGGTCGAGCCCCGCTAAGGGCAACCGTACCCGAGGCGGGGCTCAGTCCAGGTCGATGCGCTGGCCCGGGCCGGTGCCGCCGTCGTCCTCGTCCCGGCCGTCGGTGCCGCGTTCGCCCTGGTCGCGGGGGTCGCTCGGATCTTTGGCGGGGGTGTCGCCGGTGGTCCAGCGGCGTTCCTGGTTCTGGACGGCGGAGCGGTAGGCGGCGAGGAGTTCGCCGCCGGCGGCAGCGAGGTGGTCGAACACGTCCGGGTTGCGCTCGATGACCGGTTCGACGGCGGCCTTCGCCTGCTGGACGACCTGCCGGACCACTTGCTGGGCGGCGGGGCCGGCGACCTGGCCGAGCAGCGGGGACTGGAGGCCGGCCAGCTTGTCGGCGACGGTGTCGACGAGCCGGCGCAGCTCCTCGGCGGCGGAGCCGGGCGGCGGCCCGTACTCGGCCCGGCGGCGGACCTTCTCGGCCTCCAGGTCCTCGGCGCACGCCGTCGCCCAGGCGTCGGCGTCGGTGGCATGGGCCTCGGCGGTCGCTCGCGTCTCACCGGTCGCTCGCGTCTCACCGGTCGCTCGCGTCTCACCGGTCGCACGTGTCTCACCGGTCACACGTGTCTCGTCGGCCGCACGTGTCTCGTCGACCGTGTCGGCCTCGTCGGGGCGGGGTGCCTCGGACGGGGGGAGCTCTTCGCTCATGACGGACTCCTGACTACGGTTCGTCCTTACGACGTTACCCGAACGGCCCCGGCCCCCGTCGGGTCATCGTCCCCGCGGCCACAGCCCCGGGTCCGGCGCGAACCGGACGGCGAGGGTGTCCTCCCGCAGTGCGGCCCCGTCCACGGTGCAGCGGCGCAGCGCGGAGGGCAGCGGGACGGCGCGGCGGAACGGACCCGCCGCGACGACCAGTTCGTCCCCGCGGCGGACCAGGTCGAGCTCCTCGCGTACGGCGCCGGGCAGCGGGATGCGCCAGACCAGGACGCCGTCCTCGGCCAGCCGGTCGGTGACGGGCCACTCGACCGGGGAGGCGGCCGGGTTGACGCCGGGCACGTCGAGGGCGGCGAGGTCGTCCGTGCCGCGCGGGTCGCGGCCGAGGTGGGCGACGGCGTGGACGTCGTGCGTCCCGTGCCACTCCTCCAGCGTCTTGCGCTGCTGGGCGAGGGGGCCGCCGAGCCAGCTGTCCGCCGGGACGTCCTCGGGCAGGACGCGGTTGGCGACCAGCAGGTCGGTGCGCAGGCCGCGCAGGGCGAGACCGAGGGCGGTGGCGCGGACGGCGTCGGCTCCGGCCGGCCCCGGTTCGGCGACCAGCCGGACGGTGGTGTTCCGGTCGGCCAGGACGGCCTCCGCGGCTGCCAGTTCCAGCTCCCAGCGGGCGGCCGCCGCGTACAGCGCCTCGGCGGGCATGGGGACGCCGGCGAGCCGGCCGAGGACGGGGCGCAGGGCCCGGGCGGCCTGCCGCTCGGGCGGGAGCAGGCGGCGCAGGCTGCGGCGCAGTTCCTCGGGCGCGGCGAGCAGGGCGAGGGCGCGGGGGGCCGGCGGCAGGTCCACGACGAGGAGGTCGTGCGCCTCGGCGAGGGCGGCCTCGCGCAGGGCGCGCAGCAGGGCGAGGTCGTCGGCGCCGGGCAGCGGGGTCAGCTCTTCGGGGTCGAGGCGGGAGGCGCCGAGCAGGTCGAGCGCGGAGGCGGCGCGGTCCTGGAGGGCGGCGAGGGCGTCCCGGAAGCCCTGGGCGGCGTCGGGGCGCCACGCGGTGAGGCCGGGTTCGACGGGGGTGGGCGCGGGGCCGGTGGGCACGCCGAGTACCGCGCCGAGGGTGTCGTCGCGGTCGGTGCCGAGGAGGAGGGTGCGGGTGCCCTCACGGGCGGCCTTGAGCGCGGTGGCGGCGGCGACGGTGGTACGGCCGGTGCCGCCGGGGCCTGTGAGCAGGAGGGTGCGCATGGGGGTGAACGGTACCTGGGGCTCCGCCGGTTGGCTGGTGACCGGCGCTGGGACGACCGGCCGGGGAGTTCGCAGCCCGGCGTTGCGGGGTGCCTCCCCCACTCTCGGCTTCTCCCCCACGCTCGGCTTCGCTCGCGCGGGAGGGACCCCCGTGAGCGGGAGGTGCCCCCACCGCCCACCCGTGCCGCCCTGGGGGTACCTCCCGGGCCGTTCAGGCACTGGGGGAGGCACGAATGCCCGCAGCTACGGCGGCGTGGCGACTGACCGCAGCGCGGGCGGCGTGGCGACTGACCGCGGCGCGGGCGGCGTGGCGACTGACCGCAGCTACGTTACTTTCCCGACTCCACGCGCTTCTTCAGGCCGGCCAGGGCCCGGTCGATGATGACCTTTTCCGCCTTGCGCTTGATCATGCCGAGCATGGGGATCTTGACGTCCACCGTGAGGCGGTAGGTGACCTCCGTGCCGGTGCCCGCCGGGCGGAGGAGGTAGGAACCGTCGAGGGAACGCAGCATCTGGGACTTCACCAGCGTCCAGGAGACCTCGTGCTCGCCGGTCCAGGTGTAGCCCAGCGTCTGGTCGTCCTTGATCGCGCCGGCGTCCATGACGAGTCGGACCTGCTCGGCACGCCCCTGCGCGTCGGTCGCGAGGACCTCGGCCTCCTTCACCTCGCCCGTCCAGTCCGGGTAGCGCGCGAAGTCGGCGATCACCGCCATGACGTCGGCGGGTGCCGCCTCGATGGTGATGCTCGAGCTGGTGTGTTCCGCCATCGCCGTGGCTCCTCCGGATGCGGGCCGCTACTGAGGTCGTCGTGCGCCCATGACGCGCACGTGTGTGCCGCGTGAAGGCTATCGCGCACCGGGACGGCGGATGCCACCACCCACCTGCGCGGGTTCGCCGCACACGTTCACCACTCCAGCACCCACGGCCGTCCCGTCGACGCGAAGTGGCCGACGTTGACGCACTCGGTCGCCCCGATGCGCATGCGCCGGGCCAGCGGCTGGTGGACGTGCCCGAACAGGGCGTACCGGGGGCGGGTGCGGCGGATCGCGTCGAGGAGCGCCAGGCTGCCCCGCTCGAAGCGCCGGGCCACCGTGTCGTAGACCAGTTCCGGCACCTGGGGCGGGATGTGCGTGCACAGCACGTCCACCTCGCCGACGGCCTCGATCTTCGCGGCGTACGCCTCGTCGCTGATCTCGTACGGCGTGTTCATCGCGGTGCGCAGCCCGCCGCCGACGAAGCCGAAGACTCGGCCGCCGATCTCCACCCGCTGCCCGTCGAGCACGGTGGTGCCGGGACCGGCGTACTCGGGCCACAGCGGCGGCACGTCGACGTTGCCGTAGGTGGCGTAGGTGGGGGTGGGGAAGGCGGCGAACAGCTCGGCGTACTGCTTGCGCACCGCCCGCTCGATCAGCTCCCGCCGGTCCCCGTCGACCCCGGCCCACAACCGCGCCCCGAACTCGCGGGCCTCGTCGAAGCGGCGGGCGGTGCGCAGCGCGACGATGCGGTCGGCGTTGGCGACGCCGAACAGGTCGGGGAAGATGCCGCGCGAGTGGTCGGCGTAGTCGAGGAAGAGGACCAGGTCCCCGAGGCAGATCAGGGCGTCGGCGCCCTCGCCGGCCCTGGCCAGGTCGCGAGCGTTGCCATGGACGTCGCTGACCACGTGGACGCGCGTGGTCGTGTTACGGGGCGGTGTGGGTGCCATGGCGATCAAGCGTAAGCAGCGCGTGCCCGGTGTGAACAGTCGCGACCGGACCTGCGGTTACTGGCTGGTCGGTTGATCCGTCGACTACTGTGCGCAAAGCAAACCCCATCCGTGTGACGCAGCGAACATCTCGTAGGGACCCCCTGTCGGAGAACGCATACCGACGGGTAACGTCCGGGCAGTCCAGTCGTGCTCTGGGTTTCAACATGTGAATTCCGCATGAGTTTCCCGAGCACTTGCCCGAGCCTTGGACCGCACCGTCGCATCACACAGTGTCGTGGCGCCGGCGCCCTATGAGGAGCAGCAGTCTTGCGCGAGTTCAGCCTTCCGGCCTTGTACGAGGTCCCCGCGGACGGAAACCTGACCGACATCGTCCGCAGAAACGCCGCGCAGCATCCCGACGTCGCCGTCATCGCCCGGAAGGCGGGAGGCGCCTGGCAGGACGTGACCGCGCGCGCCTTCCTCGCCGAGGTGCACTCCGCCGCCAAGGGCCTGATCGCCTCCGGTGTCCAGCCGGGCGACCGGGTCGGCCTGATGTCCCGTACGCGGTACGAGTGGACCCTGCTGGACTTCGCCATCTGGAGCGCGGGCGCGATCACCGTGCCGGTGTACGAGACCAGCTCGCCGGAGCAGGTGCAGTGGATCCTCAGCGACTCGGGAGCCACGGCGTGCGTCGTGGAGTCGGCCGGGCACGCCGCCGCCGTCGAGTCGGTGCGCGAGCAGCTGCCCGCCCTCAAGAACGTCTGGCAGATCGACGCGGGCGGCGTGGCGGAACTGGGGCGCCTGGGCCAGGACGTCACGGACCGCACCGTCGAGGAGCGGGGCTCGATCGCGAAGGCCGACGACCCCGCGACCATCGTCTACACCTCGGGCACCACGGGCCGCCCCAAGGGCTGTGTCCTCACCCACCGCAGCTTCTTCGCCGAGTGCGGGAACGTGGTGGAACGGCTGCGGCCGCTCTTTCGCACCGGTGAGTGCTCGGTCCTCCTCTTCCTGCCCCTCGCGCACGTCTTCGGACGGCTGGTGCAGGTCGCACCGATGATCGCGCCGATCAAGCTGGGCTGCGTCCCGGACATCAAGAACCTCACCGACGAGCTGGCCGCCTTCCGGCCCACGCTGATCCTCGGCGTGCCGCGCGTCTTCGAGAAGGTGTACAACTCGGCGCGCGCCAAGGCGCAGGCCGACGGCAAGGGCAAGATCTTCGACCGCGCCGCCGACACCGCGATCGCGTACAGCAAGGCTCTGGACACCCCGTCGGGCCCGTCCGTCGGCCTGAAGATCAAGCACAAGGTCTTCGACAAGCTGGTCTACAGCAAGCTCCGCACGGTCCTCGGCGGGCGCGGCGAGTACGCCATCTCCGGCGGTGCGCCACTCGGCGAGCGGCTCGGCCACTTCTTCCGCGGCATCGGCTTCACGGTCCTGGAGGGCTACGGCCTGACCGAGTCCTGCGCGGCCACCGCCTTCAACCCGTGGGACCGGCAGAAGATCGGCACGGTCGGCCAGCCGCTGCCCGGCTCCGTGGTGCGCATCGCGGACGACGGCGAGGTGCTGCTGCACGGGGAGCACCTGTTCAAGGAGTACTGGAACAACCCAGGCGCGACCGCCGAGGCGCTGGCCGACGGCTGGTTCCACACCGGCGACATCGGCACCCTCGACGAGGACGGCTACCTGCGGATCACCGGCCGCAAGAAGGAGATCATCGTCACCGCCGGCGGCAAGAACGTCGCCCCGGCCGTCATGGAGGACCGCATCCGCGCGCACGCGCTGGTCGCGGAGTGCATGGTGGTCGGCGACGGGCGGCCCTTCGTGGGTGCGCTGGTCACCCTCGACGAGGAGTTCCTGGGCCGCTGGTGCGCGGAGCACGGGAAGCCGGCCGGCGCGAGTGCGGTGTCGTTGCGGGAGGACCCGGAGCTGCTCGCGGCGATCCAGGACGCGATCGACGACGGGAACGCTGCGGTGTCGAAGGCGGAGTCGGTGCGGAAGTTCCGGGTGCTGGGGGCGCAGTTCACCGAGGACTCGGGGCATTTGACGCCGTCGTTGAAGCTGAAGCGGAATGTTGTCGCCAAGGACTACGCGGACGAGATCGAGGCGATCTACGCCAAGTAGGGGCGCCTTCCGGGGTGCCGGGTTCGGTTCGTCGGCGGCTTCGCGTGCGTCGTGGTTGCTCGCGCGGTTCCCCGCGCCCCCGGGTGTCTTCAGTCCGCGGTGCTGCGAAGGCGACCGCGTTACAGCAACGCCTTCAGGTGCTCCGCCAGCAAGTCCCAGCGCCACTTTTCCTCCACCCACGTCCGGCCCCGCTCGCCCATCCTGCGGCGGAGTTCCGGGTCGGCGAGGAGGGTGGTGATGCGGTCGGCGGACTCGTCCGGGTCGTTGCCGTGGACCACCCAGCCGGTCTCGCCGTCGAGTACGGCGTCGGGGGCGCCGCCCGAGTCGCCGGCGACGACGGGGAGACCGGTGGCCGAGGCCTCCAGGTAGACGATGCCCAGGCCCTCCACGTCGAGGCCGCCGCGGCGGGTGCGGCAGGGCATGGCGAAGACGTCGCCGGCGCCGTAGTGGGCGGGCAGTTCGGACCAGGGCACGGGGCCGGTGAAGTGGACGGAGTCGGCCACGCCGGTCTCGGCGGCGAGGCGGCGCAGGTCCCTCTCGTAGGGGCCGCCGCCGACGACGAGCAGGACGGCGTCCGGCTCCGCGGCGAGGATGCGGGGCATGGCCCGGATCAGGGTGTCCTGGCCCTTGCGCGGGACCAGGCGGGAGACGCAGACGACGACGGGGCGTTCGGTCAGGCCCAGGCGGGCGCGTACTTCGTCACCGCCGCCGGCCGGGTGGAAGGTCTTCTCGTCGACGCCGGGCGGCAGTTGCACCATCCGGGCGGCGGCCTCGGGCGTGAGCGCGCCCGCGATGCGGGAGCGGGTGTACTCGCCGAGGTAGGTGACCGTGTCCGTCGACTCCCCGATCCGGCGCAGCAGTTGGCGGGCGGCGGGCAGCTGGGCCCAGCCCGCCTCGTGGCCGTGGGTGGTGGCGACGAGGCGCTCGGCGCCCGCCCTGCGCAGGGCCGGGGCCATGAGGCCGAGGGGCGCGGCCGCCCCGAACCACACCGAGGTGCAGCCGTGCTCGCGCAGCAGGCCCACCGCCCGCCGGGTGGCGCCCGGCGTCGGCAGCAGCATGGTCGTACGGTCCCGTACGACGGTGAAGGGCTGCTCGGCGTCGAAGGCGGCGGTGGCCTCGACGCCCTCGCGGCCGCGCTTCCAGGTGGAGGCGTAGACGACGAGCCGCTCGGGGTCCAGGCGTAGCGCCATGTTGTGCAGGAAGGCCTGGATGCCGCCCGGACGGGGCGGAAAGTCGTTCGTTACGATCAAGGTCTTGCGCACGTCGCCGACCCTACCGAACGGGCCGCCGGGTGCCGGGCGGGGCCGCCTCCTGTGGCACGCGCACAGGTGTCCGGGTCATCATGTCCGCACCAGAAGGCGGCACGGACCGGCGGGCACGGACGGGCAGGGAGCACGTGAAGACGAAGGACGCGAGGCGGTCACCGGTGTGGCTGCTGTCGACCTGGGGCGCCTCGCGGCTGGTGCTGCTGCTGTTCGTGCTGAAGGTGCTGGTCTTCCCCGGCCCGGACGTCACGAGCGACGTGTCCGTCATCTACCGGGGCTGGTACGACGTCCTGGGCACCGGAACGTTTCCGCTGGACGACGTCACCTGGCAGTACCCGCCGGCCGCGGCCCTCGCGATCCTCTCCCCCGCCCTGCTGCCCTTCCTGACGTACCCGACGGCGTTCTTCGTCCTCGTCTGCGTCACGGACGCCGCCGTCCTCGCGCTGCTGTGGCACGCGGGGCGGGGGGCGGGGCGCTCGCCGCGCGGTGCGTGGGTGTGGGTGGTGGGCGTGCCGCTGCTCGGTCCCACGGTGTACGCCCGCTACGACGTGATGGTCACCGCCGTCGCGGTGGCCGCGCTGCTCGCCGCCGCCCGGCATCCGCGCGTGGCGGGGGGCCTGGCGGCGTTGGGGGCGCTGCTGAAGGTGTGGCCGGCGCTGGTGCTGCTCGGGATGCGGGGGCGGGCGCCGTGGGTCGCCGCCGTGCTGAGCGGCGCGGGGCTCGCCGCGCTGTTCGCCGTGTCGATGCCCGGCGGGTTCGCGTTCCTGACGTTCCAGCGCGAGCGGGGCATCGAGGTCGAGTCGCTGGGCTCGCTGGCCTTCCACGTCGCCCGCCACTTCGGCTGGGAGGGCGGGGTGCTGCTGAACTACGGCTCGATGGAGTTCCTGGGTCCGCACGTGGGCACGGTGGGCACGGTCTCGCTGGGGCTGAGCGCGGTGGCGTTCGGCTGGCTGCTGCTGTGGCGGCTGGCGGCCGCCCGGCGGCCGGTGGCCGCGCGGTCCGCGGCGCACACGGCGGCGGACGCGGCCTTCGTGGCGGTGCTGATGTTCACGGTGACCAGCCGGGTGATCAGCCCTCAGTATCTGGTGTGGCTGATCGGCCTCGGTGCGGTCTGCTGGTGCTTCCGGGCGAGCCGGATGCGGGTGCCGGTCACCCTGGTGCTGGTGGCGAGCCTGGTGACGGTGTTGGAGTTCCCGCTCCTGTTCGGCGACGTCGTGACGAGCACCCCGCTCGGCATCGCGCTGCTGGCCGTCCGCAACGGCCTGCTGGTGGCCGCCTCCGTGCTCGGCGCCCGGGCCCTGTGGCGGGACACGGTGCGGCGGCGCGGGACCCCGGCCGGGGGCGGGGAGCCGGAGCCGCTCAGCCGAGCCGCGTCCGCAGATACTCCCGCCAGCGCGCCGTGAAGTCGTCCGGGACCGTCCCGAGCACCTTCTTCATCGCGTCCTCCACGGCGCCGGCGCGCTCGTCGTGGGCGCCCACGGAGCGGTAGAAGGCGTCGAGCCGGTCCTCGCCCCACTGTTCGGCGATCATCCGGCAGGCCAGCCAGCCGCCCTCGTACGCCCGGGCCAGTTCCTCGGCGTCGGCGGTGAAGCCGAAGTCGTCGTCGGTCGGCAGCCGCGCGGGCAGCTCACCCCGGGCGACCGCGCCGGCCAGTTCGGGGGCGGCCTGGGCGGGAGTGCGGCCGCTGTCGCGGTAGCCGGCCCAGTCTGCGTATCCCTCGGAGAGCCACAGCGGAGTGGCGGAGGTCGTGTCGGCTCGGGTGGCGACGTGGGTGGTCTCGTGGGTGAGCACCACCTGCCTGCCGAGGTCGCCGAGGAGCCCGTAGGCGTCGGGGTTGACGATGATCCGGTCCGCGGGGGCACGCTCCCGGCCGCCCGTCTCCCCGGTGGTGACGGCGGCGATGCCCCGGTAGGAGGAGGCGGGGGAACCGAGCAGGCCCGCCATGCCCTCCAGGGACCGGGGGACGACCACGACGACCCGGCGGGCCCAGTCGCCGTCCCAGGCGTCCGAGACGGCGGGCACCGCCCGGTCGGCCAGGCCGGCGAAGCGACGCAGAGTGCCGGTGGGCTGCCCGACGCCGAGGACGAGGCTGTGCGTCCCGCGGACGACCTGGACCGCGCCCTGGTCCCAGGGCTGCTGGCCGGACTTCTTCGCGGGTCGGTCGGAGTCGACGGACCACCGTCCGCCGCCGTCCCGGCTCAGCCGGACCGTGCGGCCGGTGGCGACGGCGCCCCGGTCGTAGCCCTCGACGCGGTAGCGCAGCTCGACGTCGGCGGTGGCCCGGTCGACGGTGCGCTCCACGTCCCGCACCCGGTAGGACCAGGCGGCCAGCGGGATCGCGCTCAGGTTGCCGAAGCCGGTGCCGGTGCCGGTGCGCGCGTAGGCGGTCGCGTCGCGGGCGAGGACGGCCGCCGCGCGCCGGTCCAGCACCCGCTGGACGTCGGTCCGGTCGGAGTCGGTCGTGCTCCGGCCGCCGCAGCCCACGAGCCCTGCCAGCAGCAGGCACAGCACCACCACCGAGGACCCCGACACCCGCCTGCGACCAGCCACCTTCCCGATCGTACGGGCGGGGGCGGTGGAAGGCACCGGGCGAGGGTGCGTGGGGGCCGCGGACGCGGCGGGCGTGCGGAGCGGGCACCGGGCGGTTCGCGCGGGCCGCCGCCCGGGCCGCAGGGGAACCACACCGGCGGCGGGGGCGAAGACGCCGGGAGCGGCCCGGCCACTCGCCGGAGGCCGAGAGGCGGCACGGGCTGCGAGAGGCCTCGGCGGGCGGCCCGCGGGCCCGCGCCGGTCACACCCGGGTGACCGAGGAGATCGGCATCATGCCGACCGGGTCGTAGCGCACCGGTGCGCCGGGGTAGGGGGCGTGGATCACCTGGCCGTTGCCTGCGTACATGGCGATGTGACTGGCGTCGTCGCGGTAGGCGACCAGGTCGCCGGGGCGCGCCTCGGCCAGGGACACGTGCCGTCCGGCGCCGGTCTGCGCCTGCGAGGTGCGCGGGATGCCGACGCCGGCCTGCGCGTACGCCCACTGGGTCAGGCCCGAGCAGTCGAAGCCGGAGGGGCCGTTGGCGCCCCAGACGTACGGCTTGCCGAGGGCGGAGCGGGCGGCGGCGAAGGCGGCGGCGGCCCGGCCGGAGGCGGGGACGGCGGCACCGGCGAGGGCGGTCAGGTCCTCGCGGCCGGAGCGGGAGCCGCGCCGGTAGGCGGCGCGTTCGTCGTCCGGCAGGGCGGCGAGCAGGGTGCGGGCCTTGGCGAGCTTGCGCTCCACGGTCTTCTTGTGGGCGGCGACGGCCTTGCGGCCCTTCTCCAGCTCGGTCAGCTTGGCGGCCGCCTCCGCACGGTCCTGGGCGAGGTCGCGCATCGCCTGCTGAAGCTCCTTCAGCTCGCCGGCCTGGCGGGTGGTGATCCGGTCCAGCACCGAGGCCCGGTCGAGGTAGTCGTCCGGCTCGGCCGAGAGCAGCAGCGCCAGCGACGGGTCGACGCCGCCGGAGCGGTACTGGGCACCGGCCAGCGAACCGAGCGCGTCCCGCAGGGTGTTGACGTGCTGCTGCTGCCGGGCGATGGAGTCCTGCGCGGTCGCGACCTCCTCGCGCAGCCGGTCGGTGCGCGCGTCGGCCTTGTTGTAGGCCTCGGTCGCCCGCTCCGCCTCGGCGTGCAGCCGGTCCACCTCCGCCCGCCGGTCGTCGTGCGGGGCGGCCGTGGCCGGTACGGCGCCCAGGAGTGCGGCGGCGACGGAGAGCAGGCCGACGGCGGCGGTGGAGCCGCGGTCGAACCCGGATGGTGCAAGGCGGCGATGGGACCCCACGGGAAGCCGCACTCCTTCCGCTGGCGGACGGGGAAACGCGGCAGACAGTAACCCCGCTGGGGGGCACCGGCCAACGACCTCCGGGGCCGCGCAGCGCGACGCCCCGCCGCTGACGCAGGTCACCGGCGGGGCGGGGGTCACAGGTCCCGGACGCGATTCGCCCGAACGGGCGGTACGGCAGGGGTGACTTCGGGTGGCGCGGGCCTCGGGCTCTCGGGCCCTCGGGTCAGACCCGTACGCCGAACATGAACGGGCCGCCGATGGTGCTCATCGACTCGTAGCGGACGTTCGTGCCGGTACGCGGCGCGTGCAGGACCTGGCCGTTGCCGGCGTAGAGGCCGACGTGGTGCAGGTCGCTGAAGAAGAAGACGAGGTCGCCGACCTGCAGCTGGCTCATCGAGGAGATCCGCGTGCCGTAGTTGGCCTGCGCCTGCGAGGTCCGCGGGATGCCGACGCCGGCCTGCGCGTACGCCCAGGAGGTCAGGCCCGAGCAGTCGAAGGAGGACGGGCCGGTGGCGCCGTAGACGTACGGCGTGCCTATCTTGCTCTGCGCGGCGGCGAAGGCGGCACCCGCGCGGCCGGAGGCGGGGGTCGTCTTGCCGGAGAGCACCTGGCGCTCGCTGGTGCGGTTGGCGCGCTGCTCCTCCTGCTGGAGGGCGGCCTTCTCCTGCGCGGTCAGCGTGTTGAGCAGCTTCTGCGCGGAGGAGAGCTTGCCCTGGACTTCCTTCTTCTTCTTGCCCAGTTCGGTGCGGGTGGCGGAGAGGTCCTTGAGCTTCTCGGAGGCCTCGGAGCGCTGCTGGGCGAGGTCGCGCTGCTTCTCCTGGATCTTCTTCAGCGCCTCGACCTGCTGACCGCTCAGCTGGTCCAGGGTGGAGGCCTTGTCCAGGTAGTTGTCCGGGTCGGCGGACAGGAAGAGCTGGAGGGAGGGGTCGATGCCGCCGGAGCGGTACTGGGCGCTGGCCATCGAACCGAGGCCGTCGCGCAGCTCGTTGAGCTCCTCCTGGCCGCGGGCGACGTTGTCCTGGAGGGTGGAGATCTCCTTCTGGAGCTTCTCCTGCTTCTCCTTGGCGCCGTTGTACTTCTCGGTGGCCTGCTCGGCCTCCTCGTAGAGCTTGTCGACCTTGGCCTTGACCTCGTCCTTGCTCGGCTTCTCGCTCGGGGCGGCGTTGGCGGCCTGGGAGCTGAGAGCGACAGCGGCGGCGGCAGCGGTGGTGAGCACGGTCACACGCGTGCGGCTCGGCTGCTTGGGACGACGGTGGGACGCCACGGAGACGAGCTCCTTCTTGAGAGGGATCACCCGTTCGAGGGTTCGAAGGGTGACCCTAGTGACCCACTCGTGATCAGTTCAAATCCTCCGCCGAAAAATCACGGTTGCGCACCGCGATATCTGCCGCAACTCACCTGCAGTGACGCCCCTCTGACGCTACGTTGCGTGACGGTTCCGTCAATTCGGGCATAGAGCGCCTACGTTACGGTTGTTACGGAAGTGGTGAGAGGCTAGGAAAGCCGTTTGAGGAGCACCGCGGACGCCACCGGGCGTGCGCCCGCGCGCGCCACGCCGTCGGCGACCTCGCGGTCGGTGGAGACGACGATGACCGGCCGGCCCGGCGGCTCGGCCCGCACCAGTTGGCGGATCAGCTCGTCGGCGGTGACACCGGGCTTGGAGAACAGCACCCGCACCCCGCGCGGCGGCGCGAGCAGCACGGGCGCCACCAGTTCGGCCCCGTCGAAGACACAGGTCATCTCGGCGCCGGTCTGCGCGGCGAGCTGGGAGAGCTGGCCGAGCAGCCGCAGCCGCTGCTTCTCCAACGGCATCTGCGGATAGCCGGTCTTGGTGACGTTGTAGCCGTCGACGACCAGATGGGCCTGGGGCAGCGCCAGCAACTGGTTCAGGATCGCCGGGTCGTTCTCGGACAGGGCCCGGTTGGCGATGTCCTTGGGCGTCATCCGACCCGGCTCGACCGCGTCCACGGTCTCGGCGGGCCGCACGGACACCGGGGGCAGCGCCAGCTCGCGGCGCAGCCCCTGGGTGGCGTCGAGGAGGGTGTCGAGCAGCAGCCGTACGCGCATGTCCTCGACGCTGCGTCCCTCGCGGGCGGCCTTGCGGGTGGCCTCCAGGGCTGCCTCCGCCTCCCCGAGACGGGTTTTGAGCCGCCGGGTCTCGCTCTCGGCGGCGGACACCTGGGTGTGCGCCTCGGCGCGCAGGGCGTCCGTCTCGGCCCGGAGCTTGCGCAGGGCCGCCTCGCCTCGTTTGACGTCGCTGAGGGCGGAGCGCAGCTTGCGGTGCAGCGACTCGGTCTCCCGCTTCGCCGCGTCCAGCTCGGCCCGCAGCCGCTCGGTCTCGTCCTTGGTGTGTTCCCGGGCCCGGGACAGCTCCTCGCGCAGCCGTTCCAGCTCCGCGCGGCTCTCCTCGTCGGCGCGCTCGGCGTCCGCCCGCTGCGCCTCCTCACCGGCGGCGGTCACCAGCTTCACCCAGCCGTGCGGGCGCAGTACGTAGGCGGCGGCGGCCACGTCGAGGGGGTCGGCGGCCGGGAGCGCTGACCCGCCGTCCAGGGCGCCGGCCAGTTCGGGCTGGGCGTCGCGGAGCTTCTCGCCGATGCGCTGCCGGAAGAGCGCGTCGGTCTCCACGGCGGCGGCCATGGCGTTGCCGGCGAACTTGACCCGGCGGTTCGGCGCGAACCTGGCGTACTGCCTCAGCTGTGCGGGCAGCTCGCCGAGGGTGAGCGAGCCGAAGCCGTCGGACACGATCTGCACGACCCGGCGGCGCACGCCGTCGGGCAGCGGGCGGTCGAGCACCTCAGCGGCGCCGTCGCCCGGCCCCCCGCCGTGTGTCTCCACCATCCGTCACCCCAATGTCTCAGGGCGATCCCGGGCCGGAATCGCCTTGTGCGGGGCCGCTCCGCTCAGGAGGCGGCATCCGGCCTGTCCACGAGTTCCACCTGGTCCACGGCGTTGCACCAGCGGCACCGCACCGACTCGATGGTCTCACTGAGCACCTCGCGCTCCTCCACCGTCGGCTCGCCGGCCAGATCGAGGTGCACGTACTCGACGACCTTCGAGGCCCGGGTCACGTCGAAGCGGGTGAGGTTGCCGCAGAGGGTGCAGCGCCATCGCGTCGTGCCGGTCGGCAGGGGAACCGTCATCGTGGCTGTTCGCTCTCTTCCAGTGTCGGTGACGCGCCGAGCTCCCCCGGTGCGTGTGGCTCGTAACCCTACGGCCTGGCGGGTACCCGACGCCCGCGTGTCCACGGCGGCGAGGCACTATGACCCCTTGCGCCCGTTGCGTCATGCTCTGTGTTCATGATCCGCAACTGGAGCACGGCGGCCCGCACCACGCTCGCGGCGGTCAGGAGGCTCGCCCCGGCCGGCCCGTCCCGGCGACGGGCGGCACCGGTGACGTACACGCTGATCACCCTGTGCTGCCTGCTCTTCCTGATCAGCCCGGCGGCCGGCCTCAATCCGGTGTACGGCACCGGGGAGGAGCTGCTGGCCGCGCAGCGCGCCTACTTCCGGCGCTGGGGCGTGATTCCCGCAGAACTGTTCGAGGACTCCCCCGGGTCGGCGCTCACCCCGGCCACGGCGCTGTTCGTCCACGGCAGCTGGGTGCACCTGCTGGGCAACATGCTCTTCCTCTACGTCTTCGGCGCGATGACCGAGGAACGGATGGGCCGGCTCCAGTTCGCCCTGTTCTACCTCGGCTGCGGCTACCTGGCCCTGCTGGGCTACGCGGGCGCCAACGCCCACTCCCAGGAGTCCCTGGTCGGCGCCTCGGGGGCGATCTCCGCGGTCCTCGGCGCGTTCCTGTTCCTCTTCCCGCGGGCCCGTGTGACCAGCCTCCTGCCCTTCCTCTTCTTCCTGCCGCTGCGCTTCCCGGCCTGGGTCGTGCTGCCGTTCTGGGTGACCCTGCAGTGGATTGCGGCGGGGCGGGCCGGCGACGGTCCGGGGGTGGCCTACCTGGCGCACCTGGTGGGCTTCGGTCTGGGCTTCGCCTTCGCCTGGGTGCGGTTCGGGCCTGCGGCTAGAGTGAAGAGCGTTCCAGTGGCGGCGCCCGAGGGAGAGAACCAGCCGTGATCAGCGCGATCGTCCTCATCAAGACCAGCGTGGACCGCATTCCGGAGATCGCGGAGCAGATCGCCGCGCTGGAGAGCGTCAGCGAGGTCTTCTCCGTCACCGGCACCTACGACCTGATCGCCATGGTGCGGGTGAGCCGGCACGAGGACCTGGCCGAGGTCATCCCCGGCCGCATCAGCAAGATCCCGGGCGTGGAGGGCACGGACACCCACGTGGCCTTCCGCACCTACTCCCAGCACGACCTGGAAGCGGCCTTCGCCATCGGCCTGGACAACTGAGACGCCGGCGAGTGGGAAGCGCCCCGGAGGGGGGCGCGCCCCAAGGGGCGCGGGGAACTGCGCGACCAGCCACAGCGGACCCGCAGCAATCCGCCGATGGACATGAAGGGGCCTTCATCCAGGGCTCATCCGGCCCGCCGAAAACCTCGCGCAGAATCCACCGCATGGTCTTCTCCCGCCGCATGGCGGCCCTCGCGGCCGTCGTCCTGATTCCCCTCGGCATCGCCGCGCCCAGTTTCGCCCTGACCGACAGCCCGCAGGAGCCCCGGGCCCCGGCCAAGGTGGAGCTGGAGAGCGGCTCCCTCGGCCCGAATCCGACCTCCTCGCCCGAGCCGACGCCCAGCGCCCAGGTGGTGACGCGGCCGCCGGTCACCGACGGCCCTTCGGACGACGACGATGACGACGACCGGGGCGGCGACGCCGACGACGGACCCGGGGACGGATCCGGCGACGGGTGAGCGCGAGCGCCGCCGGATCTCGGCCCGGGTCCGTATCCTGCTGTGGCTGCTGCTCGTGACGGCCGTCGCGCTGGCCCCGGTCGCGACGACCACCCGTTCGATCCTGCTGCGCGACACCGACCAGCGGATCAGCGGCCTGCTCGCCCAGGAGGCCGGCGAGTTCGCCGACTTCGAGGAACAGGGCTTCGACCCGGAGACCGGCCGGCCTGGACGCCCGGCTGAAGGACACCGAACTGCTCGTCGCCTGCGACCCGTTCAACGTGCTGTGCGAAGAGCGCGGCGTGGCCCGGGTGTTCGGACCGCAGAAGGGGGCGACGCCCGCACAGGTCGAGGAGTTGTCGACCGGCCTGGAGAACCGGGCGCGCGTCGTCGTCCGCGACCTCGGCGTCGTCGGCACCGACCTGTGCACCGGCGCCTCCGACGGTCCCGGCGCGGGACTCGCCGCGGTCGGGGCCCGGCTGCTGCCCCGCTTCGACGTGCTGCTCGACCATCTCGACCTGGACGTCCGGCTCGCCCGCGCCGACCTGGTCCTGACCGCGGAGGGCGCGCTGGACCACCAGACGCCGCGCGGCAAGGTCCCGGCCGAGGTGGCCCGCCGCGCCACCCTGTACGGCCGTCCCGTCCTCGCCCTGGCCGGCACGCTCGGCGAGGGTGCGCACGACGTGCCGGGGGTGGACGCCTGCCACGGCGTCCTGCCCGCGCCGATGGCCCTCGCGGACGCGCTGCTGCGGGCCTCGGAACTCCTGACGGACGCCACGGAACGGGCGCTGCGGAAGATCCTGCTGGGCTCGCGGTTGCCGGGTCGGGCGGATCGAGCGGGCCTGGCGGGTCCGCCCGCTCAGGCGTCGACGGCCGAGCCGGTGTCGGGCACGCAACGGCCGTCCTCGGTGCGGTAGTTCCACCGGGCGCCGTCGCTCACCAGCTCCTTGACGGCGTTCACGAACCGCTCGACGTGCTCGTCCGCAGTGCCCGCGCCGAAGCTCACGCGGACGGCGTTGAGGGACTTCTCCCCGGGTGCCGCCTCGGGGGCGCCGCACTCGCCCTGCGCCTGCGGGTCGCTGCCGAGCAGGGTGCGCAGCAGCGGGTGGGCGCAGAAGAGGCCGTCGCGCACGCCGATGCCGTACTCGGCCGAGAGGGCCGCGGCGAAGTGCGAGCTGTTCCAGCCCTCGACGACGAAGGAGAGCACCCCGACACGCGGCGCGTCGTCGCCGAAGAGCGAGAGGACACGGACCTCTGGGACGTCGGCGAGGCCCTCGCGCACCTTGCGGATCAGGTACTCCTCGCGGGCGACCAGCGTGTCGAAGCCGGCCTCGGTGAGCGCCTTGCAGGCGGAGGCGATCGCGTAGGCACCGATGACGTTGGGCGACCCGGCCTCGTGCCGGGCGGCGCTGTCGTGCCACTGGACGTCCACGCCGCCGTCGGCACGCCGGCTCACCGTGCGGCTGGCGCCGCCGCCGGCGAGGTACGGCTCGGCCTCGCGCAGCCAGTCGGCCCGCCCGGCCAGCACACCGGAGCCGAAGGGGGCGTACAGCTTGTGCCCGGAGAAGGCGACCCAGTCGACGTCCAGGTCGGTCACCGACACCGGGTGGTGCGGGGCGAGCTGGGCGGCGTCCAGCACGATCCGGGCGCCGTGCGCGTGCGCGGCGGCGGCCAGTTCGCGCACCGGCCACAGCTCGCCGGTGACGTTGGAGGCACCGGTCACGCAGACCAGGGCGGGCCCGTACGGCTCGCGGGCGGCCAGGGCCCGCTCCAGCGTCTCGACGGCCTGCGCGGGGGTGCGCGGGGCGTCCAGGTACGTCACGTCGGCCTCGCGCCAGGGCAGCAGCGAGGCGTGGTGCTCGGTCTCGAAGACGAAGACCCGGCTCCCGGCGGGCAGCGCGGCGGCGAGCAGGTTGAGGGAGTCGGTGGTGGACCGGGTGAACACCACCTGGTCGTCGTCCCGGCAGCCGAGGAAGTCGGCCACGGTCCGGCGGGCGTTCTCGAACAGGTCGGTCGACAGCTGCGACAGGTACCCGGCGCCCCGGTGGACGCTGCCGTAGTACGGGGCGTAGGCGGCGACGTCGTCCCAGACCCGCTGGAGCGCGGGCGCGCTGGCGGCGTAGTCGAGCGCGGCGTAGGTGACCTCCCCGCCGGTGACCAGCGGGACGGTGACGTCCCGGCCGAGGACGGGCAGCGGGGCGGCGACGGCGGAGGCAGCGGTGACGGAGGCGGGGGCGGCTGCGGACATGACGGACTCCCGTGAGAACCAGCGCGCGGCAGGGCGCTGTGAAAGACAAGAAGGGTGTGTGCGGAGGCGGGGCTCTGCGGCCGAGGGCCTGTTCCTTCGGCCCGGCCGGGGCCGCGGGGGCATGAACGCACCGCTTCGGGGGCGTCGGGCCGGTCCGAAGGACAGGCCCTATCGCATTCGCCGGTTCACGGAAGACTCCCTCGGACGACCCAGGACCCCTGGTTTCGCGAGGGGTCCGCGCTTGCCGTGGACCTTGCTGTCCACGACCTGGTCTTCACCCGGGGCACCCCGCCACGGACGGAGGGTTGCCGGACAGTCGGCCGGGGCCTCATGACTGTCACTCATGACCTGTCGAAAAACCTAGGGGAAGTGATCGGCGTCCCGCAACCCGAGTCCGGATCGCGGGACGCACGTCACACGCGGGGGCCAAGGAGGCGACTACGCGTGGGTCGCCGCCACCCAGCGCTCCAGGGCGCGCCTGGCCGCGCCCGAGTCGATCGACTCCGCGGCCCGGTCCATCCCGGCCCGGATCTGTTCGGCCAGCGGTCCCGCACCCGGCTCCAGGGCCACCAGGGCCGCCGCCGAGTTCAGCAGCACCGCGTCCCGTACGGGGCCCGTCTCGCCGGCCAGCAGCCGGCGGGCGACGTCGGCGTTGTAGGAGGCGTCGGCGCCGCGCAGCG
Source organism: Streptomyces sp. NPDC085944 (assembly GCF_040686295.1). NCBI lineage: Bacteria > Bacillati > Actinomycetota > Actinomycetes > Kitasatosporales > Streptomycetaceae > Streptomyces > Streptomyces sp. NPDC085944. Next base: position 31,786 of record NZ_JBFBJX010000007.1, on the reverse strand, counting down.
CCTCGACCGGCACCAGCTCGACGCCGACGTCGCGCGGGTCGAAGGTTTCCTCGGTCACCTGGCCGTCGCGCACGATCCAGACCCGGGAGGTGGCGGTCGTGGTCAGCTCGTCGAGGCCGTCGTCGCCGCGGAAGACCAGGGAGGAGTTGCCGCGCTCGGCGAAGACGCCGGCGATGATCGGTGCCATCCGGGCGTGGGCGACGCCGATCGCCTGGGCCTTCACCCGGGCCGGATTGGTCAGCGGGCCCAGGAAGTTGAACACCGTGCGAATGCCGAGCTGGCCGCGGGCCGCCGCCACATGGCGCAGCGCCGGGTGGAACTTCACCGCGAAGCAGAAGGTGATGCCGGCCTCCTCGGCGACCTCGGCCACGCGCTTCGGCGTCAGCTCCAGGTTGACCCCGAGCTTCTCCAGAACGTCGGAGGCACCGGACGCGGAGGAGGCGGCCCGGTTGCCGTGCTTGACGACCTTCGCACCCGTGCCGGCCACGACGATCGCGGACATGGTGGAGATGTTGACCGTCTTGGCGCCGTCGCCGCCGGTGCCGACGATGTCGACGGTCTCCCCCGGCACCTCGATCACGTTGGCGTGCTCGTACATGGTGCGGACGAGGCCGGAGATCTCCTCGACCGTCTCCCCCTTGTACCGCAGGCCGACCGCGAAGGCGGCGATCTGCGCGTCGGTCGCCTCGCCGCGCATGATCACGTCCAGTGCCCAGGCGGTGTCGTCCGCGGACAGGTCGCGGCCGTCCAGCAGTCCGTTCAGCAGGGCGGGCCAGGAGCGGCCCGCCGCGGTGTCGCCTCCAGCGGGGGTCACAGCGCTCATGAGCCGCTCCTGCATCGTGTGTCGTGGGGAAAGTCGTGGACGGGAGATTGCGCTTCCACCCTATCCAGCCCGGACACGGTCGAAGGGCCCCGTCCGCGGAACGGACGGGGCCCTTCGATCGTGGTGTGGCGACGCTGGAGGGTCAGTGGTGGCCGTGGCCGCTCGTGATCTCCTTGTACTCCTCGACGGTCGGCTTCGGAATCTGCGACTCCTCGCCGTAGTAGGCCTCGCTGAGCTTGGCGCGGAGCTTCTCGCTGCCCTTGACCTTGCGCTCGACGCCGTTCTCGTCGACCGTGGGGCCGATCTCGGCCGGCTTGTACTGCTCGTGCGCCGTGAGCGTGTGCAGCGCGCCCTGGCTGAGCGGCTCGTGCACCTCGATGAACTCACCGTGCGGCAGGCGCTTGATGATGCCCGACTCGCGGCCGTGCAGCACCTTGTCCTTGTCCCGGCGCTGGAGGCCGAGGCAGATCCGCTTGGTGACGACGAACGCGATGACCGGTCCGACGAAGAACCCGATCCGCACGAACCAGGTGACCGCGTTGATCGACAGGTGGAAGTGCGTGGCGACGATGTCGTTGCCACCACCGATCAGCATGATCATGTACGCGGTGACCCAGGCGACGCCGAAGGCAGTACGGGTCGGGGCGTTGCGCGGCCGGTCCAGGATGTGGTGCTCGCGCTTGTCCCCGGTCACCCACGACTCGATGAACGGGTAGAGGGCGATGAGCGCCAGGAAGATTCCGAAGATCACCAGTGGGATGAACACGCCGAGGACCAGTGTGTGACCCCAGAGGTTGATCTCCCAGCCCGGCATGGCGCGGACCAGTCCCTCGGCGAAGCCCATGTACCAGTCGGGCTGGGCGCCGGTCGACACCTGGTCCGGGCGGTAGGGGCCGATGCTCCAGATCGGGTTGACCGAGGCGATGCCGGCGACCACCGCGATGACACCGAAGACCAGGAAGAAGAAGCCTCCCGCCTTCGCCATGTACACCGGCAGCAGCGGCATGCCGACGACGTTCTTGTTGGTCTTGCCGGGACCCGCGAACTGCGTGTGCTTGTGGTAGAAGACCAGGATCAGGTGGCCGACCACGAGCCCGAGCATGATGCCCGGCAGCAGCAGGATGTGGATCGAGTAGAACCGGGCGACGAAGTCGGTCCCGGGGAACTCTCCGCCGAACAGGAACATCGAGATGTACGTGCCGACGATCGGCACGGACAGGATCGCGCCCTGGGTGAAGCGGACACCGGTGCCGGAGAGCAGGTCGTCCGGGAGCGAGTAGCCGGTGAAACCGGTGAACATGCCGAGGACGAACAGCAGGAAGCCGAACAGCCAGTTGATCTCGCGCGGCTTGCGGAACGCGCCGGTGAAGAAGACGCGCATCATGTGCACGAACATGCCGGCGAGGAAGATGATCGCCGCCCAGTGGTGGATCTGCCGGATCAGCAGACCGCCGCGCACGTCGAAACTGATGTCGAGCGTCGACTTGTACGCCTCGCTCATCAGCTGTCCCTGCATCGGGACGTACGAGCCGTGGTACGTGACCTCGTTCATCGACGGGTGGAAGAACAGCGTCAGGTACACACCCGTGAGGATGATGATGATGAAGCTGTAGAGGCAGACCTCACCCAGCATGAACGACCAGTGGTCGGGGAAGATCTTGCGCATGTTGGCCTTGGCCAGGGAGTAGATCCCCAGCCGGCCGTCGGCCCAGTCGGCGACGCGTTCGCCGGCCGGTGCCTTCCCGCGAGAGCGGGGTGCGTCGTTGTCTGCAGTACTCATCCGCGCTCCCAGAATGCAGGACCGACGGGCTCCTCGAAGTCGCTGAGCGCCTCGAGATACCCCTCGTCGTTCACACCGATGCGCAGCTGCGGCAGCGGGTGACCGGCGGGACCGAAGATGACCCGGGCGCCGTCGGCAAGGTCGAAGGTGGACTGGTGGCAGGGGCAGAGCGCGTGGTGCGTCTGCTGCTCGTACAGGGAGATCGGGCAACCGACGTGGGTGCAGATCTTCGAGTACGCCACGATGCCCTCGTGCGACCACTCGAGCTCGCGCTTGTCCTTGATGGAGTCCGGCTCCAGCCGGATGATCATCAGGGCGGCCTTGGCGATCTCGTTCTGGAAGTCGTGGTCGTGCTCCTCCAGGCCCTCGGGCTTGGCGAAGGTGAGGGAACCGACCCCGATGTCCGACGGGCGCATCGGCTCGTTGGTGTTCATGTTGACGAGCAGCTTGCCCTTGGACCACAGCGTGTGGCGGAGCTTCGTCCCGGGCAGCGGACCGAGGTCGCGCAGCAGGACGACGCCGGAGAGCGGCACCAGCGTGAGCGCGCCCATCATCGTGTTGCGGATCAGCTTGCGCCGGCCGATCACCGACTCCTTGGCGCCCTGCTTGAAGTCCGCGTGGACCTTCGCACGGGTCTCGGGGTCGGCCTCGATCGGGTGCCGCTCGTCGGCGACCTCCTCGTCGGACATCAGGGTGCGCGCCCAGTGGACGGCGCCCGCGCCGATGGTGAACAGCGCCACGCCCAGTGTCAGGCCCAGCGCGAAGTTCATCGCGCTGATGTGCCCGATCGGGAAGACGTAGATCGACTTGTCCTGCGGGATCGCGACGAACGAGGCGATGAAGCCGATGGTGGCCAGCATGGACACCGTGAACAGCAGGGCGACCGTGCGCTCGGACCGCTTGGCGGCCCGCTCGTCGATGTCCTGGATCCGGTGCTCGTGGGGCGGCAGCCCCGGGTCCGCGAACGGGTGCTTGTCGTCCGCGGGCTTCGGCACGTGCCTGCTGCCCTGCTCAGCCGGCAGGTTCTCTTCTGGAATGTCTTGGCTACTCATGACTTCTTGGCCTTTGCGGTCCGAGCGGCGACCCACACGGCGACGGCGATGCAGGCTCCCAGGCCGAAGATCCAGCCGAACAGGCCCTCGCTGACCGGCCCGAGGCCGCCGAGCGACAGACCGCCCGGGTCCACGGTGTCGTCACCGTTGACCGCGTCCAGGTAGGCGATGATGTCCTTCTTGTTCTGCTCCGACAGCGTGGTGTCGGGGAAGGAGGGCATGTTCTGCGGGCCGGTCTGCATGGCCTCGTAGATGTGCTTCGGGTCGACACCCTCGAGGCTCGGCGCGTACTTGCCGTGCGTCAGGGCGCCACCCTTGCCGGTGAAGTTGTGGCACTGCGCGCAGTTGGTGCGGAACAGCTCACCGCCCTTGGCGATGTCCGCGCCCTCGGGGCCGTACTTCTCCTCCGAGGGGATGGCCGGACCGGCACCCAGCGAGGCGATGTAGGCCGCGAGCTGGTCGATCTCCGCCTGGGAGTAGATGACCTTCTTCTTCGGAACCTGCGCGCCCGGCTGCTGGGCCGGCATGCGGCCGGTGCCCACCTGGAAGTCGACGGCCGCGGCGCCCACGCCGACCAGGCTCGGACCGTCGGTGGTGCCCTGCCCTCCGGTGCCGTGGCAACTGGCACAGCCGACGGCGTAGAGCTTCTTGCCCTCGTCGATGGCGAGGGACTGGGCGGTTTCATCGGCCTGCGCCTTGCTCGCGGGTGCGAACGCGGCGTACAGCCCCCCTGTGCATGCCAGCGCGAGGAGTAGGACGACGAGTGCCGCCAGCGGATGGCGTCGTCGTGCGGAGAGCTTTTTCACGGATTACCCCGGTGTCAGGATCTTCTGCGTCGATGCTTCTGGTATTGCGCGGGTGCGTGCCGCGACTACTTGATCAGGTAGATCGTGGCGAACAGGCCGATCCAGACCACATCGACGAAGTGCCAGTAGTAGGACACGACGATGGCGGCGGTCGCCTGCTCGTGGGTGAACCTCCGGGCCGCGTAGGTGCGGCCGAGGACCAGCAGGAAGGCGATCAGTCCGCCCGTCACGTGCAGTCCGTGGAAGCCGGTGGTCAGGTAGAACGCCGAGCCGTACGGGTCCGACGAGAGCGAGATGCCCTCGTGCTTGACCAGCTCGGTGTACTCGAACACCTGACCGCCGATGAAGATCGCACCCATCACGAAGGTGACGATGAACCACATCCGGAGCTTCTTCACGTCCCCGCGCTCGGCCGCGAACACGCCGAGCTGGCAGGTGAGCGAGGAGAGCACCAGGATCGTGGTGTTCGTCGCGGAGAACGGGATGTTCAGCGCGTCGGCCTTCTCGGACCAGAAGTCCGGGCCGGTCACCGATCGCAGGGTGAAGTACATCGCGAAGAGGGCCGCGAAGAACATCAGCTCGGAACTCAACCAGATGATGGTTCCGACGCTGGTGAGGTTCGGCCGGTTGACCGACGGGTGCGCGTGCCCGGTTTCTACTGTCGTTGCTGTCGCCACGACCGACATTATGTCGGTCGCTTATCCCGCCCTCACCCCGGGGGGTGCCGTTCGGTGTGTTCCCCCTGCTTGTACGGCCCGGATGGCCCATCGAACGGCCCGTCGGAGGCCTGTCGAAGGCCTGTCCGAACCAGTGCTGACGGGACGTTCGAGGGAGTAGCATCCGCCCCAACGGGCTACGACAGCCTTCACCGGTCTCACCGCGTATCGGAGGAAGCATGCAGGCGACCGCCACGGTGCTGGTCTACAGCGACGACTCCAACACCCGCGAACAGGTGCGGCTCGCGACCGGCCGCCGGCCGGCTCCGGACGTGCCCGTGGTCGAGTTCGTGGAGTGCGCCACCCCGGCCGCCGTGCTCAAGGAGCTGGACAAGGGCGGGATCGACGTCTGCGTCCTGGACGGCGAGGCCGTGCCCATGGGCGGCATGGGCATGTGCCGCCAGATCAAGGACGAGGTCTTCCAGTGCCCGCCGGTGCTGCTGCTCATCGCACGGCCGCAGGACGCGTGGCTGGCGACCTGGAGCCGGGCGGAGGCGGCGGTGACGGCGCCGGTGGAACCGGTGGAGTTCGCGGGTGCGCTGGCCGCGCTGCTGCGGGAGAAGCGGCTGCAGGGGGTTTAAGGGCGCCTTCCAGCTCGGGGGTGCGGGTTGTTTCGGCGGGTGCGGCGCCATCGTGGCCCTTCGCGCAGTTCCCCGCGCCCCTGAGGTCCGCTGCCCCTTGGCGCCTCTCTAGACGCTCTCCGGTCTCAGCCTGGCCTGTTCTGCCGTGCCGGACGCGTTCCCCGCGGTGCCCGTCAGGGCGCTGCCGGTGCGCCATTTCGCCCAGTCCATGTTCCAGTCGCCGAAGCCGTTGCCGAAAGGTTCCATCGTTTCGCCGCCGGAGTTGACGACCTCGACGAGGTCGCCCTCCTGGACCGTGTTGAAGAACCACTCCGCGCTGTCGGTGCTCATTCCGACGCAGCCGTGGCTGACGTTGGCGATGCCCTGGGAGCCGACGGACCAGGGGGCGGCGTGCACGTACTCGCCGCTCCAGGTCACCCGGGTGGCCCAGTAGACCGGCAGGTCGTACGACTCCGAGGAGCCCTCGGCGATGCCGACCGTGCTGCTGCGCATGCGTACGAAGGATTCCTTGCCGAGGACGACCTTGACGCCGTTGCGGGTCTCGAAGCCGGGCTTGCCGGTGGTGACCGGGATCTCCCGGACCGCCTCGCCGTCCTGGTAGACGGTCAGCGTGTGCGCGGCGGCGTCGGTGACGGCGACGACGCGGTCGTCGGTGGTGATCTTCAGGGGTTTGGCCTTGCCGCCCCACATCCGGTCGCCGATCTTGATGCCGTCGAGGGTGCTGTGGACCTGGATGGTGGCGTGGGCGGGCCAGTAGTCCTCGGGCCGGTAGTGGAGCTTCTTGTCGTCCACCCAGTACCAGGCGCCCCTCACCGCGGGTGTGGAGTCCACCTTCAGGGCGCGCTCCACTATGGCCCGCTGGGCCGGGTCCTTGACCGGCTGGCTGAGTTCCGCCGTGATGGGCTGGCCGACGCCGTACGCGCCCGCCTTGGGCCCGAAGACGACGTCCAGGGCCTTCTTGGCGCCGGGCTTCCCGGTCTCGAAGGTGAGCACCTTGCGGCCCGGCGCCCCGTCGCCGTCCTCGGTGCTGACGCGCACCGTGTAGCTGGCGTTGGCGGCCAGGGGCGAGGTGCTGTGCCAGCGGGCGCCGTCGGCGGACAGCTCCCCCGCGACGTAGCGTCCGGTCGCGTCCACGGCTGTGACGTCCGTGATGCGCCCGTCGGCGCCCTCGGCGACCACCTCAAGGGGTCTGTCCGGGTCGGCCTTCTTCCCGGCGTCCGTGGGGCCGTTGAAGGAGATCTGGCCGGCCGCGTCGTAGGGGGTGGCGGACAGCGGGTCGTCGGCGTCGCCGCTGCAGGCGGTGACGCTCGCGCCGAGGGCGATCACCAGCAGAGTGCAGCCGACGACCGTACGCCCCCGCGCCTGGAAGTGAACCGTGTTGCTCATGGACTCACGCTAAGGAGAGACGTCAACGGCGGCACGGTGGATAAGCCGGACGAGTGAGCGGCGGTTACGACAGACGAAGGGGCCCGGACGCCCCTGACGGAGTGTCCGGGCCCCTTCGGGCTCGGCGCGTGCTACTGGGTGCGGTTCTCACCGCGGTAGTACTCGAAGACCCAGCCGAACAGGCCGATCAGCAGGATCGGTGCCGAGAAGTACATCAGCCACCAGCCGAGGGCGATGCCCATGAAGGCGAAGGCTCCACCGATGGCGAGCGCCAGCGGCTGCCAGCTGTGCGGGCTGAAGAACCCGACCTCGCCGGCGTCGTCCGCGACGTCCGCCTCCGTGTTGTCCTGCGCGCCCACGTCGACCCGCCGCGCCGTGAAGGCGAGGTAGAAGCCGACCATGATGGCCAGGCCGAAGGCCAGGAACAGCGCCGTGGTGCCCGCGGGCTCCTTCGACCAGTAGCCGTAGACGATCGCCACGGCGAGCAGGAAGACGCTCAGCCAGATGAAAATCTTGCCCTGGATCTTCACTTCCCGGCCTCCTTGCCGCCGGCGAGGGCCTTCTCACCGTGCCCGACGTTCTCCAGCTGGTCCAGCGCGGAGATCTCGGGGTGGTGCAGGTCGAAGGCCGGGGATTCACTGCGGATGCGCGGCAGCGTGAGGAAGTTGTGCCGCGGCGGCGGGCAGGAGGTCGCCCACTCCAGCGAACGGCCGTAGCCCCAGGGGTCGTCCACCTCGATCTTCTTGCCGTACTTGGCGGTCTTCCAGATGTTGTAGAAGAACGGCAGCAGCGACATGCCGAGCAGGAACGAGCTGATCGTCGAGATGGTGTTCAGGGCGGTGAAGCCGTCGGCCGCCAGGTAGTCCGCGTAACGGCGCGGCATGCCCTCGGCGCCCAGCCAGTGCTGGACCAGGAAGGTGCCGTGGAAGCCGACGAACAGCGTCCAGAACGTGATCTTGCCGAGGCGCTCGTCGAGCATCTTGCCGGTGAACTTCGGCCACCAGAAGTGGAAGCCGGCGAACATCGCGAACACCACGGTGCCGAACACCACGTAGTGGAAGTGCGCCACCACGAAGTACGAGTCCGAGACGTGGAAGTCCAGCGGCGGCGAGGCCAGGATGACACCGGTCAGACCACCGAAGAGGAAGGTGATCAGGAAGCCGGTGGACCACAGCATCGGTGTCTCGAAGGACAGCGAGCCCTTCCACATGGTGCCGATCCAGTTGAAGAACTTCACACCGGTCGGGACCGCGATCAGGAAGGTCATGAAGGAGAAGAACGGCAGCAGCACGCCGCCCGTGACGTACATGTGGTGGGCCCACACCGTCACCGACAGACCCGCGATCGCGATCGTCGCGCCGATCAGACCCATGTAGCCGAAGATGGGCTTGCGGGAGAAGACCGGGATGATCTCACTGACGATGCCGAAGAACGGCAGCGCGATGATGTACACCTCCGGATGCCCGAAGAACCAGAACAGGTGCTGCCACAGCAACGCTCCGCCGTTGGACGAGTCGAAGATGTGGGCACCGAACTTCCGGTCGGCCTCCAGCGCGAACAGGGCCGCGGCCAGCACCGGGAAGGCCAGCAGGACCAGCACACCGGTCAGCAGCACGTTCCAGGTGAAGATCGGCATGCGGAACATGGTCATGCCCGGCGCACGCATGCAGATGATCGTGGTGATGAAGTTGACCGAGCCGAGGATGGTGCCGAAGCCGGAGAAGGCCAGACCCATGATCCACAGGTCACCGCCGATACCCGGCGAGTGCACCGCGTCCGACAGCGGCGAGTACGCGAACCAGCCGAAGTCGGCCGCGCCCTGCGGGGTCAGGAACCCGCCCACCGCGATCGTCGAGCCGAACAGGTACAGCCAGTAGGCGAACATGTTCAGCCGGGGGAACGCCACGTCCGGCGCGCCGATCTGCAGCGGCATGATCCAGTTCGCGAAGCCGGCGAACAGCGGCGTCGCGAACATCAGCAGCATGATCGTGCCGTGCATCGTGAACGCCTGGTTGAACTGCTCGTTCGACATGATCTGCAGACCCGGCCGGGCCAGCTCGGCGCGCATGAAGAGCGCCATCACGCCGCCGATCACGAAGAACGCGAACGACGTCACCAGGTACATCGTGCCGATCGTCTTGTGGTCGGTGGTCGTCAACCACTTGACCACGACGTTGCCGGGCTGCTTGCGCCGTACCGGCAGCTCGTTCTCGTACGAGTCCTCCGCTGCCGAGGCACCCTGGGGTTCGTTGAGGATGCTCACAGGTTGTTCGTCTCCCGGTTCTTCTCGTGGCTCGTCTGAGCGATGCCCGCGGGAACGTAACCGGTCTGCCCCTTCTTCGCGAGGTCCTGGAGGTGCTGCTCGTAGCGCTCCGGGGAGACGACCTTGACGTTGAACAGCATCCGGGAGTGGTCCACGCCGCACAGCTCGGCGCACTTGCCCAGGAAGGTCCCCTCCTTGTTGGGGGTCACCTCGAAGGCGTTGGTGTGGCCCGGAATCACGTCCTGCTTCATGAGGAACGGCACCACCCAGAAGGAGTGGATGACGTCACGCGAGGTCAGAACGAAGCGGACCGTCTTGCCCTTGGGGAGCCAGAGGGTCGGGCCCGGGTTGTTGGTCTGCGGGTTCCGGGTGCCGGGGGTACCGCAGTCGTAGACACCGCCGGCGTTCGCCGGGAAGTCCTCGACGAACCGGTCCGGGATGCCGGCCAGTTCCTTGGAGGTCTTGGCGTCGCCGGTGGAGCCCGGGACGTCCTCGATGTGGTTGAAGCACCAGCTCCACTGGAAGCCGACCACGTTGACCGTGAGGTCGGGCTTCTTGTTGAGGCTCATGAGATCGGACTCGTCACGCGCGGTGAAGTAGAACAACACCGAGACGATGACGAGCGGAACCATGGTGTACAGCGCCTCGATGGGCAGGTTGTACCTGGTCTGCGGAGGGACCTCGACCTTGGTGCGGCTGCGCCGGTGGAAGAAGACACTCCACAGGATCAGGCCCCACACCAGCACGCCGGTGGCCAGCGCGGCAGCCCAGGAGCCCTGCCACAGGGAGAGGATCCGCGGAGCCTCTTCCGTGGTTGGGGTGGGCATGCCGAGGCGGGGGAAGTCCTCGTATGTGCAACCGGTGGCGGTCGCCAGGACCAGGCCCGCGGTCAGTGCCTGCAGCAGCTTCCGCCGCATCGGGCGCCGCGGCGAGCGGTCGGAGCCGTTGGGACTCACGTAGCGCCTTCCCGAGAGTCTCGCCCGCGCGGTTGGCTGCGGCCTGCCTTCTCGCTGGTCGGTCGCCGCCCTGCGTCGGGCAGGGGTTTGATGTTTATGCGGACCAAACCCTAGCCGACGCCCTCCGGGGGGTCGCGGGGAGGGTGGCATACGCGCCGGGGGTCACTCCTTAAGGGTGCGATGGGGGCGCCTGCGGGACGGCGAGGTGCGGTTTCGTTGGCGGCTGACGGTGTGTCGTGGCTTGTCGCGCCCGCGCGGCGGAGCCCCGCACATGTCACAGCCCCGCGCCCCTGGCGGGGCGCCGCAGCCCCCGGCGTTCTAGCGTTGGCCCGTGGCCTACTTCGATGCTGCTTCCGCCGCTCCCCTTCATCCCGTTGCCCGGCAGGCGCTGTTGGCGTCTCTTGACGAGGGGTGGGCCGATCCCGCTCGGCTGTACCGGGAGGGGCGGCGGGCCCGGTTGCTGCTCGATGCCGCCCGGGAGGCGATGGCCGAATGCGTGGGGTGTCGGCCGGACGAGTTGGTGTTCACTCCTTCGGGGACGCGGGCGGTGCATTCAGGGGTGGCGGGGGCGCTGGCCGGGCGTCGGCGCGTCGGATCGCACCTGATCGTGTCAGCGGTCGAACACTCCTCCGTACTGCACGCGGCCGAGGCGCACGAGGCCGAGGGCGGGGGTCTCACGCACGTGGGTGTGGACCGCACGGGTGCGGTGGACCCGGCGGCGTACGCGGCGGCCCTGCGCGAGGACACCGCGCTGGCCTGTCTCCAGTCGGCCAACCACGAGGTGGGCACGGAACAGCCGGTGACGGAGGTGGCGCAGGCCTGCCGGGCGGCAGGCGTACCGCTGCTGGTGGACGCGGCCCAGTCGCTGGGCTGGGGGCGGGTCGAGGGCGACTGGTCGTTGCTGACGGGCAGCGCCCACAAGTGGGGCGGACCTTCGGGGGTGGGGCTGCTCGCCGTACGCAAGGGTGTCCGGTTCGCGCCGCAAGGACCCGGGGACGAGCGGGAGTCGGGGCGGGCACCCGGCTTCGAGAACCTGCCGGCGATCGTGGCCGCGGCGGCGTCGCTGCGGGCGGTGCGGGCCGAGGCGGCGGCGGAGGCGGCCCGGCTGCGGGAGCTGACGGAGCGGATCCGGACCCGGGTGCCGGCCCTGGTGCCGGAGGTGGAGGTGGTCGGCGATCCGGCGCGCCGGCTGCCCGGAGTCGTCACCTTCTCGTGTCTCTATGTCGACGGAGAGACCCTGCTGCACGAGCTGGACCGTGCCGGTTTCTCCGTCTCGTCCGGATCGTCCTGCACGAGCAGCACGCTGACACCGAGCCACGTCCTGAAGGCGATGGGCGTCCTGAGCGAGGGCAACGTCCGGGTGTCGCTGCCGCCGGGGACCGCGGCCGAGGACGTCGAACGGTTCCTCGAGGTGCTGCCGGGCACGGTGGCCGCGGTGCGCGAGAAGCTGGGGGCGCCGGCCGCGACGGAGACCGTCCGCACGGCCGGCCCCGACCTCGTCGTGGACGCGCTGGGCCGGCGCTGCCCCGTTCCGGTGATCGAACTGGCCAAGGTCATCGGCGACGTCCCGGTCGGCGGCACCGTCCGCGTCCTCTCCGACGACGAGGCGGCCCGCCTGGACATCCCGGCATGGTGCGAGATGCGGGGCCAGGAGTACGTGGGCGAGGAGCCGGCGGAACAGGGAACGGCCTACTTGATCCGCCGGGCCGGCTGACGCCGAGAAGGGGGCGCGGGGCTGTATCCGTGTGCGGCTCCGCCGCGTGGGCGCGAACAACCACGACCCACCCGCACCGACACCGGTCCCCGCGAGGCAACCGAACAGTCGCCCCCGAACATCAGCCCAGGTGCGCCTGGACCTCCCCCGCCGCCTCGTCCCCGTACGCCTTCGTGAACCGCTCCATGAAGTGCCCGCGCCGCAACTGGTACTCCTGCGTCCCCACCGTCTCGATGACGAGCGTCGCCAGCATGCAGCCGACCTGCGCCGCCCGCTCCAGCGAGACGCCCCAGGCCAGCCCCGACAGGAACCCCGCACGGAAGGCGTCGCCGACGCCGGTGGGGTCGGCCTTGCGCTCCTCGTCGGGGACACCGACCTCGATGGTCTCCTCGCCGGCCCGCTCGATGCGCACGCCCCGCGCTCCGAGGGTGGTGACGCGGTGGCCGACGCGGCCGAGGATCTCCTCGTCCGTCCAGCCGGTCTTGGTCTCGATGAGCCCCTTCTCGTACTCGTTGGAGAAGAGGTAGGTCGCCCCGTCCAGCAGTATGCGGATCTCGTCGCCGTTCATCCGGGCGATCTGCTGGGAGAAGTCGGCGGCGAAGGGGATGGACCGGGTCCGGCACTCCTCGGTGTGCCGGAGCATCGCCTCCGGGTCGTCGGCGCCGATGGAGACCAGGTCCAGGCCGCCCACGCGGTCGGCGACGGTCTTGAGCTCGATGAGGCGGGCCTCGCTCATCGCACCCGTGTAGAAGGAGCCGATCTGGTTGTGGTCGGCGTCGGTGGTGCACACGAAGCGGGCGGTGTGCAGGGTCTCGGAGATGCGGACCGAGCCGGTGTCGACTCCGTGCCGGTCCAGCCAGGCCCGGTACTCGTCGAAGTCCGCGCCGGCCGCGCCGACCAGGATCGGCCGGGTGCCGAGCTGCCCCATGCCGAAGGCGATGTTCGCGGCGACGCCGCCCCGGCGTACGTCCAGCTGGTCGACCAGGAAGGAGAGCGAGACCGTGTGCAACTGGTCCGCCATGAGCTGGTCGGAGAAGCGGCCGGGGAAGGTCATGAGGTGGTCGGTGGCGATGGAGCCGGTGACTGCGATGCGCACGGCGTGGACTCTCTCCTGAGGGGAGGCGGGTTGACGGTTCACGCTACCCGGCGGCGCCCCCAGGCTGAAGCAGGCGAAACTACCCGGTAGTACGACTTTCTCCGCGGGACGGGACGTGCCTACGGTTCTGTCATGACGAACCAGAGGACCGCCGACCCCGCCCCGGCCGACCTGGACGGCGACCTGGCGTCGCTGCGCGGCGACTGCGCCCGGATGACTCCGCGCTGGTCGGCGCCTGGCGACGCCTCCGTCCGGCCGGTGCCGCTCGCCCTCATCCACGGCGTCCGGGTGCCGCCGGCGTCGGCCCGATTGCTGGAGGCGATGTCGGACTACGGCGACTGAGCACCGCGGGGCGGCTCCGGCACGTTCCGGGGATGCGAGGCCCCGCTCGGGCCGCTCGTGGACCGTTCGGGCGGCGCGTGGACCGTTCGAGTGACTCCGCGGGGGCCGTCCGGGCGACGTGTTCCGTCACCGGGAACCGGATCCCGGTCCACCGCGTCCCATCGCTGTCCCCAGCAACAGCCGAAGGAGCGATGCGGTGAACACCGAGCGACCCGACAACGACGACGCCGCCGACGACGAGGCGGGCACCGGGCGTCCCGCGCGGCGGCGCCCCAGGGCGGTCGCGGTCGCGTCGGTCGCCGCCGCCGTGCTGATCATGGGGGGTGGCGGCGCCTACCTGGCCACCTCGGCCGCCGGGGACGACCCGGACGGCGCTACCTCGTCCGGCGCGGACCCGGCTCCGGGCGACGACACTCCCCCGCCGCTCCCCCTCGACGACTACGCCGCGGCGTCCCCCGAGGACGGCTCGAACGGCATCGCGCCCGGTGAGCCCAACCCGTACGGCGTCACCTACCGCGCCGACGGGCCGCTCCCCGAGGGCCCCGGTTCGGCGCCCGTGTACCGGGCGAAGGGCGACGTCACCGAGGCCGAGGTGGCGCGGCTGGCCCAGGCACTGGGACTGGAGGGCGCGCCCCGGGTCCAGGGCGGGGCCTGGAAGGTCGGCAACGCGAAGGACGGTTCGGGGCCGCTGCTCACGGTGGACCGGCAGGCACCGGGCACCTGGACCTTCCACCGGTACACGCCCCGCACGGACAACTGCAAGAAGGGCGCCGAGTGCAAGACCCCGTCGGCCGACGGGGACCCGGTGGGCGAGGCGGCCGCGAAGAAGGCGGCGGCACCGGTGCTGAAGGCGCTGGGCCAGGACGACGCCAAGCTGGACGCGAGCCAGGTCATGGGTGCCCGGCGGGCCGTGAACGCGGCGCCGGAGGTGGGCGGGCTGCCCACGTCCGGCTGGACGACCGGGGTGGTCGTCAGTGCGCTGGGCGAGGTGGTCGGCGGCAGCGGCCAGGTGAAGGCGCCGGTCAAGGGGGACACGTATCCCGTCCTGGACGCCGGGCAGACGCTGGCGCTGCTGAACGCGCCGGGCGCCGGTACCGGAGCCGGGGGCGTCGGGGGCATCGGCGGCTGCACGGGTCCCGTACCGCATCAGGACGGGGCGGACCTGCCCTGCGCGCCGCCGACGGGCGCGCCGGAGAAGCCCGGGGCGGGGAAGAAACCGGTCGCCACCGTCGAGGACGCGGTGTTCGGACTGGCCGCGCATCCGGTACGGGGGCGGCCGACGCTGGTGCCGTCCTGGCTCTTCGAGGTGCGGGCACCGGGCGCGGACGACGCGGTCACGGTCACGTACCCGGCGATCGACCCGAAGTACCTGACGACGGCGTCCCCCGCCTCCCCGGCCCCGTCCGACGAGCCGACCGCGAAGCCCGGGGAGCCCGGGGAGCCGCGGGACGTGCGGGTGAGCGGTTACACGGCCGCCGACGGCGAGCTGACCGTGCACTTCACCGGCGGCGTGTGCTCCGACTACGACGCGAAGGCGAAGGAGAGCGACGGGAAGGTGACCGTCACGGTGACCGAGACCCCGCATCCGGACAAGGTCTGCATCCTGATCGCCAAGGAGTACGAGCGGACGGTGCGGCTCGACAAGCCGCTCGGCGACCGGACGGTCGTGGGCTCGGACGGCAAGGATGTCCCGGTGCACAAGCCGGGCGCGCGGCTGCCCGCCCCGTCCGGGGGCCGGTGACGCCCACGGCGGAACACGGGCGCGGCAGAAGGGCGGCGGCCCGGGACGCATCCCGGGCCGCCGCCCTTCTCGCACTTCGGTGCCGCGCGCCTCAGCCGTCAGCCGTCGGCTGCCGCCTTTCGGCTGTTGGCTGTCGGCTGTCAGCTGAAGGAGTCGCCGCAGGCGCAGGAGCCCGTCGCGTTCGGGTTGTCGATCGTGAAGCCCTGCTTCTCGATCGTGTCCACGAAGTCGATGGTGGCGCCGCCGAGGTAGGGGGCGCTCATGCGGTCGGTGGTGACCTTGACGCCGCCGAAGTCCTTCACCACGTCACCGTCGAGCGAGCGCTCGTCGAAGAAGAGCTGGTAACGCAGGCCGGAGCAGCCGCCGGGCTGGACGGCGACGCGCAGGGCCAGGTCGTCGCGGCCTTCCTGGTCGAGCAGGGCCTTGACCTTGGCCGCGGCGGCGTCGGTCAGGATGATGCCGTCGGTGACGGTGGTGGTCTCGTCCGATACGGACATCTACATCTCTCCCGGGTTGTACGGAGACTGCTTGCCGACGGTGTCAACCGACGGAGCCGCGGATTCATTCCGGGCACGGCCGAGTCTTTGCCTCGGCGTCCCCTTCATGCTCGCACACGCCCCCGCCGACGGTCAGCGGCTGTGGACGGCGGCCGGGAACGGCGCGGGTCCGGCGGCTGGGAACGGCTCAGGGACGGCGGCTCGGGCGCCGGGATTCACGTCACACCGACACTATGGGCATCGTCAAAGTGACGTGAACCGGTTATGATAGATAACGTCAATTCGACGAAAAGGGTCGACCGAAAAGTAGAAAGGGTGCGTGTCGTGACCACCGCCCAACCCCAGGAGCTCGACGTTCAGCCGACGCCCCTCGCCCTGCTGCTGCTCGGCCGCGAGGCCGACCCGAGGAGCGAGCGCGGTGTGGAGTGCCCCGGCGACCTGCCCTCGCCCTCCGACCCGGACCTGGTCGCGCGTGCCCGTGCGGCCAAGGAGAAGCTCGGCGACAAGGTCTTCGTGCTCGGTCACCACTACCAGCGCGACGAGGTCATCCAGTTCGCCGACGTCACGGGCGACTCCTTCAAGCTGGCCCGGGACGCGGCGGCGCGTCCGCAGGCGGAGTACATCGTCTTCTGCGGTGTGCACTTCATGGCGGAGTCGGCCGACATCCTGACCTCGGACGACCAGAAGGTGGTCCTGCCCGACCTGGCGGCCGGCTGTTCCATGGCGGACATGGCCACCGCCGAGCAGGTCGCCGAGTGCTGGGACGTGCTGACCGAGGCCGGGATCGCCGAGCAGGTCGTGCCCGTGTCCTACATGAACTCGTCGGCGGACATCAAGGCGTTCACCGGCCGGCACGGCGGCACCATCTGCACCTCCTCCAACGCCGAGCGCGCCCTCAACTGGGCCTTCGAGCAGGGGGAGAAGGTCCTCTTCCTGCCCGACCAGCACCTCGGCCGCAACACCGCGGTGCGGGACCTGGGCATGTCTCTGGAGGACTGCGTCGTCTACAACCCGCACCGGCCGAACGGCGGGCTGACGGCCGAGGAGCTGCGCGCCGCGAAGATGATCCTGTGGCGGGGCCACTGCTCGGTGCACGGCCGCTTCAGCCTCGACTCGGTCAACGACGTGCGCGAGCGCATCCCGGGCGTGAACGTCCTGGTGCACCCCGAGTGCAGGCACGAGGTCGTGGCGGCGGCGGACTACGTCGGCTCGACCGAGTACATCATCAAGGCCCTGGAGGCGGCCCCGGCCGGTTCCAAGTGGGCCATCGGCACCGAGCTGAACCTGGTCCGCCGGCTGGCGAACCGTTTCGCCGCCGAGGACAAGGAGATCGTCTTCCTCGACAAGACGGTCTGCTTCTGCTCGACCATGAACCGCATCGACCTCCCGCACCTGGTCTGGGCGCTGGAGTCGCTGGCCGAGGGCACCCTGGTCAACCGGATCGAGGTCGACAAGGAGACGGAGGCCTTCGCGAAGCTGGCCCTGGAACGGATGCTGGCACTGCCGTAACCGGCCCCCGCGCGTGTACGCCCCGCCCCGCCACGACACCTGTGCCGGGCGGGGCGCCCTGTCAGGCGACAGGCCGACGACCACGCGCCCTGCCGTGCAACGTCAAGTAGAAGGTGCGCAACGACTCCTGGGCACTGCCCGCCGCGAAGCAGTTGCGGACCTTGCCCAGGGGGTTCCACACCCGCCCGTCCGGCATCCGCACGCCGACCGACTGCCCGAAGTACGCCTGCTGGTCCGCGTCGAAGTCGATCCACCTCGCGCCCGCCCGGCGGACGAGCACCTCGCCCACGTACGCCCCCAGATCGAGCAGCACCTCACCACCTCGCGCCTCTTCGGCACCGCTCCTGCGCAGTCCGTCGAGAAGGAAGTCGGCGACCCGGAGACTGGCCACGGAGTAGTCGAGCGGAAGTCTGCCGCGCCTGCCGACGCGCTGGACGAACATCGCTGCCCTCGTCCGCATCTCCTGAGCTTTCGGCATGCGTTCACCCACGTCGGCCATGGGTTCAACCCCCTCCACTCGATGCTGAGGCGGAGGCCCTCCCCCCTCCCCACCACCAAGCGGATGCCGCTCCGCAGCCGTCACGGCTTCACGATGTGCCTAATCCCATACGACTCCCCCCGACTCCCGTTACAACCTTTTCCTCGGTGGAGCGTCCGCCCGCGATGTCGAACGACGAACGGCCCGTCCCAGGGGGCTGCCCGGGACGGGCCGTTCGGGTGCCGGGTGCTCCCGCGACTCGGCGGGAGCACCCCTACGGCGCTCTGCGTCGCTCAGACCTGCGCCGGCTCCGGCTCGTCCGAGGCTGCCTCCTGCGGCGGCACGTCGCCGCCGCCCTTCTTCGCGGCCCGCTTCTTCGCACGGCGCTCCTTGCGGAGTTCCAGCATCGCGTAGAGGGTCGGGACCAGGAGGAGGGTCAGCAGGGTCGAGGTGATCAGGCCGCCGATGACGACCACTGCCAGCGGCTGGGCGATGAAGCCGCCCTCTCCGGTGACGCCCAGCGCCATCGGGAGGAGGGCGAAGATCGTCGCCAGGGCCGTCATGAGGATGGGGCGCAGGCGGTGGCGGCCGCCCTCGACGACGGCCTCGACGACGCCGTAGCCCTGCTTGCGGTACTGGTTGATCAGGTCGATCAGCACGATGGCGTTGGTGACCACGATGCCGATCAGCATCAGCATGCCGATCATCGCGGGGACGCCCATCGGGGTGCCCGTGGCGATCAGCAGGCCGATCGCGCCGGTCGCCGCGAACGGGATGGACACCAGCAGGATCAGCGGCTGGGCCAGCGACCGGAAGGTGCCGACCAGCAGCATGAAGACGATGGCGATCGCCGCGAGCATGGCGAGGCCCAGGTTGACGAAGGCCTCGTCCTGGTCCGCCGTGACGCCGCCGATCTCGGCGGTGGCGCCGGCCGGCAGGTCCAGGCCGTCGATCTTCGACTGGAGGTCCGCGCTGACCGCGCCGGTGTTGTCGCCGGTCGGCTTGGCGGTGATGGTCGCCGCGCGCTGACCGTCGATGCGGGTCATCGAGACCGGGCCGTCCACCAGCCGCACGGTGGCGATGTCGCCGAGCTTCACCGCGCCCAGGCTCAGGGCCTTCAGCTCGGCCATCGTGGTGGCCGGCCGGGCCGACCTGATGACGACGTCGCGCTCGGTGTCGTCCAGCGTCGCCTTGGCCGCCGGGGTGCCGCGCACCGCCTGGGCGACGGCCGCGCCGAGGGTCTGGTCGGTGAAGCCTGCCTCGGCCGCCTTCGCGTTGGCCTTGACCGAGATGCGCGGCACGCTCTGCGCCAGGTCGCTGGTGACGTCGGAGACGTCGTCGAGGCCGGCGACGGCCTTGCGGACCTGCTCGGAGGCCTCCCGGAGCACCTGCGCGTCGGCCGCCTTGACGACGACGCTCAGGTCCTGGCTGCCGAAGCCGTCACCGGCGGCCACCGTGGTGGTGCCGATGCCGTCGCCGAGCTCGGCCAGCCCGTCCTCGATGTGGTCCTGGACGTCCTCGGAGGACGCCGAGTCCTCCAGCATGATCTGGTACGAGGCCTGGTTGCTGTCGGTGCCGCCGCCGAAGGCGGCCAGGAAGCCGGACGAGCCGATGGTGACCTGGTAGTCCTTGACGCCCTCGGTCTCGCCGAGCAGCTTCTCGACCTTCTTGGCCTGCTCGTCGGTCGCGCCGAGGCTGGTGCCGGGCTTCAGCTCCTGTTTGACGCTGAGGACCTCCTGCTCGCCCTGGTCGAAGAAGTTGGTCTTCAGCAGCGGCGCCATGCCGAAGGTGCCGAGCAGCACGACGACCGCGAGGGCCACGCTGATCAGCCGGCGGCGGGTGGCGAAGCGCAGGACGGGGACGTAGAAGCGCTGCAGGCGGCTCCTGGCCTCCTTCTCCTCGGCCAGCCTGCGTGCCTCGGCCGCGTCTTCCGGCGTGCCCTTCGGGGGCCGCAGGAACCAGTACGACAGCACCGGGACGACCGTCAGGGACACCAGCAGGGACGCGAGCAGCGCCGCGGTGACGGTGAGGCTGAAGGAGCCGAACAGCTCGCCGACCATGCCGCCGACCAGGCCGATCGGCAGGAACACGGCGACCGTGGTGAGCGTGGACGAGGTGACCGCCCCGGCGACCTCGCGGACGGCGCCCAGGATGGCGTTCCCCCGCTCCTCGCCGTAGCCGAGGTGCCGCTTGATGTTCTCCAGGACCACGATCGAGTCGTCGACGACGCGGCCGATGGCGATGGTCAGCGCGCCCAGCGTCAGCATGTTGAGTGACAGGTCGCGCGTCCACAGGACGATCAGGGCCAGCACCACCGACAGCGGGATGGAGACCGCGGTGACCAGGGTGGAGCGGATGGACGCCAGGAAGACCAGGATGACCAGCACGGCGAAGAGCAGGCCGAGCCCGCCCTCGGTGGTCAGGCCGGAGATGGCCTTGGAGACCGCCGGTCCCTGGTCGCTGACGACGGTGAGGGTCGCGCCGGAGCCGAGCTGCTCGCGCAGGTCGGGGAGCTTGTCCTCGACGGCGTTCGAGATGGAGACCGCGCTGCCGTCGTGGTCCATCGTCACGGCGACCGCGAGGGACGGCTTGCCGTTGGTACGGGTGAGGGTGTCGGCCTTGGCCTCCTCCTCCTTGACGGTGGCGACGTCGCCGAGGCGGACCGGCTTGTCGACGCCCTCACCGGTGACCATGAGGTCCTGGATCTGCTGGACCGAGGTGAAGCCGCCGCCGACCTGGACGGTGCGGTTGGCACCCGCCTCGTCGAAGGAACCGGCGGGGACGGTCGCGCCGCCCGCCTGGAGGGACTGGGCCAGCGCCTGCGGGCTCACCTTGGCCGCGGCCAGCTTCGCCGGGTCCGGCGTGACCGTGACCTGGACGTCGCGGACGCCGTCCACCACGACCTGGGCGACGCCCTCGATGTCCTTCAGCTCGGAGACGACGGTCTTGTCGAGCTGGTCGGCCAGCGCCTGCTGGTCCTTGTCCGAGGTGACGGCGAGGACGACGGTCGGGATGTCGTCGGTCGAGCCGGAGATGACCTGCGGGTCCACGTCGTCCGGGAGCTGGGCGCGGGCCCGGTTCACGGCCTGCTGGACATCGGCGACGAGCTGCTGGGTGTCCGGGCCGTAGTCGAAGGACGCCATGATGACGGCGTTGCCCTCACTGGCCGTGGAGGTGACGCCCGAGATCCCGTCGACGGCTTCGAGGCTGTCCTCGATCGGCTCGACGACCTGCTTCTCGACCACGTCCGGCGAGGCACCCTGGTACGGGGCCAGCACCGACACCATGGGCAGTTCGATGGTGGGCAGCAGCTGCTGTTTGAGCTGCGGGATCGCGATCGCCCCGAAGACGAGCGCGACGATCGACATCAGCCCTATCAGGGCCCGTTGCGCGAGGCTGAACCTCGACAGCCAGGACATGGATCAGGGTCTCTCTTCTGTGGCCGAGCGGGGGACGGGGCACATGGCAGCGCCGGGCGCGGGCGACACACGTGAGCGCCCACTCCAACACCCTGAGCCATGCGGGGCCCCGCATCCCTAGGCCCCAGGTCCATTTCCTTATCCCGCGCCTACTCCCTCCGCAGTACACGCGGGCGGTACTCACTCCACCCTTGGACGTACCAGCCCGGATTCGTACGCGATGACGACCAATTGCGCCCGGTCGCGGGCGCCCAGCTTGGCCATGGCCCGGTTCACGTGGGTCTTCACGGTGAGCGGGCTGACCTCGAGGCGCTCGGCGATCTCGTCGTTGGAGTGCCCGCCGGCCACCTGGACCAGCACCTCGCGCTCCCGCACGGTCAGCGACTCGAGACGCTCGGCGCGGGCCGGGTCGCGGTCCTCGTCGTCCGTGCCCTGCTGGGCGAGGAAGCGGGCGATCAGCCCCTTGGTCGCGGTCGGCGACAGCAGCGCCTCGCCGCCGGCCGCGACGCGGATCGCGCTGAGCAGTTCGTCGGGCTCCGAGCCCTTGCCGAGGAAGCCGGAGGCGCCGGCCCGCAGCGACTGCACCACGTAGTCGTCGACCTCGAAGGTGGTCAGTATGACCACGCGGACATGGGCGAGGGCCGGGTCGGCGCTGATCATCCGGGTGGCGGCGAGGCCGTCGGTGCCCGGCATCCGGATGTCCATCAGCACCACGTCGGCCCGCCGTTCGGCGGCCAGTCGGGCCGCCTCCGCGCCGTCGGACGCCTCCCCCACCACCTCCATGTCGGGCTCGGAGTCGACCAGCACCCGGAAGGCGCTGCGCAGCAGCGCCTGGTCGTCGGCGAGCAGGACACGGATGGTCATACGGGGTCCCCCGTGGCTTGGGTGGCGGCGTCGGTGCGGCTCATGACCGGAAGGATCGCATGCACGCGGAAACCCCCTCCGTAGCGGGGGCCGGTGGTGAGGGTGCCGCGCACGGCGGTGACGCGCTCGCGCATGCCGAGCAGCCCGTGCCCGCCGCCCTCGACGGGGGCGTCCGGGGCATCGCCGTCGCCCGTTCCGTCGTCGAGCACGGTCACCTCGATGTTCGGCCCCACCCGTACGACGCTGACCTCGGCCTTCGCCTGCCGGCCCGCGTGCTTCTGCACGTTGGTCAGCGCCTCCTGGATGATCCGGTACGCGGCCAGGTCGACGGCGGCGGGCAGCTCGGTGCCCTGGTCGGTGCGGGCCACCTCGACCCGCAGCCCGGCGTGGTGGAAGGTGCCGACGAGTTCGTCGAGGCGGGCCAGGCCCGGGGCGGGCTCGGTCGGTGCCTCCGGGTCGCCGGACTGGCGGAGCAGGCCGACGGTGGCCCGCAGCTCGTCCAGCGCGGAGCGGCTGGCCTCGCGGACGTGGGCGAGCGCCTCCTTGGCCTGGTCGGGCCGCTTGTCCATGACGTGCGAGGCGACCCCGGCCTGCACGTTGACCAGGGCGATGTGGTGGGCGACGACGTCGTGCAGGTCGCGGGCGATGCGCAGCCGTTCCTCGGCGACGCGGCGGCGTGCCTCCTCCTCGCGGGTGCGCTCGGCCTTCTCCGCCCGGTCCCGGATGGCCTGCACGAAGGCACGGCGGCTGCGGACGGCGTCCCCGGCGGTGGCACCGATGCCGGTCCAGGCGAAGACGGCGAGGTTTTCCTGCGCGTACCAGGGCAGCGGACCGGCCAGCATGGCGGCGCCGGTGAGCACCGTCATGGTGAGCAGGCCGACCCGCCAGGTGGTGGGCCGGTCGGTGGAGGCGGCGACGGTGTAGAGGGCGACCACGGCGGACATGACGACGGGGGCGCGTGGCTCGCCGGTGACGCTCTCGACGACGGAGACGCAGCCGGTGACGGCGAGCACCGCCATCGGCGCCCGACGGCGGAAGGCGAGGGCGGCGGCGCCGACGGTCATGAGGACGAGACTGAGCGCGTCGGGGGTGCGCAGGCCCCAGCTGACGCCCTCCGGGCCGTGCGGTTCCACGAAGGAGCCGGCGACCATGCAGATCAGGACGGCCGCGGCGAGGGTGGCGTCCAGGAGGGAGGGGTGGGCGCCGATGGTGCAGCGGGCGCGGGCGAGGGTGCTCACGTTTTTTTACGGTAGCCGGAGTGGGGGTGCCTCATGAGGGGGCCCGCATGCAGGGGGCGTCGTGCTGGGGGCTGTGCCCCCGGCCCCCTTCGGGCCTGGACGGGCCCCGACCTCAAACGCCCGACGGGCTGGATGCACCGATCGACGTCGCGAAGGCACCGGACGGGCTGGACGCACCGAGACCCGCGTCAGCAAGGCACCGTACGAGCCGCGGCACACGCCACCCGCGTTCGTCAGGCCCCGCCCGGAATGAGCCCGTCGTCGCTCAGGAGCTCCCGGACCTCCTCCAAGGTGGCGTCCGGGGACGGGAGGATGAGGTCGGAGGGCTCGAGGGCGTCGTCGGGGAGCGGGTCGCCCAGTTCGCGGACCTTGGCCAGGAGGGCCTGGAGGGTCGCGCGGAAGCCGGGCCCGTCGCCGTTCTCCATCTCGGCGAGGAGTTCGTCGTCCAGCTCGTTGAGCTGGGTGAGCCGGCCGTCGGCCAGCTTCAGCTGTCCCTCCCCCATGATCCGTACGATCATGTCGGCCCTCCTAGGCGTGGGCTACTGCTTGTCGAAGCGCGGGGTGTCCTGCGGCTGCTGCTGGGACTGCGACGGGGCCTGGCCCTGACTCTGGCCGCCCTCGATGGCCTGGCGGTCGGCGGTGGAGCCGCCGGCCAGCTCGGCCTTCATGCGCTGCAGTTCCAGCTCTACATCCGTACCACCGGAGAGGCGGTCCAGCTCGGCCTGGATGTCGTCCTTGTGCATGCCCGACTGGTCGTCGAGGGCGCCGGAGGCGAGCAGCTCGTCGATGGCGCCGGCCCGTGCCTGGAGCTGGGCGGTCTTGTCCTCGGCCCGCTGGATCGCCAGGCCGACGTCGCCCATCTCCTCGGAGATGCCGGAGAACGCCTCGCCGATGCGGGTCTGCGCCTGGGCCGCCGTGTAGGTGGCCTTGATGGTCTCCTTCTTCGTGCGGAAGGCGTCCACCTTGGCCTGGAGGCGTTGGGCCGCGAGGGTGAGCTTCTCCTCCTCGCCCTGCAGTGTGGCGTGCTGCGTCTCCAGGTCGGTGACCTGTTGCTGGAGCGCGGCGCGGCGGGAGAGCGCCTCGCGGGCCAGGTCCTCACGGCCGAGCGCGAGCGCCTTGCGGCCCTGGTCCTCCAGCTTGCCCGACTGGGACTGGAGCTGGTTGAGCTGCAGCTCCAGGCGCTTGCGGCTGGTGGCCACGTCGGCGACGCCGCGGCGCACCTTCTGCAGCAGCTCCAGCTGTTTCTGGTACGAGTAATCGAGGGTCTCGCGCGGGTCCTCGGCCCGGTCAAGGGCCTTGTTGGCCTTCGCGCGGAAGATCATCCCCATACGCTTCATGACACCGCTCATG
Organism: Streptomyces sp. NPDC085944; assembly: GCF_040686295.1. NCBI lineage: Bacteria > Bacillati > Actinomycetota > Actinomycetes > Kitasatosporales > Streptomycetaceae > Streptomyces > Streptomyces sp. NPDC085944. Next base: position 7,175 of record NZ_JBFBJX010000007.1, on the reverse strand, counting down.
GGCTTCGCGCGCCCCCTTCTGACCGACTCCAGCTCCAGCGACTGCAACAGAACCCACAGTACGGGCCCTGCATCCATTACCGCACTGTTCGGGGACGGATGCGCTCATCCCCAAGGACGACTGCGTACGTTCCCCGTCCGGCGCAGGGAGTAGGTGCTTCCCGGGGTTGTCCGGAAAGTCCAGGTGTCCGGGCGCGTACGCACCATCCGCTCCGTACTTCCGCTCTGTCCACTTACAGACGTCCGGCGTTGCCGGATCGTTCCCCACCGGGCTGGGGTCCACACCCCGGTACCCCGTACCCTTGGGTTTTGTGTTCCGTAGCCGTGCCAAGGATGAGAAGGCCCAGAGCGCCGTCAGTGCGCCGGTGACCGACTCCAAGCAGCCCCGTGACCCGCAGGCCCCCAAGGGAAGGCCCACGCCCAAGCGCAGTGCGGCCCAGTCCCAGCGCCGCAGCGTCGCCAATACGCCGATGACGCGCAAGGACGCCGCCAAGCGGCAGCGCGAGGAGCGGCGGACCGCGATGGCGCGGCAGCGCGAGGCGCTGGCCAAGGGCGACGAGCGGTACCTGCCGGCCCGTGACAAGGGTCCGGTCCGCAGGTTCGCGCGCGACTTCGTCGACTCGCGGTTCAACATCGCGGAGTACTTCCTGCCGATGGCCGTGATCATCCTCGTGCTGAGCATGATCCGGGTGGCCTCGCTGCAGAACATCGCGCTGCTGCTGTGGCTGATCGTGATCGTGCTGATCGTGCTGGACTCGATCGTCACCGGCTTCCGGCTGAAGAAGCGGCTCGCCGAGCGCTTCCCGGACGAGCGCAGGCGCGGCGCGGTCGCCTACGCCCTGATGCGGTCCCTGCAGATGCGCCGGCTCCGGCTGCCCAAGCCTCAGGTCAAGCGCGGGGAGCGGCCCTGAGCACGACGCCGTTCACCGGGGGCGCGGCCGAGGTCTGGACAGCGGGTCTGTCCGGGCTTCGCAACGTCGTACGGCAGGAGCTGGTGGCCCGGCAGCTGGACGAGCAGATAGCAGGGCGTTTCGCCGTGGGGCGGCGGCTGCGCGTGCTCGACGTCGGAATGGGCCAGGGCACCCAGGCGCTGCGGCTGGCCCGGGCCGGGCACCAGGTGACCGGCGTGGAGCGGGACGCGACGATGATCGCGGCCGCCCGGGAGGCGCTGGCCGGGCAACCGGAGGGCATCCGGGAGCGGATGCGGATCGTGGAGGGCGACGGCCGGGACACCGGCGTGCACTTCCTGCCGGGCAGCTTCGACGTGGTGCTGTGCCACGGCGTGCTCATGTACGTCGAGGAGCCCGACCCGCTGCTCGCGGGACTGGCCCGGATGCTGGCGCCCGGCGGTCTGCTGTCGCTGGTGGTGCGCAACGGCGACGCGCTCGCGCTGCGCCCCGGCCTGCACGGTGACTGGGCGGGCGCGCTGGCCGCCTTCGACACCGTCAACTACCGCAATCGCCTGGGCCTCGACGTCCGCGCGGACCGGCTGGCGACGCTGACGGCGAAGCTCGCGGGTATCGGCGCGCCGCTGCACACCTGGTACGGCGTACGGGTCTTCACGGACACGGCACCCGACGGGGCCGCGCCGCCCGACGACCTGGAGACGCTGCTGGCCGCCGAGGAGCGGGCCGGCCGGACCGACCCGTACCGCGCCATCGCGGCGCTGCTCCACCTGTGCGGGGTGCGGGGCTAAGGGGCGTCGTTCGGATCGGGTCGGCTCCAGGCAACGGTGCCGTGTGGCCGACCCGAGCGGGGGCGATGGGGGCCCCTCCCGCGCGAGCGAAGCCGAGCGTGGGGGAGCGTGCAGCGGGCGCGAGGGCGGATCCCTGGCAACCGACGACAACGCCGCTGGGGGCACCGCCCACGCCCTTCAGGCAGTGGGGGAGCGCGTGCCGGACCCCGCGACCCCGACAAGATCGAAACGACGCCCCCGGGTCAGGGGCACCGCCCCGGCTTCGCCCGTTCGGGTGTGCACCGGGGGCCGGGCGCCCGGGGCGCGCTGAGACTCGGGCCATGGACACTTCCCGCGCCCGCCCGTCCCGGCTGCTCGCTCCGATCACCGTCCTGGCCTGCTCCGCGCTGCTGCTGGGCGGCTGTTCCGACGCCGGTTCGGGGACGGAACGGGGCTCGGGGAGCACACGGGAGGGCGACACGGCGCAGGCCGCGGCGCAGAGCGCGGCCAACGATCTGCAGGCCGACTACACCCGGGTGATCAGGGACGTCCTGCCGTCGGTGGTCCAGATCCAGGCGGGCGACTCGCTGGGCTCCGGGATCGTGTACGACGACAAGGGGCACGTCGTCACCAACGCGCACGTCGTGGGGAGCGGCAAGTCCTTCCGGGTGACGACGGCCCGCACCGAGGGCGCCCTGGGCGCGAAGCTCGTCTCCTCCTACCCGGAGCAGGACCTGGCCGTGATCAAGCTGGACCGGGTGCCCGACGGCATGAAGGCGGCCCGCTTCGGGGACTCCTCGAAGGTCGAGGTCGGGCAGCTCGTGCTTGCGATGGGTTCGCCGCTCGGCCTGTCCTCCAGCGTGACGCAGGGCATCGTGTCGGCGACGGGGCGGACCGTCACCGAGGGCAGCAGCGGGGGCGGCACGGGCGCGACGATCGGCAACATGGTGCAGACGTCGGCGGCCATCAACCCGGGCAACAGCGGGGGCGCCCTGGTGAACCTGGACGGGCAGGTGATCGGCATCCCGACGCTGGCGGCGACCGACCCGGGGCTCGGCGACAGCGCGGCGCCCGGCATCGGGTTCGCGATCCCGGCGTCGATGGTGACGACGGTGGCCGATCAGATCGTCGAGGACGGCAAGGTCACCGACTCGGGCCGGGCCGCGCTGGGCATCACCGCCCGGACGGTCGTCGACGACAACTACCGGCCGGCCGGTGTGGCGGTCGTCGAGGTGAGCGACGGCGGGGCCGCCGACAAGGCGGGGCTGCGGCCCGGGGACGTCATCGTGAAGCTCGGGGACACGGACATCACCACCATCACCTCGCTGTCCGAGGCGCTGGCGTCGATGCGGCCGGGCGACCGGACGAAGGTGACGTACACCCGGGACGGCGACGAGCACACCGCCGAGGTGACGCTGGGCGAGCAGTGACGGGGAGCCCGCCCCCGCCCGCCCAGGAGCCCCGGATCCCGGGCCCCGGCCCCTCAGGCCTCGGACCCGGCCTCGACCTCCGCCTCCTCGGCGTGCAGGCTCATCGGGCCGTAGATCTCCGTGGAGTCCTCGAAGAGCCGCACCTGGTCGGTGCCGCCCTCCTGGAGGTCCTTCCAGTGCTCCCCGATCCAGGACTCGGCGTCCCCTTGCGTGGTGAACTCCTCCGGCTCCACCGCGGGCTGGACCTCCGTCCCGTCGGCCGTCTCGAACCGCCACGTCCATGCCGCCATGTACGCCTCCCAGATGTGAGCACATGCAGTGCGGAAGCCGGATCACGGTCCGGCCCCCGCCCGCAGCCTATGCGCTGACGCGGGCGCACCGTAGAAGGCGTCGCACGCCCCTCGGGGGACTCGGGCGCGCACGTCGCCGGGCGACCGGGGAAAATCGGTGCGTGGACGTGACTCTGCTCGGCACCGGTGCCCCCGCGGGACTGCCCCGCCCCGACTGTCCCTGCGCGGCCTGTGCCGCGGCGCAGGGCGCGGACGCGCGTGCGGCGACCGCCCTGCTGGTGGACGGCGCGCTGCTGCTCGACCTGACGCCGGGCGCCGCGTTCGCCGCGGCCCGGGCGGGGCGCTCCCTGGCCGGCGTACGGCAGGTGCTGCTCTCCCACCCGCACGACGGTCCCGCCGTGGAGGTGCCGGCCGGGCTGCCGCAGCCGGGCCGGGTGCCGGACGGGCGGGAGCTGGCGCTGCTGACCGGGCACCGGGTGCGGGCGGTGGCGCTGGACGCGCCGGGTACCGGGTACGCGGTGACGGGACCGGACGGCGGGCGGCTCCTGTACGTGCCGCCGGGCGGCGCGCCGGCGGGTCTGGAGGCGCCGTCCGAGCCGTACGATCTGGTCCTCGCGGACGTCGTGGGGCGGCCGGACGCGCTGGCGAGGCTGCGGGCGGTGGGCGCGGCGGGCCCGACGACGGACGTCGTCGCCGTCCACCTGGACCACGGCGTACCGCCGGGCCGGGAGCTGGGACGGCGGCTCGCGGCGGCCGGCGCGCGGGCGGTGCCGGACGGCACGACGCTGGCGGTGGGCTCGTACGAGGACGTGCCCGACGTACCGCGGCGCACCCTCGTGCTGGGCGGCGCCCGGTCGGGCAAGTCGGTGGAGGCGGAACGCCGCCTGGAGCCCTTCCCCGACGTCCTCTACGTGGCCACCGGCGGCTCCCGGGCCGGCGACACCGAATGGGCGGCCCGGGTCGGCGCGCACCGGGAGCGCCGCCCCGTCTCATGGCGGACCGCCGAGACGTGCGACCTGGTCCCCCTCCTGAAGGACGAGGGCCCGCCCCTCCTCGTCGACTGCCTGTCCCTGTGGCTGACGGACGCGATGGACGCGGTCGGCGCGTGGGACGACGCGGAGTGGGCCGACGGCGGCGAACGGGCGCTGCGGGACCGGGTGCGGGAGCTGACGGAGGCGGTCCGCACCACCCGGCGCACGCTGGTGGCGGTGTCTAACGAGGTTGGCTCGGGCATCGTCCCGGCCACCGCCTCGGGCCGCCGCTACCGCGACGAACTCGGCCGCCTGAACGCGGCGTTCGCCGCCGAGTGCGAGCAGGTGCTGCTCGTGGTGGCGGGCCAGGCGCTGGTGCTACGCGGCTGAGGCCGAGGCGTCCTTGCGCGCGATGACGCGGTGGACGCGGGCGCCGGTGAGGACGGTGCAGCCCTGGGCCACGAGTTCGGCGTTCAGTCCGACCGCGTGGACCGGGAACAGCCGGCGCGGGTCGGCCACGTCGACGAGCAGATGCCCGCCGGGCCGCAGCACCCGCAGCGCGCCGCGCAGTTCGGCGCGCGGGTCCGCGACCCGCTCCAGGTACTGGAAGAGGCTGACGACGTCGTAGCGCTCCTGCAGCCGGACCGCGATGTGATGATCGGTCAGCCGCCCGACGAACGCCTCCTCCACCCGCTCCACCGCGCGGGCCCGCAGCACCCGATGGGTGGGATCGAGGCCGTCGAACGAGGTGTACGGAAAGTGCGCGCGGGCGGTCAGCGGGAAGTCGGCGTCCCCGGTGCCGACGTCCAGCCAGCTCTCGGGCTCGGGACAGCGGCGGAACATCGCACGCGCGGCCAGACCGTGCCGCACCCGCACGCCGGCCCGGATCACGGGGTGTTCGGTGCCGGGCGGGAGCGGCGGGTTCCGGAAGACGTGCCGACAGTCCGCACACCGCTGGACCGGCGACCGGTTGGGTGCGCCCTGCCGCGGCCCGTCTCCGCGCAGCCGGGCCCGCAGCCGCCGCGAACCGCACCAGGGGCAGTCCCGGCGGTAGGGCCCGTACGAGGGGACGGGAGGCACCGAGGGGGCGGGGGGTCCGGACACGGGCGGCTCCCGACACGAGACGAGGGCGTACGAGGGGACGTACGCGAGGGACATACGACAATCCAGGCAAAACGTTACGTAGGTGATCGCGCTCCGAGGCGCAACGACGCAGCCCGGGTCTGCCGCCCACGGGCCTTCCACCGCGTTCGACCGGGGCCGGTACTGTTCGGCGAATGAGCTCGCTGAATCTCGACGACTTCACCGACCTGATCGAGCGCCCCGACGGCGGGGTACGCCGCGACGCGGAGGCGCGCCGGGAACGTCAGGCCGTCCCGCCCGGCTCCCTGGGCCGCCTGGACGACCTCGGCGAGTGGCTGGCGGCCGCGCAGTCCGCCGTACCGGTTCGCCCCGTCGTACGGCCCCGGGTGGTGCTCTTCGCCGGTGACCACAAGGTCGCCGAGCTCGACGTCTCGGCGCGGCCCGCGGGCGGCGCCGGCGAACTGGTGCGCGAGGTGCTGGAGGGGACCCGGCCGGTGTCGGTGCTCGCCCGGCGTCTGGACGTCCCCGTGCGCGTCGTCGACATGGCCCTGGACTGCGACCCCGAGACGCTGCCGGCCGAGGTGGCGGGACACCGGGTGCGGCGCGGCGGCGGACGCATCGACATCGAGGACGCGCTGACCCCGGACGAGGCGGAGGCCGCCTTCCGGGCCGGGATGGCGGTGGCCGACGAGGAGGCCGACTCGGGCACGGACCTGGTGGTGCTAGGTGACGTCAGCGTGGGTGGTACGACGGCGGCGGGCGTTCTGGTGGCGGCGCTGTGCGGGACGGACGCGTCGGTCGTCACCGGCCGGGGCGGGCTGCCGATCGACGACCTGGCCTGGATGCGCAAGTGCGCCGCGATCCGTGACGCGTTGCGCCGGGCGCGGCCCGTCCTCGGCGACCAGCTGCAGTTGCTCGCCACGGTCGGCGGCGCGGACCTCACCGCCATGACGGGCTTCCTGCTGCAGAGCGCGGTGCGGAAGATGCCGGTGATCCTGGACGGCGTCGTGACGGCGGCGTGCGCGCTGGTCGGGCAGCGGGTCGCCTTCCGGGCGCCGGACTGGTGGCTGGCCGCGCACGACAGCGGGGAGCCGGGGCAGGCGAAGGCTCTGGACCGGATGGCCCTGGAGCCGCTGCTGTCCCAGGGCGTGAAGGTGGGCGAGGGGGTGGGCGGATTGCTGGCGCTGCCTCTGGTGCAGGCGGCGGCGTCCTTGGCGGCGGAGCTGCCGGAGGTCTCCGACGGTGGGGCCGTGAACGCCGGCGAGTGAACGCGGCGCCGTTCGCCGGGGTCGCCCGGTCACCCGGCACGGGTACGGGGGCGGGCCCACCGACCCGGGGTCGCCCGGTCACCCGGCACGGGTACGGGGCGGGCCACCGGCACGGGGTGCCCGGTCACCCGACACGGGTGCAGGGGCGGGCCCACCGACCCGGGGTCGCCCGGTCACCCGGCACGGGTACGGGGCGGGCCACCGGCACGGGGTGCCCGGTCACCCGGCACGGGTGCAGGGGCGGTGGGGAGCGCGGCCCGGCGCTGGCGGGGTGCCTCCCCCAGTACCTGAACGGCCTGGGAGGTACCCCCACCGCCCACCCGTGCCGCCCCAGCGGCACGACTGCCCGCAGCGGCGACGGCATCGGCGGGGAGCCGCGTACGGCGGGGACGGGGCAGTGACGTGGGGCGGCCGGCAGCCGCGTACGGCGAGGAGGGGTCGGGTCGGGGGGTGTCCGCC